>FR902979.1:54370-57021 GCA_000438155.1 Firmicutes bacterium CAG:95
TTCCATGTGGACAGCCATTCCTGCTTCATTAATTTTCCTAACATGCGAACACCTCCCTGAAATACTGATCCACGGACTTTCCCTTGACCTCACGGATATTTTCTACCGTATCGGTGAGAAGGACCCTGCCGTCACGAATGAAAACAACATCATCCAGTACATTCTCTACATCCGTAATCAGATGTGTGGAAATAATAATAGACGCCTGTTCATTGTAATTGCTGATGACGGTTCTTAAGATATAATCGCGGGCCGCCGGATCCACACCTGCAATCGGTTCATCCAGCAGATAAAGTCTGGCATCTCGGCTCATGACCATAATGAGCTGTACCTTTTCCTTTGTACCCTTGGAAAGTGTCTTTAACGGTGCATTCGGATCAATCTGCAGATTATTCAGCATCTGCATTGCCCTCTCTGGACGGAAGTCCGCATAAAAGTCCTTAAAATATGCAATCAGCTGTGAAACCTTCATGCTTTCCCTGAAATAGGTTCTCTCCGGCAGATACGAAACCTCTGCCTTGGTAACAGGTCCCGGAGCATTGCCATTAATCCGGATCGTTCCCTGATCCGGTACAAGCAGCCCGCTTAACATCTTAATTAATGTGGTCTTCCCACTTCCGTTCGGTCCCAAAAGACCTACAATACGTCCTGATGGAATCATCAGGTTCATATGATTTACTGCGACCTTTTTCCGTTCATAAACCTTGGTCAGATCACAGATCTGCACTAATTCGTTCATGTTTCTCCTCCTGCTGTCCAAACAGCTCATAATCCGATATGCTATATGTCTTGTACTTTGCTTCCTGTACTTTGTGTTTTGCTTCCTGTGTTTTATGTTTTGTTTCTTTATCCCTTGCTGCCTGTACTTTATTTCTTTTTTATTATGGATGCTCTTGCTTCCTATACTTTGTTCCTTTTCATTATGGATGCTCTTCCGTCCGGCTTATGATTCACTTTCTTTGAGAATCTGCAAAATTTCTTTCTTATCAAATCCCATGTCCTTCATCTTATTGATGAATTCCTGAACCTGACCTCTTGCAATTTCATCACGCATCTTCTGAATCAGCTCCATGTCATCCGTCACCGTCCTTCCACTCGTTCTCTGTGTCAGTATTAATCCACTCCGCTCTAACTCTGACAACGCCTTCTGCATTGTGTTTGGATTCACGCCCGCATCTGCTGCCAGTTCCCTGACACTCGGAATCTTATCTCCCGGCTGATACTTTCCGGAAATGATCTGCATCTGAATGATTTCCAGAATCTGCGCGTAAATCGGTCTGTCTGAATCCAGTTTCCACGCCATACGCCTCTTCCTTTCTGTTTCGTCAGTACAGTCCTGCTCTTAGAAGGACCGCCGTCCTCCTATTGATAACTATATAGGCTTTACTGCTGTTATTTTGCACTGTTGCTGTTTTGCACTGTTGCTGCTTTGTGTTGTTGCTGCTTTGTGTTGCTGTATTACTTAATTAATACAATATAACTATTTTTTGGTTTTGTCAATAACTTTTTAATCTTCTTTATATTGATTATTTGATCTCCTGATTCTCTGTCACCATTTTGGATATATTCCTAAAATTATCACTCAATATGTCCAAAACCTAACGCCCTTTGAGGAATCATTTCAAATTTTCTGTTCTATTTTGGACATAATGAGAGCAAATAAGAAAAAAACATCCAAAATTTTTCATTTTTACAGATTTCATAGAAAAATGAAATAAAAAATTGGACATACCACACCTTTCAACGGCGAAATATGTCCAATTCACTTTGCCTACTCAACACTTCAATTATATAGATGCCTCCATCTGCTCCATACTTCAATTATATAGATGTCTCCATCTGCTCCATACTTCAGTTATACCGATGTCTCCATCTGCTCCATACTTCAATACTTCAACACTTCAATGTCCTTGAAGGTTTAATCTTATAGAGGCATGTAAACGCTTAAGCTGATCGATGCCTCGGAATATTTAAACAAATCAGCATTTCTTAATGGGCAGATGACCTTATTGCCGCCTAAAACAACCTGCATACCTCTTATCACACCTCGGAAAGCACCGACACCAGCGCGCCGATCATAATGGCAAAGTCCCCAATATTAAACACGATCTTCCGAAAGGCTTCCCATGGCACATTGAAGCTCACATAATCCACCACATATTTCCGTTTGAGACGGTCATAGGTGTTACTGAACGCCCCTCCAAGCAGCATCGTCAGACCCCAGCGCAGCATTCCCTTCCCAAGAAATGAAAAGGTTGAGATAAAGAGCAGTAAAGCAAAAACCGTCATTCCAACAGAAATTGCCGCAACAAGCTGTGGATTCTTCTCTCCAAGATTCAGAAATGCTCCCCTATTATGATATCTGCGAAGCAGCAGCTTTCCCCTACAGATCGGTTCGCAGCAGTTCATCTCCTTCTTTTCCTCAATCTGCTTCTTAATATAAAGATCTGTTCCTGCAATTCCCGTGATTGCAAACAGATGGACAAATAATTTTCCTACCGGTCGTTTCATTGCATACCTCCCATAATGTTCACTCTGACTATTTTCATTATAAAGGTGATCAACATATCCTGCAACTATAACACGGGATGAATACAATGCAGAGTATCTACAACACAGGACATCTACATTGTAGGACAACCACAACACTG
>FR902980.1:0-70900 GCA_000438155.1 Firmicutes bacterium CAG:95
GCTTATGAATGGGCATGGCTGAACTGTTACATACGCTACATAAATGAAGAGAAAGAGAAAAGAATATGGACTTAACACAGTTACGCAAAGACATTGATGAAATCGACCGGCAGCTTGTCGAACTGTATGAACAGAGAATGGACATCTGCAAAAGGGTCGCCGAATATAAAATTGAGAATCATAAGCCTGTTTTTGATAAGCAGCGTGAAACAGAGAAGCTTCAGAAGGTCTGTGGGCTTGCCCGGAAAGAGGAGAACAGGAAAGGCGTGGAGGAGCTGTTTACGCAGCTGATGTCCCTAAGCCGCAAGCTGCAGTATGGGATACTTTTAGAGCATGAGAAGAATGATATGTTTTCCTTTACGATCTGCAAAGAACTTGTGGATGAGCATACGAAGGTTATTTTTCAGGGAGCAGAGGGAGCCTATTCACAGCTTGCCATGGAACAGTTTTTCGGCAGGGAGATTGACTGTGATCATGTCGATACCTTCCGGGAAGCGATGGAGTATGTTGCAGACGGAAAGGCCGATTTTGCCGTACTGCCGATCGAAAATTCCACAGTAGGAATTGTGAGTGAGATTTATGATCTTTTAGTAGAATTTGAAAATGTCATTGTCGGAGAGCAGATTATTCCGATTAATCACTGCCTTTTGGGCGTTCCGGGGGCAGCACTTTCCGATATCCGGAAGGTTTATTCCCATCCGCAGTCCCTGATGCAGACAGAGCAGTTTTTAAACACCCATCCGGACTGGGAGCAGATTAAAATGCAGAATAACGCCTTTGCGGCACGCAAGGTTTCGGAAGACAACGATAAGACACAGGCAGCCATTGCCAGCGAATATTCGGCGAAGCGTTACGGACTTACCATCTTACAGCGCGGTATTCATCAGTGCAGTGATAATGCAACCCGCTTTATCGTGATCAGCGGAAAGAAGATTTTCCTGGAAAAGGCACAGCGGATCAGCGTCTGCTTTGAACTGCCGCATGAAAGTGGTGCACTGTATCATATTCTGTCCCATTTTATTTACAACAATCTGAATATGAGCCGGATCGAAAGCAGGCCTGTTAAGGATAAAGGGTTTGAGTACCGCTTTTTCATTGACTGCAACGGCAATCTGAAGGATGCTGCTGTGCAGAATGCACTGCGGGGGTTAAAGGAGGAAGCATTGAACTTCCGGATACTTGGAAACTACTAAGGAGAAGAAAGACCGATGAGAGAACAGGAACTGATCGTATATAAGGATTTTGAGAAGGAGGAAGGAACCCTTCTTTTTGATATGGCATGGCTCATGGAGCACTATGAGGATGATTATTATAACCGGGAGGATCTTGCAGGACTTTTATATGACTGCATGCACCGGCTTCTGGAAATTGCCGGTAACCATGGATTTCACGGGAATCTCTGGCACTGCTATTTAAGTAATCTTCTGGTAAACAATGAAAACAGCTACAGCAGGGCCTGTGAGATTCGTGGGGAAGTGGAAGGGACCATTAACCAGGCAGTGCTGCATGATATTGTGATTTTTAAAGAATTTTTTGATTATGATTTTACGAAGATGACGGAAGCTTTACAGGTTCGGGACTTTTCACTGATTACGGATTATGTTTCAAGTGATTCCGAGTCCAAGGTGTATAACAGCCGCATCCGTGAGCGGATCTGTTCCCTGGCTCAGAAGTTTGCAAGGAACCATACGCCGGAGGAGATGAAGGCGACCCTTACGGAGTTTTATAAGGATTACGGGGTTGGCAGGTTCGGCCTGCATAAGGCATTCCGTGTGGTTCATGATGAGAATGGGGTGCAGATTGTACCGATCCAGAATATTGCGCATGTGTACTTGAATGATCTCATCGGCTATGAAATCCCGAAGAAGAAGCTCATTGACAATACCGAGGCTTTTGTCGAAGGAAGAAAGGCTAACAACTGTCTGTTATTCGGCGATGCCGGTACCGGAAAATCATCCAGCATTAAGGGCATTGCGAATGAATATTACGATCAGGGACTGCGTATTATTGAAGTGTATAAGCATCAGTTCCAGGATCTGAATGATGTCATTACCCAGATCAAGAACCGGAATTACAAATTTATCATCTATATGGATGACTTAAGCTTTGAGGATTTTGAAATTGAGTACAAGTATCTGAAGGCGGTGATCGAAGGAGGTCTTGAAAAGAAGCCGAAGAATGTTTTGATCTATGCAACCTCGAACCGCAGACACCTGATTAAGGAAAGCTTTTCCGACAAGGATGACCGGAGAGAAGACCTGCATTCCGGAGATACCGTACAGGAAAAGCTGTCGCTCGTTTCCCGGTTTGGGGTAACCATTTTCTTTGCTGCTCCGGATAAAAAGCAGTTCCAGAACATTGTAAAGACTCTGGCAGACCGCTACGGCGTGCAGATGGCAGAAGAAGAGCTGCTGCTTGAAGCAAATAAATGGGAGCTTGCCCATGGCGGCTTATCCGGCCGGTGTGCCCAGCAGTTCATTGATTACATACTTGGAAAAAAGGAGTAAAATACCATGGCAGTAAAGACCTTTGCGGCGATTGATATCGGTTCTTATGAGCTTTCCATGAAGATTTTTGAGGTCTCGAAGAAGAATGGAATGAGGCAGATCGATCATATCCGGTACAGCATTGATATGGGGACGGAAAGCTATACGACCGGGAAATTAAGCTTTGAACGTGTGGATGAGCTGTGTATGATCCTGCATGAGTTTTCGGATATTATGAAGACCTATCAGGTGACCGATTATAAGGCGTACGGAACAAGCGCGATCCGTGAAAGTAAGAACCGGGCAATTCTGACCGATCAGGTACGGCTGCGTACCGGAATTGAGATGGATATTTTAAGCAATTCCGAGCAGCGGTTTCTGGATTATAAGTCCATTGCCTTACAGGGGCAGCAGTTTGATGAAATTATTGAAAAGGGAACCGCCATTGTGGACATTGGTGGCGGCAGTATCCAGATTTCCCTGTTTGATAAGGATACGCTGGTTTCCACACAGAACCTGAAGCTTGGTGTACTGCGCCTGCGGGAGAGCATGAATTTCCTGAATGCATCTTTAAGCCAGTACCAGAATTTAATCGGAGAGATTGTGGAATCCCAGCTTTCTGTTTATAAAAAGCTGTATCTGAAGGATCGTGTGATCGAGAATCTGATTATTGTCGATGATTATATTTCCCGTCTGATCCGGCACTATTACCGGAAGGAAGGAAAGGGAGATATCACGACCAGGGAGCAGATTGAAGAGTTTATGGAAAAGAGCCGGATGAAAAGCACGCTTGAGCTTTCGAGGCTTCTTGATATGCCGGAGGAGGATATGCCGGCGCTTTATATTTCACTTCTTATGGTACACCGGATTATGGAGGATACCGGAGCCAAAACGATCTGGGCACCGGGTGTGACACTTTGTGACGGTATTGCTTATGAATATGCGGAACGCAATAACCTGCTTCCGGTATCCCACGATTTTGAAAAGGACATCATTGCCTGTGCAAAGTCGATCAGCAAGCGGTATCAGGGAAGTAAGAAGCGCAGTGAAACCCTGGAGCAGATTGCGTTACGGATTTTCGACAGCATGAAGAAGGTACACGGCTTATCGAAACGTGACCGGCTGCTTTTACAGATTGCAACCATTCTTCATGATTGCGGGAAGTATATCAGTATGGTAGAGCTGGGCGAATGTTCCTACCGGATTATCATGGCAACGGAAATTATCGGACTGTCGCATCTGGAACGTGAAATCGTAGCGAATGTAGTCAAGTACAACCACATTCCGTTTGACTATTATGAACAGATGGAAAAGACCACAAGCATGGATAAGGAATCCTACTTACGGATGACAAAGCTTCTTGCCATGCTTCGGCTGGCAAACGGACTTGACCGGAGCCATAAGCAGAAGTTTAAGAATATCAGGATTCTTCCGAAGGAGGAACAGCTCCTCATTACCGTGGAAACAAATGAGGACATTACCTTGGAGCGGGGACTTTTCGGACACCGGGCAGAGTTCTTTACCGAAGTGTTTAATATCCGGCCGGTCATCCGGCAGAAGAGAACCCTGGATAAATTGTAATTATCCAGAGCTATGCAGATCATGGCAATATGGACATAGAATTCTTGCATTCCTATGGATATTTGACATGATTTAGAGAGAGAAGAGAAAGGGCATTAGTATAAAAAATGGGAAAACTAAAATACGATAATCCTGAATATTATGTAAACCGGGAATTGAGCTGGCTTCTGTTTGACCGCAGAGTCATGAGTGAGGCAAAGGACAAGAATAATCCATTATTTGAACGTTTGAAATTCCTGAGCATCACCTCCTCCAATCTGGATGAATTCTTCATGGTACGTGTGGCGTCCTTAAAGGATATGGTAAATGCCGGTTATGACAAGAAGGACATTGCGGGAATGACACCGAAGGAGCAGCTAAAGCAGATTACGAAACAGACGCATGACCTGGTGGAAGAGCAGTACCGGATTTATAATCATTCGCTGCTTCCCCAGCTTAAGATAAACGGAGTACGTGTTATAAAGGAGCATGAGCAGTTAAGTGAAGCAGAAGCAGAGTATGTGGACCGTTATTATGAAGAGAATATTTATCCGGTACTGACGCCAATGGCGGTAGATTCGTCCAGACCGTTTCCTTTGATCCGGAATAAGTCACTTAATATCGGGGCACTCGTCCGGAAGAAGGACGGAGGAGAAATTCTGGAATTCGCAACGGTTCAGGTGCCGAGTGTCCTTCCAAGAATTATTGAGCTCCCGGGCGAAGAGGGGGAGCGGCTCCTCATTCCCCTTGAAGAAGTCATTGAGCGGAATATAGAGAAGCTGTTCCTGAATTATGAGATTGTCTGTGCGCATCCGTTCCGTATTATGAGAAATGCGGATCTTACGATTGAAGAGGATGAAGCGGAGGATCTGTTAAAGGAAATCGAAAAGCAGCTCAAAAAGCGTCAGTGGGGTCAGGCAATCCGTCTGGAAGTAGAGAAGGGAATGGACGATCGTCTGTTAGAGATCATTGAGCGGGAGCTGAACATCGAAAAGCAGGATGTATATGAAATTGACGGACCCTTAGATCTTACCTTTTTAATGAAGATGTACGGACTTGAGGGCTTCGACCACTTAAAGGAGAAGTCCTATCCGAAGCCACAGCCTGTACCGGAGCTTCCGGCAGACTGTAATATTTTTGATCAGATTAAAAAGCAGGATATCCTGCTTTTCCACCCTTACGAAACCTTTACACCGGTGGTGGATTTCATCCGTCAGGCAGCAAGGGATAAAGAGGTGCTTGCCATCAAGCAGACGCTCTACCGTGTGAGCGGCAATTCACCGATTATCGCAGCACTTGCCCAGGCGGCAGAAAACGGCAAGCAGGTTTCGGTGCTTGTGGAACTAAAGGCACGTTTTGATGAAGAGAATAACATCGTATGGGCGAAGATGTTAGAGAAGGCCGGCTGCCATGTCATCTATGGTCTTGTCGGATTAAAGACCCACAGCAAGATCACGCTTGTGGTACGTCGTGAAGAAGACGGTATCCGCAGATATGTGCATTTGGGAACCGGTAACTATAATGATGCGACCGCAAAGCTTTATACAGATATGGGACTGCTTACCTGCAACCCTTCCATCGGGGAGGATGCAACCGCCGTATTCAATATGCTTTCCGGCTATTCTGAGCCGTTAAGCTGGAATAAGCTATCCCTTGCACCACTGTGGTTAAAGGATCGTTTCCTTTATCTCATCGAGAGGGAAATGAAGCATGCCAAAGCCGGTGAAAAAGGACATATCATTGCCAAGGTAAACAGCCTTTGCGATAAGGACATTATTGCAGCCCTCTATGAAGCGGCGGAAGCCGGCGTGAAGATTGACCTGATCGTGCGTGGAATCTGCTGTGTCCGTGTGGGGCTGCCGGGGATCGGAGACCGGATCAGTGTCCGTTCCATTGTGGGTAATTTCCTCGAACACAGCCGGATCTTTTATTTTGAAAATGATGGCAAGCCGGAGTTTTACTGTGCAAGTGCAGACTGGATGCCGAGAAACCTGGAACGTCGTGTGGAAATCATGTTCCCGGTAGAAAAGCCGGAGCTTCAGAAGCGGCTTATGGATATTCTGTCCATACAGCTTCGTGATACCGAAAAGGCACATTTACTTACTCCGGAAGGAACCTATGAGAAGGTGGATAAGAGAGGAAAGGGCTCTTACAATTCACAGCTGATTTTCGGACAGATGGCAGTAGAGCGGGTGAAGGAACAGGAAAAATTAATCAATAACAGAGTATTTATCCCGGAGAAAGGGATCGAGGAGGTATAACGATGCAATATGATGATGCAGTATTACAGTGTTTTCTGGAAAATCAGGAGCAGCTTTTCCCGGAGGGGGATGTGGTGTCTTCTTTGGAAGAAGCGGAAGAGTTTCTTGAGGAGAATTTTGCAGTGGTCGTGAATTCCCTGCGTGAAGTCTGGGACTTCTTTGAAGAAGAGGGCATCGATATGGATGGTGCAGATGAAGATGAAATCCTCAATGCGGATGAAGTGTTCGAAATCGGAGACGGCAGATATCTGATTATTGAGGGCTGATACTACGGTTGAAAGAATGGTCTGGTATTGCTGCAGAATAGCAATAATTGATTAGCATAAGCCGGTTTTCGAAGAGAAAGAAAACCTTGTTTGTGTGTATACTTTGTGTGTATACTTAAGGTACGATGTATTTATCACAAAGGAGGTTTTTATTTATGGCAGCTTTTGAAACGAAACAATACCGCAATTTATTTTCCCTGATCGGAAAAGAGGATCAGGAAATAAATAACCGTCTGAATGAAATTTTTGAAACGTTCTTTTACGGAAGTGAGGAAGAGCGGATTTACCATCCGGCGGGGGAAGATATGGGATATCTGGAGGATACCGGAAATCATGATGCAAGGACAGAAGGCATGTCTTATGGTATGATGATCTGTGTCCAGATGGATAAGAAGGAAGAGTTTGACCGTATCTGGAAATGGGCATGCACTTATATGTGGATGGAAGAGGGAGAAAGCGAAGCTATTTTGCGTGGTCCTGCGGACTTGACGGGACACGTAATGCCAATGGAGCAGCTCCGGATGGGGAAGAATTCTTTGCCATGGCACTGTTTTTTGCCTCTCACCGCTGGGGTGACGGGGAAGGGATTTACTGCTATTCCGGGCAGGCAAGGAAGATCTTAAGAGCCTGTATCCATAAGGGAGAGAACGGAAGACCGGGCTATCCTATGTGGAATCATGAAAACAGGCAGATTTTATTTGTGCCGGGAAGTGATTTTACCGATCCTTCCTACCACCTGCCGCACTTTTATGAACTGTTTGCACTGTGGGCAGATGAGGAAGACCGGTTGTTCTTTAAAGAGGCTGCAAAGGTAAGCCGGAAATATCTGGCAAAGGCCTGCCACCCAAAGACCGGAATGAGTGCCGAGTATGCCGAGTTTGACGGTCAGCCCATGAGCCGCCCGTTACCGTGGACAACTGATCGACATGACTGGTTTTTCAGTGATGCGTACCGTACCGTGGCAAATATCGGACTGGATTATGAATGGTTTGGAATCGATGAAGGACAATATGAAGCACCGGAAAAGCTGTTACGGTTTCTGGATGCACGGTGGGACGAGGATCCCTTCGAAATCTATGAGGTGGATGGAACAAGTCTTCATGAACCGGCTCTTCATCCGGTCGGATTACAGGTTACTACTACACAGGGAATTCTTTCCGTTCTTGGACGGACGAAGGATGAAGAAAGTATCCAGATTGCAAAAAAGTGGCTGGAGGAATTCTTCCGGATGCCTCTAAGGGAAGGTGACCGGAGATATTATGATAATTGCCTGTATTTCTTTGCATTCCTTGCATTGAGTGGCAATTACCGGATCTGGTAGGAGAAATCGTGCAGAATTAATACGGTATATGGAAAATATGAAGTAAGGAATCAGAAAAAACAAGGGGGAAGCAGCAGATGAAAGGGCTGATGGATCGGCTTCAACGATGGATGGACGATTATAGTATCCGTAAAAAGTTACTCATTCTTTATGTGGTCTGTGTGCTTTTCCCACTTGTTCTGACAGATGCAGTGATTCTGTATATTGTGTTTGATAATGAGCATCAACAGCAGCAGAAGGAATTTGCAAGCATTGCATCTGCCGTAGAGGCAGATCTGGCCTATACGTTTGAGGAAGCCATTGATTTTACAAACAGTGTATATATTAACCGCACACTGAATCTGTTTTTGGAACAGTCCTTTTCTTCCCCGCTTGAATTTTTTGAAGAGAGCAGAAGGTTCAGTACGGATCCCTTTCTGGGAAATATGAATTCAGAACGCTTTCAGGTTATGTTTTATGGAGATAATGACGATATTGTGAACGGAGGTCTTTTTTATCGTCTGGACTCGGTTGCTGACAGTACGTTATTCCTGGAATATCAGCAGAAGGACAGGGATATGACGGTGATCTTTAATTATAAGGAAAACAATATCAATGTAGTGAGTAATCGAACAATTGTGATGATCCGAAGGATGGATTATTACCGGGATCTGCAGAAAGAGAAATATGTTGCGGTAACGGTTGATTACGTGAATCTGGTACGGCGTTTTCAGGATATGCGTTACAATGCACCGGTGATGGTCTGCTCAGGAGACCGGATTCTGTTTACCAATGATGGAAATCTCAGAACGAAAATTGACTATGAATATCTGACAGGAAAGGAGAATATCCGGCTGGAACGTGATTTTTTCATATGTGGTGAGCCATTCCGGATTTTAATTATGCAGCCTTCGGGAGGTATTCTTCCAAGTATTCAGGATCATTTCCTGTTGATTCTGTGTCTGATTCTGGTAAATGTATTACTGCCGCTTGCGTTGGTATCCCTGATTAACCGGTCCTTTGCACAGCGGCTTGGAGAATTAAGCACAGCATTTGACCGTATGGATACGGAGGAGATCGAAGAGCTGGAGTATATTCAGGGCACGGATGAAATCAGCGCCCTGATGTGGAACTATAACCAGATGGTCCGGCGTATGAAGGAACTGATCCGGACGGTATATAAGGACCGGCTGGAAAAACAGGGAATTGATATCGCAAGGCAGCAGGCAGAGCTTTTGGCACTATACAGTCAGATTAATCCTCATTTTCTGTTTAACGTATTGGAAAGTATCCGTATGCACTGTGTCCTGAAAAAAGAAAATGAAACAGCTGCGATGGTAGAACGTCTTGCTATTCTTGAACGGCAGAATGTGGAATGGAATACAGATGATACAACGATTGAAGAAGAAGTGAGCTTTATTAAGGCATATCTGGAGCTGCAAAAGTACCGGTTTGGTGACAGGTTGTCTTATGAAATTGATGTTTCCAGAGAATGTCAGAGCGTGAAGATTCCAAAGCTTGCTCTTGTTACCTTTGTAGAGAACTCCTGTGTACATGGAGTCGAAAAGAAATCGGTTCCCTGCTGGATTTATTTACGTGTCTATTGGAAAGAGAATTGTCTGATCATGGAAGTAGAGGATACCGGTAATGGAATGGATGAGGATGAAGTAAAGCTGCTCAATCACAGAATGAATCATGTACAGATTGATGACATCCGTAAAAAGAAGCATGTCGGTGTACTGAATGCCTGTCTAAGGCTTAAGATGGCAACGAAAGATCAGGTGTCCTTTGAAATGGAAAGTGAAAAAGGAATCGGGACGTTTCTGGTGATCCGCATTCCGGAAAGTGCAGTTTTGTGAAAGAATAATATAGAAGAGGATTACTATTCAAATGAAGGTGTTGCTTGTAGATGATGAACCATTTATTTTGCAGGGACTGTCTGTACTCATCGACTGGGCAGCTGAAGGCTGTGAAATCGTTAAGATGGCGTCCAATGGAAAAGAAGCCCTGCTTTATCTTGAGGATCATGAGGCTGACCTTGTAATTACCGATATTAAGATGCCTGTGATGTCAGGATTGGAGCTGCTTGAGCAGATCAGGGGAAGACAGATTTCCGATGCGTTTTTTATTATACTCAGCGGGTATAATGATTTTTCCTATGCGCAGAAAGCGATCCGCTATGCCTGTATGGATTATCTGGTAAAACCGGTTCAGAAGGAAGCATTGCTGGAGCTGATCCGTAAGGCCAAAAGCAGTCTGGCGGTTACTGAACAAAATGCGGAAAATGAGCGCCGGATGCAGGAAATGCAGTTGAAGCAGTATATTATTGCACTTTTACGGGGAAAGCAGAACGAAGAGGAGCTTAAGTATGTGAAAGAGCGTTTACGGCTTGGGGATGGAGGCTTACGCTACATTCATATCAGTATGCAGAATATTTCGGATATTGAAGAGCTCTCTGACAGTGAACTGCAGGTGATCCGCAGCCAAATGTATGATTATGCAATGGAAATTCTGGAAGATGATGGTTCTCATTTGTTTCGGGAATTGCTTGATTATGAAGAGGACTATGAAATAGGGTTTGTATATGCAGATTATATGGCAGCAGAGCGTATGATGGACCGGGATGAATTTTTACTCTGGTTTGCAGAAAGGATGAATGAACATATTGATTTTTCTGTGATATTGCTTGCAGGAAAAAGGGTAGAAGAGCCGAATAAATTATCACATTCTTATTCGGCAGCCTGTGCACTGCGTTCCTCGAAAGGATTCCGTCAGGAGAAAACGGTTTACTGCTATGAAGAAGAAATGCAGGTCGGAGAAGGAAAAATCGTCCTTTGCAAACAGAGTCTGGATCATCTGATCACAGCGGTAGAGCAGAATGATGTAAATGGGATTCATGGCAGCGTGGATGAACTGTTCCAGGAGATGGAAAACTTAGGAATGGCGAGGGATCTGGTGACAATAAATACCAATTATCTGTTGTTCCAGCTGATTCAGCTGGCCGTAGAACAGGATGAAACCGTAGACCAGGAAGAGGTGATGCAGTATATCAGCGAAAATGTTTTTGATACCGGAATCACAAGAGGAAGCCGGGCGCATCTTCGAAGATTTGCCTGTGATTATGCGGTATATCTGATCCAGCTCCGCAAAAATGTATCCAGAGGAATATTGCAGGATATCGAGAGAGAAATTAAAGAGCATTTTGCAGATAACCTGACACTCCGGGATCTGAGTAAGAAGTACTTTGTAAACAGCTCCTACCTGGGACAGATTTTCCGTAAAAAGTATGGACAATCCTTTAAGGATTATTTATGTGAATACCGGATTAATGAAGCAGCACAGGAGTTGCTTAAGACCGATAAGAAGATCAGTCAGATCGCAGAAGAAGTCGGATACCGTGATACGGATTATTTCATCAGTAAGTTTATTGAGCAGAAGGGATGTACGCCGAGTAAATACCGCAAAAATGCGGGTGTGACCGAATAGAAGGATGGGATGGCACAGCGATAGACAATATGAATTTAAGACAGAGCCCTGTATGAAATATGAATGAGAATCGGGTCTGTATGAGGCTTTTTGGTTCTAGAGTTTTTCGGGGATAATACTAGAACTCATCCGGTTGCGGACGGATAGGAAAACACATAAGATGTTTGAGAATGTCATGGAGTATTTCGAACTTAAGAAAGTGATCGGGGCTTTTGCCCCGACACTATTTAATATAATTAAGGAGGAAAATTAATTGAGTAGAGAAAAAACCAGAGTTTCACTTGCAAGAAAGATTATAGGGGCAATTCTGCTCATGCAGGTTGTTGTCATGACGTGTCTTTCCATAATGGTGGTATATGGAATTACACAAAATGTAAGTACAACGGCAACAGACAATCTGCAGACAATCGTACAGGAGAGAAGCCAGATTGTGGATAATTATGTACAGGAATCCGAGGTGATTCTGTCAGCATACAGTAAGGCAGGAGAAATTTTGAATGTCCTCAAAAATCCGGAAAATAAATCAGCAATTGATGCGGCACAGAAATATACGGAATCCTTTTCTGCGGATATAAATAATCTGGAGGGATTGTATGTAAGTGAATGGAATACCCATGTACTTGCCCATACCAATGCAGGTGTTGTTGGCATCACTACAAGAGAGGGTGATTCCCTGCAAGCATTACAGGATATCCTGCTTGCAACGGATGGGGTATATAATACAGGAATCATTATATCACCGGCAAGCGGCGATCAGATTGTCTCCATGTATCGGGCGATCTATGATGAAAGTGGGAATCCTGCAGGACTTGTTGGAGGAGGAATTTATACGGCAGGTCTTGTCAATAAACTGGACAGCCTTGGAATGAATGGAATGGAACATGCAACTTACTGCATGATTAATGTAAAGGATCATAAATATATTTTCCACCATCAGCCGGAAATGGTTGCTACAGAAACAGAGGAAGAGTATCTGCTGCAGTTATGTGAGAAATATAAGGATACCCCCAATTCTGTTGGCGGTTATGTCGAGCACAAAGAGAATGGAAAAGACTATATTGACTCCTATTATTACATGGCAGACCGTGGATGGCTGTTTATTATTAAAGACAGTTACGAGGAATTGTTTGATTCAGCAATAACCATGCGGACAAATCTGATACTTTTGTGTGCAGCTATTCTGCTTGTGCTTGGGGTGGTTTCCGTGATCATTATAAACCGGATGATGCGGCCGATGAAACCGATCGAAAACGGAATCCTCGCGCTACAGCAATTTGATATCAAAGAAAATGATGAAATAGAAAAGCATTATACAAGAAAGGACGAGTTGGGAAGTATTTCAAGAGCAACAGGTACACTGATCCGTTCGTTGAGAGATATTGTCCAGACTCTTCGGGAGTGCTGCGGCACTTTGCATGGAAAAGCGGATGATTTACAGAATTCAGCAGTAGAACTCGTAGATGATATGACGGATCAGACGGCGACAACGGAGCAGCTGTCTGCCTCTCTGGAAAGCACAAATGATGCGATTGCCCATGTGTATGAAGAAATAGGGAATATCAATGCCATTGTGGAGAGCATTATGAAAGAAATCCGGGATTCAGATGATATGAGCAGAAAAGTGAAAGTAAATGCAATGGAGATGCAGTCAAGTGCCAGGGAAGCATATGAAAAAGGAAAGGAAGAGCTGAAAACAACCAGAACTTCTGTTAAAAATGCAATTTCCAGTCTGAATGGGTTATCAAAAATTAATCAGCTGGCAATGGAAATACTGAGTATTGCAAATAAAACGAATCTTTTATCTCTTAATGCGTCCATTGAAGCAGCAAGAGCCGGCGAGGCCGGAAAGGGCTTTGCTGTTGTTGCGGGTGAAATCGGCGCACTTGCTGATACATCCAAATTAACGGCAACCAATATCCAGCAGATTTGTGCGGAAGCAAATGACAGTATTGACAGTGTTAATAATTGCTTTAATGATATGATGGGTTATATGGAACAAAGTGTTGTACGGCAGTTTGAAAATTTTGCAAGTCAGTCAACGGATAACCGGTCGGCTGCGGAAGTAATTAAGAAACAGTTGGATGAAATAAATATCGCAATCGGGCAGCTGGAACAGTCAGTCAGTCAGATTGGCGAGCACATAGAAGATGTCCATGAAATTACCCAACAGGATCGGGAAGCAATAGGCGGCATTGTACATAAGAATGAAAAGCTTGCTGTAGTGGCAGATACGATCCGGAATCAGGCGCAGGAGAATCAGAATATTGCACGGCAGTTGGCAGAAATTGTGGATCAGTTTGAAATGTAGTATTGTGTATGAAAGGCCGTTCTTATCATGTGTTGTATCCTGGTGGTTACAATTTTGTACGGCTTGCGTTTGCAAAACCCGATAAACTATAGTTTATCGGGTTTTCAGTTAGAGTTTTTCGGGTTGTTTACACGTGGTGAAAAGGTATAATAAAATCATCAAATGTTTCTAAAACAAACAAGAGGGAGGCAAATATGAAACTGAAAAAATTAACAGCTTTATTACTTGGCGTTACCATGACAGTAACCATGCTGGCTGGCTGCGGTGGCGCTACAACAACAGATGACAGTAGTACATCATCTACAACAGAGACTACAACCGAGTCTTCTGACACAGCAGGAGATTCCACAACAGAAGAGGCGAAAACTTCTTATTCAGAAGACGAAATTTCAGATTTCACCATGTTCATTACCATGCCGGGTTCTGAAATTAATGATGATAATGAAATTGCCCAGATGATTGGCGAGAAGTGGGGCGTTCGTATTAAAGAGACATGGTTAACAGGACAGACTGCATCAGAAGCAACCGGTATGTTAATTGCAAGTGATGAATATCCGGATTATATTGACAGCGATGACATGTCACTCCTGGTAGATGCAGGAGCACTCATCCCGTTGGATGACTATATTGATCAGTATCCGGAATTTAAAGAAAAATGGTTCACAGAAGATGAATGGGAAAAGTTCCGTCAGCCTGATGGACATATCTACTGGATCAATCCTTTCGGAAATACGAAGGGTGAACCTACTGCAACAACACATAATGACGAAGCATTCTGGATTCAGGTAAGAGTTCTTGAGTGGGCCGGATATCCGGAAATCAAGACCATGGATCAGTATTTCCAGGTAATCGAAGATTACATGGCAGCAAATCCGACCATGGAAGATGGAACACCGAATATCCCTTATACCATTCTCTGTGAAGACTGGAGATACTTCTGCCTTGAAAATGCAGGACAGTTCCTCGGTGGACATCCGAATGATGGATCTGTTATTGTTAATAAGGATACGATGACAGTTGAGGATTACAATACTTCTGACGATACTGTTAAGTACTTCAAGAAGCTGAACGAAGAATATCAGAAGGGCTTTGTAGATCCTGAAAGCTTTACCCAGACCTATGATGAATATATTGCCAAGCTTTCCACAGGTCGTGTACTTGGTATGGTAGACCAGTGGTGGGATTTTGCATACACTGTGAATGATGTATTCAAACAGCAGGGACTTGACGAAAAGGGATGCAACTATGTTCCTCTTGGATTAACCACAGAAGAGGGAATGGAAAACAGATGGCATACATACGATGATACGGTTAACCAGGCTTCCGGTGTTGCTATTACCAAGGATTGTAAGGATCCGGATAAGGCATTCAAATTTATCGTTGATTGTGCAATGGATCAGGAACTGCATGATTTAAGATTCTGGGGTGTTAAGGATGTAGATTATACCGTTGATGAAAATGGTTTATATGCAAGAACAGAGGAACAGAGAATGAACTTGTCAGATACCGCATATCAGGCATCTCATCGTTGTCAGTATTCTTATATGCCTCAGTGGGGTGGTACCAGTGATGATGGAATTAATGCAAACAAGCCGGAAGAACAGCCTGCAGAATTCCAGGTAGATATGGCACAGCCGTTAAAGGACTGCTTTGCAGCATATGGTGCAGGAAACTATGTAGATATGATTGGTTCTGTAGTTGAGACAAATGGACCGTGGTTCCCCATGTACAGTTATTCTAATAACTTCACCACAGAGACTCCTGGTGGTGTGGCATGGACAAAGATGGGTGAAATTAAGCATGAGTACTTACCCAAGGTTGTAATGGCCAGTGATTTCGAAACCGGGTGGGCTGAGTATATGGATGCATATAATGCTTGCAAACCTGAAGATTTCATTAGTGAGATGCAGGCAATTCTGGATACCTTTAAGTAGGAGATAGAGACTGCAGCATTCAAAATGATTGTGTGAGGAAAGCGGCAGTAGGATTCGGTAAGAAAACTATTGCCGCTTCCTTATTACAAGTTAGGAGCGGATATATGAGTCAGGGCGTAGCTAAAGTGAAAAAAGACAAAAAGATAACATGGAAAGAAATTAAAAGACAGAAATTTCTGCTGATCGTTTCCTTCTTTATGATGATTTATGGAATCATCTTTTACTACTGGCCATTAACCGGATGGCTGATGGCATTCCAGAATTATAAACCCAAGGATGGATTGCTGGGATCTAAATTTGTAGGACTTGCAAAGTTCCAGTTCCTGTTTCAGGATGCAACCTTTTTACGGGTTATCCGTAATACATTTTGTATGGGTGTGCTGAATCTGGTGACATCCACAATTATGGCAATACTATTTGCCATTCTGCTAAATGAAATTCGTGCCACGAAACCGAAAAAGGTAATACAGACAATTTCCTATTTACCTCATTTCCTTTCCTGGATTATTGTTACCGGTATTTTACATGATGCGTTATCTTCTACCGGTATTATCAACGAATTATTGATGAAAGCTGGACTTATTGACCGCGCAATTGACTTCTTTGCGCATCCCCAATATTTCTGGTGGATTGTAGCATTTGCAAACTGCTGGAAGGAAACCGGATGGAATGCCATTATTTATCTGGCAGCCATTACCTCCATTGATCCGTGTCTGTATGAAGCAGCATCCATTGATGGAGCCGGAAGATGGGCAAAGATTAAATATATAACATTACCGGGTATTAAGCCTACGATCATGATTTTGTTACTGATGAATGTAGGTAATGTACTGAATGCAGGATTTGAAGTACAGTATCTGTTAGGTAATGGCCTGATTAAGAGTGTATCGGATACCATTGATATCTATGTTCTTACCTGGGGTATCAGTCAGAATGACTTCTCATTAGGTACTGCAGCCGGAATATTTAAGAGTGTAGTCAGCATTGCACTGATTCTGGTCGCTAATTTTGCTGCAAAACGTATGGGCGAAGAAAGGTTATTCTAGGAGGTAGAGACATGAAAAAGAGAAAGACATCCCTTGCGGATAAGATATTCGTAGTTTTTAATACTTTGTTCATGATTGCCTTTGTTGTAATCACCTTATATCCGGTATTGAATACCCTGGCAATTTCCCTTAATGATGGTATTGATGCAGTAAGAGGCGGCATTTATTTATGGCCGAGAAAGTTTACGTTAAATAACTACAAGACGGTGCTTACCAAGCAGAATATGCTTCAGGGCGCTTACATAACCGTATTAAGAACTATAATCGGAACACTGCTTTCCCTGGTAACCAATGCGCTTTTGGCATTTGTGGTCAGCAGAAAGCGTTTTATGTTCAAGTCCCAGTTATCTCTGTTCTGGGTAATTACCATGTATGTAAACGGCGGTATGATTCCAATCTTTATGTTATACAGAAACCTGCATCTGACCGGAACCTTCTGGGTATATGTCATTCCCGGAACAATCAGTGCATTCAATATGCTGGTATTAAGAACCTATATGCAGGGACTTCCGGATTCCCTCGAAGAATCTGCACAGTTGGATGGTGCAGGATACTGGACGATATTTATTAAAATCATATCTCCGTTATGTAAACCGGTATATGCGACTGTTGCCCTGTTCGTTGCAGTATATCAGTGGAATTCCTGGTTCGATGCCATGCTGTATAACAGAATGAAAGGTGAGTATACAACTCTGCAGTATGAGCTGATGAAATTATTATCTTCCGTAATGCAGCAGAGCGGAAGCGCAGCAAATGCCTCCGCAGCCGGAGCAAGCTCAGCAGCAGTAACACCTGTTACTGTAAGGTCCGCAGCAACGATTGCAACCATGCTTCCGATCATCTGCCTGTATCCGTTCTTACAAAGATACTTCGTAACCGGACTTACCATCGGTGGTGTTAAGGAGTAAGATAATCAAAAATGCTTATGCAAGCTCTACAGGAAAATGAAATATATAGAGAGATAATGATAAAATCCGTAGCCTGATAGGCTGCGGATTTTTTAAGTGGATTTTATCAGGAAAGTAAGGTACACTGTAACTGTTCAGAGTTATGCAGATTTGTTTTAGGCAGATGTCTGTATTCAGATGGAATTACAAATATTACTTCATAAAAATGGGGGAACAGAATGAATATTGTCTTATTATCAGGAGGATCGGGAAAGCGTTTATGGCCTTTATCCAACGATATCCGGTCCAAACAGTTTATCAAGATTTTTAAGAAGGAAGATGGAGAATACGAATCCATGGTGCAGCGGGTCTACCGTCAGATTAAGACGGTGGATGCAGAAGCGACTGTTACGATTGCAACATCGAAGTCACAGGTATCCGCCATCCATAACCAGCTTGGTGAAGAGGTTTCCGTCTGTGTGGAGCCGTGCCGCCGTGATACCTTTCCTGCCATTGCGCTTGCCGCAGCTTATCTTAAGGATGTGAAGCACATTTCAGAGAAGGAGGCTGTTGTGGTGTGCCCTGTGGATCCGTATGTGGACGAGGATTACTTTGAAACCGTAAAGGAACTGGCGCGCCTTGCACAGCAGCAAGAGGCAAACCTGGTGCTGATGGGAATTGAACCGACGTATCCAAGTGAAAAGTATGGCTATGTGATTCCGGAGAGCAAGGAGCGGGTGAGCAAGGTGTCTACCTTTAAGGAGAAGCCGACTGCCGATGTGGCAAAGGAATATATTGCAAAGGGTGCACTGTGGAACGGTGGTGTATTCGCTTTCCGGCTGGGATATCTCATTCAGAAAGCACATGAGCTCATTGACTTTACGGATTATCAGGATCTGTTTGCAAAGTATGAAGCCCTACAGAAGATCAGCTTTGATTATGCGGTCGGGGAGAAAGAGCCTGATATCAGTGTATTGCGCTTTGCCGGACAATGGAAGGATCTTGGAACCTGGAATACCCTGACAGAGGCTATGGAAGACGCGAGCATCGGAGAGGCCATTTTCAATGAGAAGTGCAGCAATGTCCATGTCATTAATGAACTGGATGTTCCGGTACTGTGTATGGGATTACAGGATGTTGTGGTTTCAGCAAGCCCGGAGGGGATTCTGGTTTCTGACAAGGAACAGTCAAGCTACATTAAGCCCTTTGTAGATAAAATTGACCAGCAGATCATGTTTGCGGAGAAGTCGTGGGGGAGCTTCCGGGTACTTGACATTGAAGATGAGAGCATGACAATCAAGGTGACTCTGATGCCGGGGCATAAGATGAATTATCACAGCCATGAGCATCGTGACGAGGTCTGGACGATTATTCAGGGAAACGGACAGGCGATCCTTGATGATGAGGTAAAGAATGTCAGACCGGGGGATGTCCTGACGATGAAAGCCGGCTGCAAACATACAATTGCAGCAGTCACGGAGCTGAAACTGATCGAGGTTCAGCTTGGAAAAGAGATCAGTGTAAAGGACAAGATCAAATATTAAATAGTTTCTGACGAAAAAGCAAAGAAATTTTGGGAAAACCCTTGCATTTCCTTATAAGAAGTGTTAATCTGACTATAGTTACAAAGATTTACCAGTTACAGTGGACTTGCGAGTCCACTGTTTTTTTGAGTAGAACCATACCTGTGCACTTAAGGAATGCAGGTTGGAGATGCAGCACGAGTTTAGTGCAGCAGGCAGAGTATGAATGGAAGGCAGGCAAAGAATTTAAAGGAGGAAGAATGTCAAAGAGAGAGTCTTATGAAACGAGGACAGAGGAATTATTAAAGCCGATCGTGGAATCAGCCGGTGTGGAAATCTACGATGTGGAGTATGTGAAGGAAGGAAGCGACTTTTATCTTCGCTGCTACATTGACAGGGACGGCGGCGTGAACATTCAGGATTGTGAGACGGTGAGCCGTGCACTTTCCGATCAGCTTGATGCAGAGGATTATATCGAGGATGCCTATATTCTGGAGGTGAGCTCTCCGGGACTTGGCAGAACCCTAAAGAAGGAGAAGCATCTTTCAAAGAGCATCGGGATGGAAGTCGAATTAAAGACGTTTAAACCGGTGAACGGTTCAAAGGATTTTGAAGGAGTCCTGAAGGCATTTGATAATGATACACTGACGTTAACCGTTGAAGATGATCAGGATCTGGTTTTTCAGAGAAAAGATATTGCAGTTATAAAATTGGCACTGGATTTTTAGTCCAAATACAAGCAGAAAGGATACGAAAATGAACAAAGAATTAATGGAAGCACTTGATATTTTGGAAAAGGAGAAGGAAATCAGCAAAGAGACTTTATTTGAGTCAATTGAGAATTCCCTTTACACTGCATGCGAAAAGCATTTTGGCAGAGCAGACAATATCAAGGTAGAGATTGACCGTGAAACCTGTGATTTCCTATGCTATGCAGAGAAGGAAGTTGTAGAAACCGCAGATGATGTGGAAGATGATCTGTTACAGATTTCCTTAGAGGATGCACAGAAGATTAAAGCAACTGCAAAGGTTGGCGACATCATTCATGTAGAGATCAAGTCCAAGGAATTCGGACGTATCGCAACCCAGAATGCGAAGAGTGTGATTTTGCAGAAGATCCGTGAAGAAGAAAGAAATGTAATCTTCAATCAGTACTATGCGAAAGAAAAAGATGTGGTTACCGGAATTGTACAGAGATATATCGGACGTAACATCAGCGTAAACTTAGGTAAGGCCGATGGTATTTTAAATGAAAGTGAAATGGTAAAGGGTGAGCACTTCCGCCCGACCGAGCGAATCAAGGTTTATATTCTGGAGGTAAAGAACGGCTCCAAGGGACCGAGAATCCTGGTAAGCCGCACCCATCCGGAGCTGGTAAAGCGTCTGTTTGAAGCAGAGGTTACCGAAATTAAAGATGGAACTGTAGAGATTATGAGCATTGCAAGAGAGGCAGGAAGCAGAACCAAGATGGCTGTCCGTTCCAACAATCCGAACGTAGATGCGGTCGGTGCCTGCGTTGGTATGAATGGAGCGAGAGTAAATTCCATTGTGGATGAGCTTCGTGGAGAGAAGATTGATATTATCAACTGGGATGAAAACCCCGGTAATCTGATCCAGAACGCATTATCTCCTGCAAAGATCGTTGCTGTATTTGCAGATCCGGATGAAAAGACTGCCAAGGTGGTTGTTCCGGATTACCAGTTATCTCTTGCCATTGGTAAGGAAGGACAGAATGCAAGACTTGCAGCCAGACTGACCGGATACAAGATCGATATCAAGAGTGAGACGCAGGCCAAGGATGCGCCGGGCTTCCGTTATGAGGACTATGTGTACGAGGATGAAGAATATGATGAGGATGCCGAGTATGCAGATGATGAGTATCTGACAGAAGAGGGTCAGGAAGGTATGGATGAAGTACCCTCTGAAGAATAAAGGTGGTTTGGTATGGCAAAAAAGATTCCCTTAAGACAGTGTGTGGGATGCGGAGAAATGAAAAGCAAGAAGGAAATGATGCGCGTCCTGAAAACACCGGAGGATGAAATCGTATTAGATTTGACCGGAAAGAAAAATGGAAGAGGCGCATATCTTTGTATCTCGAGAGAGTGCCTTAAAAAGGCACGGAAGAATAAAGGATTGGAACGGTCTTTCAAAATGAGTATTCCGAATGAAGTATATGACAGCCTGGAAAAGGAGTATGACGAGAATGAATGATCCTGTGCAGATGAAGAAGGTGTTGTCTTTACTGGGGCTTGCTGCGAGGGGGAGAAATCTGGTAAGCGGCGAATTCTCCACGGAGAATGCAGTAAAGGACGGGAGTGCATGTCTGGTGATCATCAGCGAAGATGCATCCGCAAACACGAAAAAGTTATTTACAGATAAATGTAGTTTTTATGAGGTCCCCATTTATACCTTAGGGACAAAGGAAATGCTTGGAAAGGCAATCGGGAAGGAAATGCGGGCATCCCTTGCGGTGACGGATCCGGGGCTTTCCGACAGCATCATGAAACATCTGCAGACAATTCAGGAATGATACAGATAGCATTTGGAGTTCATTTGGAGTGAATAAGACGGAGGTAAATAAATGTCGAAAATCAAAGTGCATGAATTAGCAAAGGAGCTGGAGAAGCAGAGCAGGGAAGTGATTGCATTTCTTCAGGAAAAAGGAATAGAAGTAAAGGCAGCACAGAGCTCTGTGGAGGAAGATGCAGCAGAAATGGTCCGTAAAGCATTCGGTGCCGCAAAAAAAGCAGATGTCAAGGCAGAGGTGAAGCCCGAAGCCAAGGCAGAAGCAAAGCCGGAAGCAAAGGAAGAAACAAAGACAGATGTGAAGCCTGAAGTGAAACCGGAGGTAAAATCAGAAGCCAAAGCAGAACCTTCCAAAGAAGTGAGGAAGGAAGCACCGAAAGCAGAGGAAAAGCAGGCAGCTCCTGTGAAAAAGAAAAAGATTATTTTTGTAAGTAATCCGCATAATAGTAATATACCGGGACAGCGTTCACAGGGTGAGCGCAGACAGGGGCAGAATAATCGCCAGGGGAATAATAATTACAATGGAAGACCGGGACAGAACAGGGAAGTTCCCCACAAGATTATTAAGCCTCTTACGGCTCCGTCCCAGATGGAGACTTCCACAAGTGATTTTAAGCAGAATTCCAGAAGAATGGATGAAGCAAGAGCCGAACTTCGTGCTTCCGAAAAGCGTGCAGCCGAAGAACGTGAACAGGCCGCCCAGAGAGCAGCAAGGTCTGAAAATCCCCGTCCGGATAACCGGGGACAGAATCGTCCGGATAACCGGAATGACAACCGTAACGATAACCGTAACGATAACCGTGGTGAAAACAGACCCGGAAACAGACCGGACAACAGAGACGGAAGGGATCAAAGAAACGATAGAAATGACAGAAATCAGAGATTTGGTCAGAACAATCAGGGAGAGAGGAATAACAACCGAAGACCTGAAAACGGGAATCGCTTTAACAACCAGAATGGCAAGGGAGATTTCCGTAATAACGGCGGTGATGGGAACCGTAACCGCGGCGATTTCAATAATAACCGCGGTGAGAGAAGCAATGGAGGGCAGGACTCTCGATTTAAGCGGAATGAAAAGCCGGGTAAGAGTTTCGCTCAGGATACCCCGCCGGTTAAGGATGACAAGCGCAGAGAGGAAGAAAAGCGCAGAATCAGTCAGGAGAAGGATAAGAGATCCAAGAAGGATTTCATGTATGAAGAGGACGAAGCAGCTTTAAAGAACAAGAATAAAGCAGGACGCTTCATTAAGCCGGAGAAGAAGGCAGAGGAGCCGGCAGAAGAGCAGATCAAGGTCATCACCATTCCGGAATCCTTAACCATCAAGGATCTGGCAGATAAGATGAAGCTGCAGCCTTCCGCAATTATTAAAAAGCTGTTCCTGCAGGGACAGATCGTAACCGTAAACTCTGAAATTACCTTTGAGGATGCGGAGAACATTGCCATTGACTATGACATCATCTGTGAGAGAGAAGTTAAGGTGGATGTCATTGAAGAGCTGTTAAAGGAAGACGAAGAAAAGGAAGAGGATCTTGTGAGCAGACCGCCCGTTATCTGTGTTATGGGTCATGTTGATCATGGTAAAACCTCCCTCCTCGATGCAATCCGTAAGACCAATGTGACCGATAAGGAAGCAGGGGGTATTACCCAGCATATCGGTGCTTACACCGTAAATGTGGGCGGACAGTCCATTACGTTCCTGGATACACCGGGACATGAAGCATTTACCGCAATGCGTATGCGTGGTGCAAATTCTACCGATATTGCAATTCTGGTTGTTGCCGCAGACGATGGTGTGATGCCGCAGACCGTAGAAGCGATCAACCATGCGAAGGCAGCCGGTATTGAAATTATTGTGGCAGTTAACAAGATCGATAAGCCTGGTGCCAACATCGACCGTGTGAAACAGGAAATGACCGAATACGAATTGATCCCGGTTGACTGGGGCGGAAGCACTGAATTCGTTCCGGTATCTGCAAAAACCGGTGAGGGAATCAGTACCCTGCTTGAAACCGTACTGCTTACGGCTGAGATTATGGAATTAAAGGCGAACCCGAACCGTCGGGCGAGAGGTCTTGTCATTGAAGCAGAGCTTGACAAGGGACGCGGTCCTGTGGCTACCGTACTGGTACAGAAGGGTACGTTACATGTGGGAGATTTCATTTCCGCAGGTGCAAGCCACGGTAAGGTACGTGCAATGATTGACGACAAGGGAAGACGCGTGAAGGAGGCAAAGCCCTCTACACCGGTGGAAATTCTTGGATTATCCGATGTGCCAAGTGCAGGTGAGGTATTTATTGCCCATGAAAATGATAAGACTGCCAAGACCTATGCAGAAACTTATCTGGCACAGAATAAAGAGAAGATGCTTGAAGAGACCAAGGCAAAGATGTCACTGGATGATCTGTTTAACCAGATCCAGGAGGGTAACCTGAAGGAACTGAACCTGATTGTCAAGGCAGATGTACAGGGTAGTGTGGAAGCCGTTAAGCAGAGTCTCATGAAGCTTTCCAATGAAGAGGTTGTTGTAAAATGTATTCATGGTGGTGTGGGTGCCATCAATGAATCGGATGTTTCTCTTGCTTTTGCATCCTCCGCAATTATCATCGGCTTCAATGTCCGTCCGGATGCACAGGCCAAGGCATTTGCAGAGCGTGAGGGCGTGGATATCCGTCTGTATCGTGTCATTTATCAGGCAATTGAGGATATCGAGGCTGCCATGAAGGGAATGCTCGATCCGGTTTATGAAGAAAAGGTAATCGGTCACGCTGAAGTTCGTCAGATCTTCCGTGCGTCCGCAATTGGCAATATTGCAGGTTCTTATGTTTTAGACGGATATTTCCAGAGAGACTGCAAGGTGCGTATTACGAGACGTAATGAAAGCACCGGACAGGAAGAGCAGATTTATGAAGGCGCTCTGGCATCTTTGAAGAGATTTAAGGACGATGTAAAGGAAGTAAAGGCTGGCTACGAATGTGGTCTTGTATTTGAAGGCTTTGACCAGATGCAGGAGCTGGATATCGTAGAAGCATATATTATGGTGGAGGTTCCCAGGTGAGAAAGAACAGCATGAAGAATACCCGGATCAACGGGGAAGTTCAAAAGGAACTCGCAGAGATCATTCGTGGAGAGATTAAGGATCCGAGAATCAGTCCCTTAACGAGTGTGATCTCTGTAGAGGTTGCACCTGATTTAAAAACATGTAAGGCATGGATCAGCGTATACGGGGATGATCATGTGGCAGAGGATACACTTGCCGGCTTAAGGAGTGCGGAGGGCTATATCCGCAGAGAGCTTGCAAGAAGAATTAATCTGCGTAACACACCGGAAATCCGTTTTATCGTGGATCAGTCCATTGCCTATGGTGTGAAAATGTCCAAACTGATTGATGAAGTGGCTAAATCAGATGCACAGAAGGAAGACAGAAACGAAGCTTTATCACAAGAGTAATAAGGACAGGATGTATATGAAAATTTATGAAGAAGTAAAGGATGCCGCAACCATCGGTATCAGTGGACATATCCGGCCGGACGGTGACTGTATCGGGTCGGTGATGGGTCTTTATCTGTATTTATTAAAGAAGTGCCCGGATGCACAGATCGAGGTATTTTTGGAACAGCCGGGAGAGGAGTTTTCCTGTATCAGCAGGATCGGGGATATTCACACCGATTTTGCAACGGGAGTGGAGCAGTTTGATGTGTTTATCGTACTTGACAGTACGAAGGAGCGTACCGGAGAAGCACAGAAGTACTTCGATGCGGCACATAAGAGGATCAATATCGACCATCATGTGAGTAACCCTGGAGATGGCGATGTGAATTTTCTGGATCCAAAGGCAAGCTCCGCAAGTGAGCTGGTGTACCGGGCCATTGAGGATAAGGAAGCGATGGATCCGTCCATTGCGAAAGCCCTGTACATCGGAATCATCCATGATACCGGGGTGTTCCAGTATTCCAATACCTCATCGGAAACCCTGCGGATTGCAGCAGATCTGATCTCTTATGGATTTGATTTTCCGACACTCATTGATCAGACCTTCTATGAAAAGACCTATGTGCAGAATCAGATTCTGGGACGCGCGCTGCTTGAAAGTATCCAGTTTATGGATGGCAGATGTATTGTCAGCATGGTTGATAAAAAGACCATGAGCTTTTATGATGCAACACCACATGATCTGGAAGGAATTGTCAACCAGCTTCGCAATACAAAGGGCGTTGAGTGTGCGATCTTTATGTATCAGACGAATACACTCGAGTATAAGGTAAGCCTGCGGTCCAACGGAAAGATTGATGTTGCCAAGATCGCCATGATGTTTGGTGGCGGCGGTCATGTACGCGCTGCAGGAGTTACCATGCAGGGTACATATCACGATATTATCAATAATCTGTCTGCACAGATTGAGAAACAGTTGTGTAACTAATTCTTGGAGAAGAACATGTATCACGGAATAATAAACGTATATAAAGAAGCGGGCTTTACCTCCCATGACGTGGTGGCGAAGCTGCGCGGAATCTGTAAGCAGAAAAAGATAGGACATACAGGAACCCTCGATCCGGATGCGGTGGGGGTTCTTCCTGTTTGTCTGGGAAGTGGAACGAAGCTGTGCGATATGCTGACCGGTGAGACCAAGGAATACATTGCCAGGTTCCGGCTTGGGATTGAGACCGATACACAGGATATTTCAGGAAAGATTCTGGAGGAAAAGGAAGTCCGTGTCTCTACGGAGCAGGTAAAGGAGATGCTTTCACATTTTGTGGGAGAACTGCAGCAGGTTCCACCGATGTATTCTGCACTTAAGGTGGGCGGAAAGAAGCTTTACGAGCTGGCAAGAGAAGGAAAGGAAGTGGAGCGCAAGGCACGTCCCATTACCATTTATGAGCTGGAGCTGTTAAAGGCAGAGTATCCGGAATATGAAATCCGGGTTGTATGTTCAAAAGGAACCTATATCCGTACCTTGTGTCATGATATTGGACAGGCTCTTTCGTGCGGTGCGGTGATGACGAGCCTTGTCCGTTCCAGAGTCGGAGAATTCCGGCTGAAGGATGCGAAAACGTTGGATGAGCTTCAAGAACTTGCCGATCAGGGAAGATTGCAGGAAGCGGTCATTCCGGTTGAAGAAATGTTTCATACCCTTCCGGCAATTCAGGTATCCGATGGAGCACAGAAAGCACTGCTTAACGGGAACCAGTTGAAGCGATCGGAGGTTTTGGCTAAGGAAGAGGCGGGAATCATTGGAAAGATGCTGCAGGGGTTTCCTGTAGATCAGGGAGAATACCGGGTATACGGCATGGATAGCAGGTTTTGTGCTATTTACCGCTATGAAGGTGACAGGAGGCTTTTTACACCGGTAAAAATGTTTTTGGAAGGTCAGGATGGAAGCTATGCAGATCGTTAGTGACAAAACTGAATTTAAGCTCAAAGGAGCATCTGCAGTTGCCATTGGAAAGTTCGATGGGATTCATGCAGGACATTACCGTCTGATTGATGAGATCCTGAGGCAGAAAAAGAATGGTCTTAAGTCGGTGATTTTTACATTTTTTCCGTCAGCAACGGTTTATTTTGGCGGTGAGGATGCGAAGGAGCTGACAACAAGAGAAGAAAAGCGGGAGATCTTTGAACGGATGGGCATTGATGTTCTGGTAGAATTTCCCTTAAATCCGGAAACAGCGGCAACGGATCCTGTGGATTTTGTGAAGAAAATCCTGATAGAAATGATGAATATGAAATTTCTGGCGGCCGGAGAGGATGTCTCTTTTGGAAAAGGCGGAAAAGGAAATCGTGTATTGCTTGAAGAAATGGCAGAGGAAAATGATTTTACGGTAAAGATTATCGAGAAGATTTTCGATCATGGAAAAGAAATCAGCTCTACCTATGTCCGGGAAGAAATTCTGAAGGGAAATATGGAACTGGCATCCGAACTTCTTTCGCGGAATTATTCCATGGAAGGCATTGTCGAAAACGGAATGCACCTGGGACGTAAGATGGGATTCCCTACCGTGAATCTTTATCCTCCGAAGGAGAAGCTGATGCCGCCCTACGGAGTATATTATTCAGATGTTTTTTATGATGGCTGCATGTATCACGGAATCACCAATATCGGAGTGAAGCCTACCGTGCAGCAGACAAAGAGGGTTAATGCCGAAACCTATCTCTATGATTTTGACAGGGATATTTATGGAAAGAAGATCCGGCTGGAACTGCTGAAATTCAAGCGCCCGGAACAGAAGTTCCAGGATCTTGCCGGCCTGCAGAAACAGCTTCGGCAGGACGTAGAGGATGGAAAGCACTGGTTTATGGGATAATCAGCCATGCGCATTCATAAGCTGCCGGATGGTACAGATTGGCTGACAAATATACGTGTTTTCCGGCAGCTTATTTCATGTCGGGCGTCCGCCCTATAGAAATGAACTTTTACCGCATTTGACAGGCGTTACATTTACTGCTATAATGTGATCGTTGTAATAAATTTGTAACAAATACGTAATAAACGGGAATTTTTGGAGGTTTATTTTGAAACGATCAATTTTACAGGGCATCTGTCTTTCCGCATCTGTATTTTTATTGCTGTCCCTGGATGGCCGGGCTGCGGAAACGGTTACGAAAGAAACACAGAGTGTTGCATCAGAAGAATTGATGACAGCAGGTGTCGAGAATCTTTTTATATCCACACTTTCAGTAGATGAATATAAGGCTCTTGCAGAGCAGGCAAAGGGTGCTATGTGGGGATACACGAATCTTGGGCTTTGCAACGTACAGGAGAATAACTTAAATATCCGTGAGACACCGGATGAGAGTGGCAGGCTTGTTGGCAAGCTTCCCAAAGATGCTGCCTGTGAGGTTTTGGAAAGTGAAGACGGATGGGCACATATCACCTCCGGCAAGGTAGAAGGATATGTGAAGGAAGAATATCTCCTGACCGGTTACAATGCGAAGAAGAAGGGCGAGGAACTGGCAAGTACAGTTGCGGTTGCTTCTTCAGACGGCTTAAATATCCGGGAACAGCCGGACACCGGGGCCGATGTCGTGACACAGGTTGCAGAAGGAGAAGAGCTTCAGGTTGCGGAATTATATAACGATCAGTGGGTCAAAGTCTTTTTGGATGATGAAGAGGTTTTCGTTTCCAGGGATTATGTTGAGTTAAAGTCGGATTTACAGACAGCCATCACAATGACCGAACTGTTATACGGACAGGGCGTATCCGATGTCCGTGTGGATCTTTGCCAGTATGCAAAGCAGTTTCTTGGCAATCCTTATGTCTGGGGTGGTACAAGCCTGACAAGTGGAGCAGACTGTTCCGGGTTTGTCTTAAGTGTTTTCAATAAGTATGGTGTGACTCTGCCTCATTCCTCGCAGGCACAGTCGAAGATGGGATCAACCATATCTGCTTCGGAATTAAAGGCAGGAGACCTGATTTTCTATGCGAAGGGTGGAAGCATTAACCATGTGGCAATCTACATTGGCGGCGGACAGGTTATCCATGCGAGTAATCCGAAAACCGGTATCCGGATTTCCAATTACAATTACCGTACACCGGCAAAGATGGTAAGGATATTACAGGATTAGAAAAATTTCCCCCTTTACACAGCATCTGTTTTGTGATATGATGCTTGAGTATGAGTTCAGCCGATACTCAGAATCAGAGAATGATCTCGTAGGGACACTCCGACCCATTCTTAGTATCCGGCGGTTAATAATGGAAGGAGACAGAACATGATTTCTAAGGAAAAGAAAACAGCTATTATGAAGGAATATGCGAGATTTGAAGGTGATACAGGTTCACCGGAAGTTCAGATCGCAGTTTTATCTGCAAGAATTGCAGAGCTTACTGAGCATTTAAAGGAGCATCCGAAGGATAATCATTCCAGACGTGGTATGTTCAAAATGGTAGGTCAGAGACGTGGTCTTTTAAGCTACTTAAAGAGCAAAGACATCGAGAGATACCGTGCTTTGATCGAGAAACTTGGTCTCAGAAAGTAATTTGGTAGTTGAAGGCGGAGCATCAATAAAAGCTCCGCCTTTTTAAATTTTATACTGCTGTGCAGTAATATGTTCCACATGTACAGGAACGAGAAGAAAAAGGAGAGAAACTATGTACAAGACGTTTTCAATGGAACTTGCAGGCCGTACCTTAAGTGTTGATGTCAACCGTGTCGGCAAGCAGGCAAACGGATGCGCATTCATGCATTATGGTGATACCACCGTACTGTGTACCGCAACCGCATCAGACAAGCCCAGGGATGGAATTGACTTTTTCCCGCTGAGTGTTGAGTATGAAGAAAAGATGTATGCCGTAGGCAAAATCCCCGGTGGATTTAATAAGAGAGAAGGAAAGGCTTCCGAGAATGCAATTCTGACAAGCCGTGTTATCGACCGCCCGATGCGGCCTTTATTCCCGAAGGATTATCGTAATGATGTTACCTTAAACAATATGGTTATGAGCGTGGATCCGGAGTGCCGTCCGGAGCTGGTTGCCATGATCGGTGCAGCCATCGCTACCAGCATTTCCGATATCCCGTTTGACGGGCCCTGTGCAATGACACAGGTTGGCATGATTGATGGTGAGTTTATCATCAATCCTTCCCAGGAGCAGTGGAAGAATGGTGACTTAAATCTTACCGTTGCTTCTACCAGGGAAAAGGTCATCATGATTGAAGCCGGAGCAAACGAGATTCCGGAAGAGAAGATGATCGAAGCCATCTATAAGGCACATGAAGTAAACCAGACCATTATTGCATTTATCGACCAGATGGTTGCAGAGGTTGGAAAGCCGAAGCATGAATATACAAGCTGTGCAATTCCGGAAGAGCTGTTTGCGGCAATGAAGGAAATCGTAACTCCCGCACAGATGGAAGAAGCGGTATTCACGGATGAAAAGCAGGTGCGTGAAGAGAATATCCGTCAAATTACCGAGAAGTTAGAGGAAGCTTTTGCAGATAAAGAAGACTGGCTTGCTGTATTAGGAGAAGCGATTTACCAGTATCAGAAGAAAACTGTTCGTAAGATGATTCTCAAAGATCATAAGCGTCCGGATGGACGTGAGATCACCCAGATCCGTCCTCTTGCAGCAGAAGTTGATATTATTCCGAGAGTACATGGTTCTGCAATGTTCACCCGCGGACAGACACAGATCTGTAATGTATGTACCCTGGCACCGCTATCCGAACAGCAGAAGCTTGACGGTCTTGATGAAAATGAAGTAAGCAAGAGATATATGCACCACTACAACTTCCCGTCCTACTCGGTAGGTGAAACAAAGCCCTCCAGAGGACCCGGACGTAGAGAAATCGGACATGGCGCACTGGCAGAGAGAGCTCTGATTCCGGTACTTCCTTCTGAGGATGAATTCCCTTATGCAATCCGTACCGTATCCGAAACCTTTGAATCCAATGGATCCACCTCCATGGCTTCTACCTGTGCATCCTGTATGTCCCTGATGGCTGCAGGTGTTCCGATCAAGAAGATGGTTGCAGGTATTTCCTGTGGTCTTGTTACTGGTGAAACCGATGATGATTTCGTACTGTTAACCGATATCCAGGGGCTCGAAGACTTCTTCGGCGATATGGACTTTAAGGTAACCGGTACAACGGATGGTATTACCGCAATCCAGATGGATATTAAGATTCATGGTCTGACCAGACCGATCGTAGAAGGTGCCATTGCAAGATGTCGCGAAGCAAGACTTTTCATCATGGATAACTGTATGAAGAAGGCGATTGCAGAGCCTCGTAAAGAGGTTGGACCTTACGCTCCGAAGATCATTTCCATCAACATTGATCCTGAGAAGATCGGTGATGTGGTTGGTCAGCGTGGTAAGACCATCAATGAGATCATTGCCCGTACCGGCGTAAAGATTGATATTACTGATGACGGTAAGGTATCCGTATGTGGCACCGATAAGGAAATGATGGACAAGGCGATCGAGTACATCAAGACCATCGTTACCGACTATCAGGAAGGACAGATCTTCCAGGGTATCGTTGTCAGCATTAAGGAATTCGGTGCATTCATCGAGTTTGCTCCCGGTAAGGAAGGCATGGTTCATATTTCCAAGATCGCTAAGGAAAGAATCAATCACGTAGAAGATGTCTTAACTCTTGGTGACAAGGTTACAGTAGTATGCCTTGGCAAGGATAAGATGGGAAGAATGAGCTTCTCCATGAAGGATGTAGCCCAGAACTAACGGGGAATTTCCCGAATCGAATAGAAGTAATAAATCAGACAGCTCTTCATATAATGTCTTAAAGACAATATGAGGAGCTGTTTTTTATGAAAAAAAGGGACGAGATTCTTTCGCTGTTTCCGGACGGGCTGAAAGGACGAATGAAGCCGGTGCTTGAAGATGTGGAACATTTAAATGAAATCCGTCTTGGTGTGAACCGTCCATGCCGGATCATCCGGGAGGGATGTGAATACTTCCTGTCACAGGATGGGACGTGCCTTACACAAGGGAACAATGCATGGCTGACTTCAGATCGGGAAATCGAAAGCATTGTGAATCAGATGTGCAGCTATTCGCTTTATGCATTTGAAAATGAACTCCGACAGGGGTTTCTTACGGTGCAGGGAGGTCATCGGATCGGCTTTGCCGGAAAGGTGATTCTGAATACGGATGGCAGTGTCCGGAATTTTTCCTGTATCCGGTTCTTAAATATCCGGATTTCCCATGAGATTTTAGGAATGGCAGATCCGGTACTGCCGTATCTGTTTCAACAGGGAGAGCTGTGGAATACCCTGATTATTTCACCGCCCGGCTGTGGCAAGACCACACTGCTGCGGGATCTGATCCGTCAGGTGTCGGATGGAACAGATACGCGGCAGGGACAGCAGGTTTCGGTTGTGGATGAACGGTCTGAGATTGCAGGAAGCTATCAGGGAATTCCACAGAATCAGGTAGGAATCCGGACGGATGTACTGGATGCCTGCCCGAAAACAGAGGGTATGATGCTCCTTGTGCGTTCCATGACGCCGCAGGTGATTGCAGTGGACGAGATCGGAAGCAAGGAGGATCTTGCAGCACTTCAAAGGATTGCAGTCTGTGGAACCGGAGTACTTGCAACCATGCACGGATATTCCCTTAAGGATGTGGAAGACAAGCTTGGAAAGAGTAAGAGCTTATTTGGACGTTTCCTGTTGCTTACATTTAAGGATCGGAAGCGGAGCGTAAGGATCTATGACGGAGAAAAACACCTGCTGCAGGAGACCGTCCTATGAGTGCCATTATGGGGAGCCTTCTGGTGATTCTGGGGGCTTTTGGATTTTCGGTAAGCCTCTGCCTGGAATACCGGATGCGGCTTATGCTGTTAAAGCAGATCCGGGGCGTTTATGAATATATGGAATTTCAGATTTCCTATGGGAAGCTGCCGATTCCGGAAATCTTAAGAAAGCTTTCTTTTAAAGACGAGCTTTGTTTCCGGCAGGAGTTTGGACGGATTGCACAGCGGATGGAGGAAGGCGGACAGGAGCTTGCGGTGATCTGGAAGGAGGAGCTTGGACCGTCCCTTAGGAAAAGTGGATTAAAGAAAAAGGAGCAGGAATGGCTGCTTGCTTTTCCATTGAAGCAGGGTTTTTTAATCGGGCAGGCACAGGCAGAGAGCCTTGGTGAAATCCGGCGGGAGCTGGAGGATGGAATCCAAAGTCTGCAACAGGAACAAAAGAGCAGAAGTAAAGTGATCATGAGCGTGGGCGTGGCAGGAGGTGTGCTGCTATCCATACTCTTTTTATAGGAAGGATCGAACATGACCGTCTCAATACTTTTTAAGATTGCTGCAGTTGGAATACTGATTACCGTATTAAATCAGGTGTTAAAGCATAGTGGCAGGGAGGATCAGGCATTTCTGTGTTCCCTGGCAGGACTGGTACTGGTGTTAATGTGGCTGATTCCTTATATCTATGACCTGTTTGCCATGATGCAGGAGCTGTTTTTGATTGGATAAAGGAGGAAAACAATGAGCGTAATGAAAATCGGAATGATCGGTGTGCTTGGGGTGCTTCTTGCCTTGCAGTTTAAAAGCGAAAAGACCGAATATGGGCTTTATATCGGAGTCACGATCTGTCTTTTGATCTTCTGGTTCTGTATGGAACAGATGGTGCATCTGGTGGGAAAAGTGGAGGTACTTTCCCAATACCTTAAGGGAAGTGAGTCGTATATTCTGTATCTTGTAAAGGCAGTTGGAATCACCTATCTGTGCAATTTCAGTTCTCTGGTGTGTAAGGATGCCGGATTTGGAGCTGTGGCAGGACAGATCGAGGTGTTTGGTAAAATTTCCGTGCTTTTGATGGGACTTCCGGTGCTGGCAACCGTGATTGAGAATATCGGAGCACTTTCTGTTGGCTGATGGCATGGAAACAGGGTAATCATATGGAAGAAAGAAAAGAAAAGGGCACATGGATCGGGGACCTTCTTGCGAGGATCGTCTTTCAGACCGGAACCGGGCTTTGTGCGTTAATGCTTGGTATACTCGTGCCGGGCTTTGATGTACATGCCGGGGAACAGGGATGTCAATGGGGGTACCAACAAGAGCAGAAACAGGAACAGCACATGCAGCTAAGTGATGAAGCGGACAATTATCTGGCAGTCATGCTCGAAGATTATGATTTTACAGGACTTGACGAAGAGCTTGCCGTGTATTTCCCGGATCTTTCGATTCATGCAGACGGAATTATGAAAATGCTGCTGGATGGAAAGGTACAGGAGGTGCTAAGACTTTTCGGACAGCAGATTAAGGGAAAGCTTTGGGGGGAAGTGCCGTTTGCAAGACAGGTATTTTTATATGTGCTGATGCTTGGTATTTCCTCTTCCTTTTTTACCGGATTTGCGGATCTGTTTGCAGGTGCCCGTCAGGAAAAAATAGCATTTTATCTGTTGTATATGATGTTAGTTGGAATCCTGGTTCTGGTGATGACAAAGATCAGTATGATTACCTCCCAGGTCTTTACCTTGATTCTGGATTTTGTGAAGACGTTTATTCCGGTGTATTTCATTTCGGTCGGAGCAGCCAATGGCACTGGAACGGCAGTGGTGTATTATCAGGTGATGCTGCTTGTGATTTATTTTGTGGAAGCTTTTGTCTGTAAGGTGCTTCTCCCGATTGCATACAGCTATATGCTGCTTGGAATTCTGAACGGACTATGGGCGGAGGAGAGACTTACCCTGCTGCTTGATCTGTTGAAAAAAGCAGTGCTTGTTTCCCTGAAGGCTGTCCTTTTCCTCATTACAGGCTTAAGCCTGATCCAGTCAATGATCGTTCCTGTCGTAGACAGTTTTAAGAATACTGCAATTCATAAGGTGGTTTCGGTAATTCCGGGAATCGGGGGACTGACCGGTGGTGTGACAGAGCTTTTGCTTGGAGCGGCGGTCTTAGTCAAAAACAGCTTCGGTGTTTTTTTGCTGATTCTGCTTCTTTCGATCTGCCTGATACCGGTTCTGAAGATCGGGGTACTGGCCTGCAGTGTAAAGCTTTCCGCGGCAATTACCGGGATGATCAGTGATAAACGGATTTCGGACTGTGCCGATCATATCGGAGAGGGCTGCTTTCTGGTTCTGCGATGTGTGTTTACGTCCATTGCCCTGTTCTTTATTGTGATTGCAGTGGTTGCCTATTCGGTCAGGATGTGAAAGGAGAACAGATGCTTGAAGCAATCAAAAATGCCTGTATTTTTTTGTTAATTGCGCAGATCCTGATGGTGCTTGTGCCGGAAGAAGCCTATGCCAAATATGTACGGGTACTGGTTTCCCTGATTCTGATTCTGAAAATTACCCAGCCGTTTCTGATCCTTATATCCGGCAGGGAAGCACAGGAGGTGATGCAGGCGAATGTGGAGCAGCTTTATGTGGAATTATCAGTGAGGGAGCTTCCTTCCTCCATACAGAGAGAAACCGGGAACCTGTATGCACATATGACGGAATATGTTGCCGGACAGATTGCACAGGAGCAGGATCTGCAGAAGCAGGATCGGCAGGGGCGGAATAAGCAGGAACAGAATAATCAGGAACAATCGATGGAGGAAGAGGTGACAGATCAGCAGCAATTTACGGAAGATGTGAAAAGAGAACAGTAAGAGAGAGGCAGGAGGAACGGGCGCAGACCGGAGATGCGGAAAGAATAGCCGGGATGGAGAGCGCCGGAGTTTGTGAAGGGGTGAAGAATATGACAGACAGGGAGAGGGAAAGCAAGTTTCAGCAGAAAGAAGGAGAGCAAAGGAAAGCCGGACAGGAAACCCGGGAAGAAATGAAGGAAGAAGCACAGGAAAAGGTACAGAAAGAAAACGGCAGCCTCCTGAAAAAGCTCAGGTGGAGAAAAGAAAATTTTCTGGTGATTCTTCTTCTTGGAGTGCTGCTTTTCGTAACAGTGTGGCCGGTAGAAAAAAACAGCAGAAGCGCAGGCACAAAGAACAGCAGTACGACAGACAGTGCCCTGACATTTCCCGATTATGGAGAAAGCACAGAGGATACGAGGGCAGCTTATGTGGTATCCCTGGAACATTCTTTGGAAGAACTGCTCTCAACCATGGAAGGAGTGGGTGACAATAAAGTAATGATTACCCTGAAGCCCTCGACACGGAATTCCTGTTTTTCATCTGCTTCCACGATGGAAATTGAGGGTGTGGTGGTATGTGCGAAGGGGGCGGCTAACGGGAAGGTTGCCAAAAATATATCTGAAGTAATTCAGGCATTATTTGGACTGGAGGCACATAAAATTAAAATAGCTAAAATGATATAAGCAAAAAAGGAGACATGGTTTGAAGAATATGGTGAAGAAGAATCAGGTGATGATTACCGCACTTGCACTGATGATTGCGGTTGCCGGCTACTTGAATTTTGCCGGAAACAGGATTACACAGGAAGAAATTGTGACAACCGGATCGGACACGGTCGAGACCGCGAAGGTAACCGGAGACGATTCTCAGTATGAGGATATTCAGAGCATGGATTCGGAACTTGTGCTGGAAGAGGATAATTATCTGGAACAGTCCATGGATGATATTCTGGCGGAGGATATTACGGTGGATGAGGAAAATGCAGATCTGGAAGCAGGGTCTGACAGCGTGGAAGAGATCACGGGGGATGTGCCCGGAGAAGCGGTTTTTACCAGTGTGGCAGGTATGGACAGTCTTTCGGGAGCCAAACTGTTAAAGGAGCAGACCAGGGCAAAGAGCAGGGAAACGTTTCTTGAGATCATCAATAATACCAACATTGCCGAGGAACAGAAGCAGGAAGCAATTGACGGAATGATTGAGCTTACGGATGTTGCCGAAAAGGAGACGGCCGCAGAAATCCTGCTTGAGGCAAAAGGCTTTGAGGACGTGGTTGTCAGCATCACCGATGATATGGTAGATGTGGTTGTGAATACCGCAGAGCTTACAGAAGCACAGCGTGCGCAGATTGAGGATATCGTTGTCCGCAAAACAGGAATGAATCCGGAGGCCATCGTGATCAGTACCCTTGCACAGCAGTAAACGTTGTTTTGATGAAGTTTTTGGTGCTATAATTTCTAAAATGTGGTATCCTATTACAGAATAATGAAGAAAGAGAGGGATACCAGGTGAAAAGAGTCTTTTTGATTGTTTTAGACAGTGTGGGAATAGGGGCTTCAGAAGACGCCGCAGATTTCGGGGATGCAGGAACGAATACTCTGCGGTCGGCTGCGACAAGTCCCTGTTTTCATATGCCCAATATGAAAAAGCTTGGACTGTTTAATATCGATGGAGTGAAGGACTGGGCAGAACCGGATCCTGACCCGGTTGGTGTCTATGGGCGGATGACGGAGCGTTCGAAAGGAAAGGATACCACGATCGGCCACTGGGAGATTGCCGGTGTTATTTCCGAAAAGCCCTTACCTGTTTATCCTCACGGCTTTCCCGAAAGCGTGCTTCAGGAATTTGAACGACAGACAAAGAGAGGTGTTTTGTGCAATAAACCCTATTCCGGTACGGAAGTAATTAAAGCGTACGGGGATGAGCATGTGAAGACCGGGAAGCTCATTGTGTATACGTCTGCGGACAGCGTCTTCCAGATCGCGGCGCATGAAGAGGTGGTTCCGTTAGAGGAGCTGTATGAGGACTGCCGGATTGCACGGAAGATCCTTACCGGGGAGCATGGCGTTGGAAGAGTGATTGCCCGTCCCTTTGTCGGAAGTAACGGGCAATATACGAGAACAACGAACCGCCATGACTTTTCGTTAGAGCCTCCAAGGGACACGATGCTGGATGTGCTAAAGCTTGCGGGCAAAGACGTGATCGGAGTCGGCAAGATTCATGACATCTTTGCAGGAAGAGGGCTTACCGATTTTGTTTATACGAAGGGCAATGCCGATGGAATCGACAAGACCCTTTCCTATCTGGATCAGAATTTTGAAGGTTTGTGCTTTATTAATCTGGTAGATTTTGACATGCTTTACGGACACCGGAACGATATCGAAGGCTATGCGAAGGCCCTTACGGCTTTTGATGAAGCACTCCCTGAGATCCTGCATAAGATGCGGGAGGATGACCTTTTAATGATTACGGCTGATCATGGCTGTGATCCCGGGTATACCTGTTCCACGGATCATTCCAGGGAATACACACCGCTTGTCATGTATGGAAAGAACTTAAGTCCCGGAAATCTGGGCACACGAAAGACCTTTGCGGATATTGGAGCCACGGTGCTCCATGCACTTTCCGTCGAAGGAAATATAGCAGGAGAATCAGTATTATGAGTAATTACGAAAAGGAAATCAACAGAAGAAGAACATTTGCAATTATTTCCCACCCCGATGCAGGTAAGACAACCCTGACCGAGAAATTCCTTTTATACGGAGGTGCAATTAATCTCGCAGGAAGTGTAAAGGGTAAGGCTACCGCAAGACATGCCGTTTCGGACTGGATGGAAATTGAAAAGGAAAGAGGTATTTCCGTAACATCTTCTGTTTTGCAGTTTGAATATGACGGCTTCTGTATCAATATTCTGGACACTCCCGGACATCAGGACTTCTCAGAAGATACTTACCGTACGCTGATGGCAGCGGACTCTGCTGTCATGGTGATCGATGCATCAAAGGGTGTTGAGGCGCAGACCAGAAAGCTGTTTAAGGTCTGTGTGATGCGTAAGATTCCGATTTTTACCTTTATTAATAAAATGGACCGGGATGCCAATGATACGTTTGAACTTCTCGATGAGATCGAGAAGGAGCTTGGAATTGCAACCTGTCCCGTAAACTGGCCGATCGGTTCCGGTAAGCGTTTTAAGGGTGTGTATGACCGTAAAAGAAAATGTGTCATCACCTATTCCGATACCGAGAAGGGAACGAAGGAAGGGGAAACACTGGAGGTTTCCCTGGATGACAGGGCACATTTAGACAGTGTGATCGGAGAAGAGGCAGCGGGCATTCTGACTGATGAAATCGAACTGCTTGATGGAGCAAGTGCGGAGTTTGACCTTGATCTGGTACAGGCAGGAGAGCTGACTCCGGTATTTTTCGGATCCGCACTCACGAACTTTGGCGTGGAATTCTTTTTACAGCATTTCCTTGAAATGACAACAACGCCGCTTCCACGTAAGGCAGACATCGGGCTGATAGATCCGGTGAACCACGATTTTTCGGCCTTTGTATTTAAAATTCAGGCAAACATGAACAAGGCACACCGTGACCGTATTGCCTTTATGAGGATCTGTTCGGGCAGGTATGATGCCAATATGGAAGTGAAGCATGTACAGGGCGGCAAGGTGATGCGCCTATCCCAGCCGCAGCAGATTATGGCGAGTGAACGTAAGATCCTTGAGGAGGCCTATGCAGGAGATATTATCGGCGTATTTGATCCGGGTATTTTTTCTATCGGGGATACCCTGTGTATGCCGAAGGAACAGTTCCAATATGAAGGAATCCCGACCTTTGCACCGGAGCATTTTGCGAGAGTGCGTCAGGTGGATACCATGAAGCGGAAGCAGTTTGTGAAGGGAATCACCCAGATTGCGCAGGAGGGTGCCATTCAGATCTTCCAGGAGTTTAACACCGGTATGGAAGAGATCATCGTCGGTGTTGTTGGTGTCCTGCAGTTTGATGTTTTAAAATATCGTCTGGAGAATGAATATAACGTAGAGATCCGGCTTGAGCCGCTTCCGTATGAGCATATCCGCTGGATTGAAAATAAGGATCTGGATCTGAAGAAGCTTGTCGGAACCTCTGACATGAAGAAGATCAAGGATCTGAAGGGGAATCCATTGTTACTCTTTATCAATGCATGGAGCGTTGGAATGACACTGGAACGGAATGAAGGACTGGTGTTATCCGAATTTGGACGAAACTAAATGAAGGCTCGAAACAGAAAATCCTTACGGGGGCTCATGTTCACAGGGCTGCTTGTCGCTATACTTTTTTTAAACGGATGCAGTTATGAGGAGCTTGCCTGTGAGGTAAGGGATTATTTACAACTGAATAACGAAGAGCAGGTGCTGTTAAAGGACGAGGATTCCGGAGCAGTTTCTGCAAGAGAGCTTGAGGATGTGGAACAGGCACCGGCTGAAGCAGTCGATGGATTGAAGGAAGAGCAGACACAAGCCTTTCATTACAACCGGCTTTCGGAACCGGAGCAGAAGCTTTATGGAGAGATTCTGTATATTCTGCAGGAACATTTAGAGGATATACAGATTTCCACGACTGACTCCGGGGAGGTAGAGAAGGTTTTCCAGTGCGTTTTAAATGACCATCCGGAGATCTTTTATGTGGAAGGCTATACGCTTACAAGGTATGCGCTTGGCGAGGAACTGAAAATGATGACCCTGTCCGGAACCTACAGCATGACACCGGAGACGATAGAAGCGAAGAAACAGCTTATTGATAGTTATGTAAACCAATGCTTCATGTCTCTCCCAACAGGAGATGGATCCCAGTATGCAATTGCCCGATATGTTTATGAATACCTGATTGAAAATACAGAGTATGATGCCGGTGCACCGGATAACCAGAATATCTGCTCTGTATTTATTACACACCGGAGTGTCTGTCAGGGCTATGCCAAGGCAACCCAGTATCTGCTGCAAAAGGCAGGCATCGAAGCAACTCTTATTATGGGAACGGTACAGAACGGGGAAGGACATGCCTGGAATCTGGTGAAGCTGGATGGTGAGAACTACTTTATGGATACCACATGGGGAGATGCGTCCTATCAGATGACGGAAGGAAGCGTACAGAATGCGGGAAGCCTGCCGCCGATTAATTATGATTATCTGTGTGTGACAACCGGACAGTTATCGAAGACCCATACGATTGAAGAGGTGGTTCCGGTTCCGGTATGTACGGCCATGACCGATAATTATTATGTAAGGGAAGGCCTGTATTTTACAGAGCTTTCCAAAGACCGGATCACGGATGTGTTTGCAAGGGCGTATGAGAGACAAAGCAGCTATGTTACCTTAAAGTGCAGCAGCCGCGAGGTCTATGAGGAAATACGAAGGTTTCTGATTGAAGAACAGGGAATTTTCGAGTTTCTGAATCCGGATACAGGAACGGTTTCCTATGCGGAAAACGTGGAGCAATTAGATTTGAGCTTCTGGTTGTAAAATAACGGAAATTTTGCTATGATAAAGGTTAACATAGTTCATATAAGACAGGATTAAGAAAGGACTAAGCAGGATGGAAAAGAAGATGGAAAATAACAACTATGTGTTGGAAGAGGATATTAACTTGGGAACTGTGAAAATTGCAGATGATGTGGTTGCCATGATCGCAGGTCTGGCCTGCATGGAGGTCAAGGGAGTAGGTGCCATGGCAGGCAATGTGGGAAATGAGCTGCTTGACAGGGTCGGTGTGAAGAGTCTTACCAAGGGTGTTAAGGTTTATGTGACCGGCAAGAAAGTAAAAACAGACGTTGCCCTTCTTGTAGAGTATGGATATAACATTCCGGCTGTTTCCCAGAAGGTGCAGGACAAAGTAAAATCTGCCATTGAAAATATGACCGGACTTGAAGTGACCGATGTGAATGTCCGTATCGCCGGAGTAGACGTACAGAGCAAATCGTTATAAGAATAACAGACAACAGGACGAAGTATATGAGTAGAAGAGAATTGCGGGAACAGCTTTTCAAACTGTTGTTCCGTATAGAGTTTAATGCAGAAGAAGAAATGCCGCAGCAGGAAGAATTTTTCCTGGAGGAAGAAGAAATTGTGAGGGAGAGCGACAGAAAGCAGCTGGATGCGAAGTTTCACAATATTTTAGAAAAGCTTGAGGAGATCGACCGTGAACTGAATGAAAGGGTAAGCGGCTGGAATACCGGGCGTATGGGTAAGGTGGATCTGACCATTTTACGTCTGGCTGTTTATGAGATCGAATACGATGAAGACATTCCAACAGGCGTGGCAATTAATGAAGCAGTAGAGCTTGCAAAGAAGTTCGGACAGGATTCCTCCGCTTCTTTTGTAAATGGTGTACTGGCGAAATTCGCATAGAAGGTAATGACATGCAGAATGTGTATACAGTCGGACAGATCAATTCCTATATCAGGCGGATGTTTGCAGAGGACTTTCTGCTGCAGGAGCTGAACATCAAGGGAGAGGTAAGTAATTGCAAATACCATTCTTCCGGACATATTTATTTTACACTTAAGGATATGAAAGGAACGATTTCCTGTGTGATGTTTGCAGGGAACCGTTCCGGTCTTTCTTTTCGGATGACGGAAGGAATGCAGGTTGTTGTGCAGGGAACCGTGGATGTCTATGAACGCGACGGGAAGTATCAGGTTTATGCAAAGCGGATTACCTTAGACGGAGAGGGTGCATTGTTTGAGCGTTTCCAGCGCCTGAAGGAGGAGCTTTTGGAACGTGGAATGTTCGCACCGGAATATAAGAAACCGATTCCGAAATATATCCGGACGCTGGGTGTCGTTACCGCATCAACCGGTGCGGCTGTCCGGGATATCATCAATATCACCCACAGGAGGAACCCTTATGTGCAGATCCTTCTGTATCCGGCTATCGTGCAGGGAGAGGGAGCAGCTGACAGTATTGTCCGTGGAATCCATATGTTAGAGCAGCAGAAGGTTGACGTGATGATTGTTGGCCGGGGTGGCGGTTCCATTGAGGATCTTTGGGCATTTAATGAGGAAAAGGTGGCACAGGCGGTATTTGATTGTGAGATCCCCATTATTTCCGCAGTCGGACATGAAACCGATACAACGATTATTGATTATGTGGCAGATCTGAGGGCACCGACCCCATCCGCGGCAGCAGAGCTTGCAGTATATGATTTTTTGAGAACCGGACAGGAGCTTCAGGCTGCGAAAGATACCATGAACCGGCAGATCCTGCGCAGGATCTCCATGCAGCGGACGGAATTAAGGGTGCTTGCTTCGCAGTTAAAAAGCAGCAGTCCCATGGGGAAGATCCGTGAAAAGAGGACCCGTGTCCTGCAGCTGGAGGATCACCTGCAGGAAGCCATGAGAAGAACGCTGGACGTGAAACGTCATCAGCTTGCGATATATATTGAACGGTTAAAGGGACTTTCGCCACTTGATAAGCTTAATCAGGGTTATTCCTATGTAGCAGATGGCAGGGGCAGAACCGTTACCGGAATTCAGAAGGTACAGATCGGGGATCCGATTCAGGTTTATGTGAAGGATGGAAGGATCGATGCTTCGGTAACTGCCGTGAATCCAATGAATCTGGACAGATAATCCCAGCAGCAGAGAGGGCATAGGAAATTGCAGCACCGGGGAGAAGGATAGAGAATGGGAAAAGAAGAAAAAGAACAGCAGGAAGCATTTTCTCTGGAAAAGGCTTTTGAACAACTCGAGGAAACGATCGAACAACTGGAGCAGGAGGATGTCTCTTTGGAGAAATCCTTTGAAATTTACCAGGCGGGGATGAAATTGCTGAAGAAATGCAACGAATCCATTGACCGGGTGGAGAAGCAGGTACTTGTACTACAGGAGGATGGAACGACCTATGAGCTTTCATGAGGAATTAGAAGCAAGGACGAAACAGGCAGAAGAGATTTTGCAGAAATATCTGCCGGCAAAGGAAGAGGCTTATCAGAAGACAGTTATGGATGCCATGCACTACAGTGCCATGGCAGGAGGGAAGCGGTTACGTCCCGTGCTGATGAAGGAGTGCTTTATTCTTTTCGGGGGAACAGGAGAGATCATTGAACCGTTTATGGCAGCACTGGAAATGATCCACAATTATTCCCTGGTACATGATGATCTTCCGGCAATGGATAATGACGAATACCGGAGAGGAAAGCTTACCACATGGAAAGTATACGGCGAATGTATGGCGATTCTGGCAGGCGACGGACTGTTGAATTTTGCGTTTGAAACCGCATCCAAGGCTTTCAGGATGGTGGATAAGGAGTGTGGGACAGATCCGGCGCAGCAGCTGAAGACCTACAGGGCCGTTGGAAGGTCCATGCAGATTCTTTCAAAGAAGGCCGGAATCTACGGCATGATCGGCGGGCAGACAGCAGATATTGAAGCAGAGGGCAGAAATAATCTGACAGAGGAGCTTTTATTATTTATTCACGAACATAAAACAGCAGCGCTGATGGAGTGCGCCATGATGATCGGAGCAGCACTTGCAGGGGCATCACAGTCCGATATTGAGAAGATGGAACGGGCTGCCTCTAACATCGGAATTGCTTTTCAGATACAGGATGACATTCTGGATATTACCAGTACGACAGAGGTTTTGGGTAAGCCTGTGGGAAGTGATGAAAAGAATCACAAGCTGACCTATGTAACGCTTCACGGCATCGAGGAATCGAAGCAGCAGGTGAAGGAGCTTTCGGAGGAGGCAGTAGAGATTCTTAAGTCCTTTGAAACGAAGAACGGATTTTTGGTTGAGCTGGTAGAACAGCTGGTAAATCGGGAAAAATAGAGAAAAGCAGGGAAAACAATGATACTTGAGAAAATTAAGAACGCAAATGATATTAAGAATATCCCTCCGGAAAGCTATGATGCTCTGGCAGAAGAAATCCGGGAGTTTTTAATTCAGAGTATTTCCAAAACAGGGGGACATCTGGCATCCAATTTGGGAGCGGTGGAGCTGACAATGGCACTGCATCTGTTTTTGAATCTGCCGGAGGATAAGATTATCTGGGATGTAGGACATCAGTCTTATACCCATAAGCTTTTGACGGGAAGAAGGGAAGGCTTTGTAGAGCTTCGTAAATTCGGCGGTATGAGCGGTTTCCCGAAGACGAAAGAGAGTGACTGTGACTGCTTTAATACCGGACACAGCTCAACCTCGATTTCCGCAGGCTTAGGTCTTGTGAAGGCCAGAGATTTAAAGGGTAAAAATAATACGGTTGTTGCCGTGATCGGGGATGGTTCCCTGACAGGAGGCATGGCATATGAAGCATTGAATAATGCAGCAAAGCTGGAAACAAATTATATCATTGTCTTAAATGACAACAATATGTCCATTTCCGAAAATGTCGGTGGAATGTCCAAATACTTAAACAGTGTACGTACCGCAGATGGTTACCTGAACCTGCGTGACGGTGTCTATAATACCATTATGGATATGCCAAACGGGGATAAGGTTGCCAACAAAATTCGCCGGTTTAAGAATATGTTTAAGCAGATGGTGGTTCCGGGAATGCTGTTTGAGGATATGGGAATCACGTACTTAGGACCGGTAGATGGGCATGACATCAATGCGATGGTGCGCACCTTCCAGGAGGCAAGGAGAATCCGTAAGGCTGTGATTGTCCATGTCATTACCGAAAAGGGAAGGGGCTTTACACCGGCAGAGCGTCATCCGGCAAGATTTCATGGAACAGAGCCCTTTGACGTGGAAACCGGACTTCCGTTAAAAGCACGGACCAGCGCCAATTATACCGATGTTTTTTCAACGGTCATGTTAAAGCTGGCCTCCCGTGATGAGCGTGTGGTAGCCATTACGGCAGCCATGCCGGATGGAACCGGATTAAAGCGTTTCCGAAATGTCTATCCGGATCGGTTCTTTGATGTGGGAATTGCAGAAGAGCATGCCGTTACGTTCGCAGCAGGACTTGCAGCAGGAGGCATGAGACCGATTGTGGCGATATATTCCTCCTTCCTGCAAAGAGCCTATGACCAGATCCTGCATGATGTCTGTTTACAGAATCTGCCGGTGGTATTTGCCATTGACCGTGCCGGACTTGTGGGAAGTGACGGAGAGACGCATCAGGGTATTTTTGATCTGTCGTACTTATCCTCGATTCCGAATATGCACATTATGGCTCCAAAGAATAAATGGGAGCTTTCCGATATGATGAAATATGCCCTTGTTATGGATGCACCGGTGGCAGTCCGGTATCCGCGTGGAGAAGCATACTCCGGTTTAAAGGAATTCCGGGCACCGGTTGAGCTTGGAAAGGCAGAGCTTCTTTATGCAGAGGGAGAAGTATGTCTGCTTGCCGTCGGCAGCATGGTTGTCACAGCCCTTGCCGTCCGGGAACTGTTAAAGGAGTATGGCATTGACTGCAGTATTGTGAATGCACGGTTTGTAAAGCCGATTGATGAAAAGGCCGTGGAATGGGCTGCAAGAAATCACCGTATGGTGGTTACCATGGAAGAGAATGTGTCAAGCGGCGGCTTTGGCGAGAAGGTGCGGGAGTACTTTGATACACTGGAAACCGAAAGCGTGCTGATGAATGTGGCACTTCCTGATGATTATGTGGAACATGGAAATGTGGATCTGCTCAAGCATGAGACCGGAATTGATGCCGAATCCATTACCTCGAGAATACGGAAAGAGATGGTTGATCTTTTATGAAAGAACGGCTGGATGTGCTTCTGGTAAAAAAGGGACTGGCTCCTTCAAGGGAAAAGGCGAAGGCAGTTATTATGGCCGGAAGCGTCTATGTGGATGGACAAAAGGAAGACAAGGCAGGCTCTGTCTTTGACGAAGAAAGCGCACAGATTGAGGTGAGAGGACATGCACTGCCCTATGTGAGCCGGGGAGGCCTGAAGCTTGAAAAGGCACTTAAGGTTTTTCCGATCACGTTAACCGATAAGATCTGTATGGATATCGGAGCATCTACCGGAGGCTTTACCGATTGTATGTTACAGAATGGAGCCGCAAAGGTATATTCTGTGGATGTGGGCTACGGACAGCTTGACTGGAAATTACGTCAGGATGATCGGGTTGTCTGTATGGAAAAGACCAATTTCCGCTATATGACGCCGGAGAATATTCCGGATGTGCTTGATTTTGCATCGGTCGATGTGTCTTTTATTTCCCTGGATAAGATTCTGACGCCTGCGTATGCGTTATTAAAGGAGCAGGGAGAAATGGTGGCACTTATTAAGCCACAGTTTGAAGCCGGAAGGGAAAAGGTTGGCAAGAAAGGCGTTGTCCGGGATCCGAAGGTGCATGAGGAAGTAATTTCCAGGATTGTCCGTCATGCAGATGAGGTTTCGTTTGAGGTGTTGGATCTGTCTTATTCTCCGATCCGCGGACCGGAAGGAAACATTGAGTATCTCATTCATCTGAGGAAGAATCCGGAGCGGACTGTTTATCCGGATATTCCGGCAGTTTTTGAAAAGAAAATCAAAGAAATTGTGGAAGAAGCACATCAAGAGTTGGAGAAACCGTGAAAAACTTTATTATAATTACAAATCGGACAAAGGATAAAGAGCTGCAGGTAACGAACCGGATCCGGGATTATCTGACTGCACACGGGGCAGAATGTATCGTGGAAGAAGAGCTCCCCGAGGAAGGAAGCGGCTATACAGAAGCCGGATGTGTTCCGGAGAATACCGAATGCGCCATTGTGTTAGGCGGAGATGGAACGATGCTGCAGGCTGCAATTGATCTGATTGATACGGAGATTCCGCTTGTCGGAATTAACCTTGGGACTCTTGGGTTTCTTTCGGAGGTCAACCGGAATGATCTGGAAACATCTCTTGACCAGCTGCTTTCAGATCACTTTGAAATCGAACAGCGGATGATGCTTTCGGGCTCGGTCTATTCCGGAACGAAGCAGAAGGAAACCTTTCAGGCATTGAATGATATTGTTATTACAAGAAGAGGATCCCTACAGATCAATTCTTATAATATTTTCGTAAATGAAAAGCATCTGCACTGTTATCATGCAGATGGAATTCTTGTTGCTACACCGACCGGATCTACCGGCTATAACTTATCGGCAGGTGGACCGATTGTGAATCCCTGTGCAAGGCTGATGGTACTTACACCGATCTGCCCGCATTCCATGCAGAACCGGAGTATTGTATTTTCCGCAGAGGATCAGATCCGGATTGAAGTGGAGGAACGCAGGGAACCGGTTCCAGCAGGCGGAATTGAAGTAATTTTTGATGGGGGACACCAGATTACACTCAATGCAGGAGACCGGGTGGAAATTGTACATTCTGAGAAAACGACAGGAATTATTAAGCTGCATAAGGAAAGCTTTCTTGAAATATTAAATAAAAAATTGGGTGAATCCTAGAAAGGTACGGGGTATGAAGAAAAACAGACATCAGAAACTGAAGGAGCTGGTGGAGCAGTATGAGATTGAGACACAGGATGAGCTGGCAGAGAAGCTGAAGGAAGCCGGTTTTGACGTGACACAGGCAACTGTATCAAGAGATATCCGGGAGCTGAAGCTTACGAAGGTTCCGACTGGTAATGGCAGGCAGAAATACACAATTCTGGTACATAGCGATCATTACTTAAGTGATAAGTACATCCGGGTATTGAAGGATGGGTATGTTTCCATGGATGTTGCGCAGAATATTCTTGTGGTGAAAACGGTATCCGGCATGGCTATGGCCGTTGCGGCAGCCATTGATGCCATAAAGCTTAAGGAGATCGTCGGCTGTATCGCAGGTGATGATACGATTATGCTGGTGCTTCACAGTGAAGCGGACGCGATAAAGACCATGGAGAATATCAAAGAGGCCATGGAGAGTTAAAATAAAACCTATTATGCGCTTTGAGAGAAGGAGCATAGGAGGAAAAGCAATGCTTGAAAATCTACACGTAAAAAATCTGGCACTGATTGATGAACAGGAAATTACCTTTACGAGAGGGTTAAACATTCTCACAGGTGAAACTGGTGCCGGTAAATCCATTGTACTGGGATCCATTCATCTGGCTCTCGGTGCAAAGGCAGACAAGGACAGCATCCGGAGCGGGGCAGATTATGCTCTCATTGAACTGGTGTTTTCCTTGAATGATATTCAGAAAAAGCAGATGGAAGAAATGGAGATTCCTTTAGAGGAGGATGGGACGCTGCTTTTACAACGGAAGATTATGCCGGGCAAGAGTATCTGCCGGATCAATGGAGAAACGGTGAGTGTCAGTCAGTTAAAGGAGCTTTCCGGGTGTCTCATGGACATGTATGGTCAGCATGAGCATCAGACACTGCTAAAGCCGTTAGCCTATGGAAAAATGCTGGATCAGTATATTGGATCAAAGGCTCTTGAGTGTAAGGAAGCACTTAAGGAGGAATTGCGGCAGTATCAGGAGCTGAAACAGCAGCTTGATGAACAGGATATGGATGAAGAGATGCGGAAACGGCAGGCAGATCTTCTTTCCTTTGAAGTAAATGAGATTGAAGCAGCTTCCCTGCAAAAGGGTGAGGATGAAGAACTGGAAAAGCAGTATCAGAAGCTCGTTCATGCAATGCGCATACAGGAGGCTGTGACAGGTGCCTATGCCATGACCGGTTACGAGGAGGAAGAAAGTGCCGGCAATGTGCTGGGGCGGGCAATGCGGGAGCTTAAGAGTGTACAGAAGCTGGATGAGGAGCTGGATGTCCTTGGTGGACAGTTAACCGAGATTGACAGCCTGCTCAATGATTTTAACCGTGCTCTTTCCGAATACAGTGACAGCCTGAATTTCGAAGAAGAAGAGTTCGCAGCAGTGGAAGAACGTCTGAATCTCATCAATCATCTGAAAAGCAAATATGGAAACACCGTTGCCGATATTCTTACTTCTTATGAGCAGAAGCAGGAAAAGCTCGAACAGCTTGGCAATTATGAATTATATTTAGAACAGTTAAAGAAGCAGATTGAAGATAAGAAACAGCATATTCTGGAAATTTGTAAAATACTTTCCGGATTACGGAAGGAAGCAGCAGAACCGTTAAGCAGGAAGCTGAAGGCAGCAATGATTGATCTTAATTTTATCGATGTGCAGTTTGACATCGAGGTAACCTCCGATCAGGATCATTTTCATGCAGATGGATATGATAAGATTGAGTTCCTGATTTCCGTAAATCCGGGGGAAGCCATGCGGCCGATCTGGCAGGTGGCAAGCGGCGGTGAATTATCACGGATCATGCTTGCCTTTAAAACTGTATTTGCAGATAAAGAGGATACCGCAACCTTGATTTTTGATGAAATTGACACCGGAATCAGCGGTAAAACGGCATGGAAGGTTTCTGAAAAAATGGGACAGCTTTCCAGGGACAAACAGATCATCTGTATCACCCATCTGCCACAGATTGCAGCCATGGCAGATACGCATTTTCTGATTGAAAAATCCGTAAAAGAAAACAGGACGGTTACCGATCTTACGAAGCTTTCCGAAGAAGGTTCTTTACGGGAGCTTGCACGTCTCTTAGGCAGTGAAGAGGTGAGTGAAGCTGCGATCTCCAATGCGAAGGAGATGAAGATAACAGCACAGAAGGCCAAAGAACAGACAACATAATTGGAAGGATTTGTCCGTGTAAAAACAGAATAACCGAACATACTAAGAAAGAACACATTTCGTTTTGATGTGTTCTTTTAGTTTGCGCAGAACACTTAGTGAATCCGAGTCGAATGCGAAGGATGAACTTAGTGAGAGCCAGTCCGGAACACTTAATGAATGCAAGTGAAACGCAGCATGAGTTTAGTGAGAGGGACAAGCAGGAGACGATTTGGAACAATGCGAAGGAGGCACCTTATGCCGGACAATGATTTACAGATAGAAAACAGAATATACAGACTTCGGATCAGCAGATACCGGAGATTCCTCTTTCTGTTACTGGGAGCCGGAGTTCTGGCGGTATTGCTTACCGGTTATTTTTTGATCTGGAACCGGGTGCCGTCTACGATTATGATGAAAGCCGGAGTAGATCAGAAGCTGCAGTTGTATGTGCCGGTTTCGGGTGAGCTGTACAAGGAAGCGGTGGAGACAGGCGGAACCATTGGAAAACAGAAGAAATCAGAGGTGCAAGGAAGAAAAAGTCTGCAGATTGACCTTACGAAAACGGTGACATTAAAAGCAAAACAGGTGGACAGTTATCGTATGGATCTGAAGCTGTTTGGGGTAGTTCCTTTTAAGAATGTGAATGTTGAGGTGATTCCGGATGTGATGCTGAAGCCTGCGGGAATCCCGATCGGTATTTATGTGGAGACGAATGGAATTCTGGTGGTTGGCGTGGGAAGCTACGAGAACGAAACCGGGCAGCTGTGTGCACCTGCTAAAAATATTTTACAGGTTGGCGATTACATCCTTGAAATGAATGATGAAAAGGTGGAAAGCAAGGCGGAGCTGATTGATCGTGTGGCGCATTGTGAAGGGCAGCCGCTTGTTTTGAAAATCCGCAGGGGAGAAAATGAACTTCCGGTCCGCATCAGGCCGCAGGCCGACCAGGGCGGCGAATATAAGCTGGGCATCTGGGTAAGGGATAATGCACAGGGGGTCGGAACCATGACCTATGTGGATGAACAGGGACATTTTGGCGCTTTGGGACACGGAATTAATGATGTGGATACAAGTACGCTCATGGATTTGGGAGAAGGAAAGCTGTATCACACGGAGATTATCGGGATCACCAGAGGGAGCAGCGGAAGTCCGGGAGAACTGACCGGATTTATTGAATATGATGACCGGAATGTCATGGGACGGATTTTGGAGAATACGGTACGGGGAATTTTCGGAGAATGTTCACCGGAAATTTTTATGGAAAATCCGAATGAATATATGGAGCTCTGCCTGAAACAGGACATTAAGAAAGGCCCGGCGCAGATCATCTGCTCACTCGGAGGAGAGCTTAAACAATACGACATTGAAATTCTGGACATCAACCTTGAAAATGATAATGTAAATCGTGGAATTGTCCTGCAGGTAACCGATAAAGAACTCCTTTCTGCCACCGGAGGAATTGTCCAGGGGATGAGCGGAAGTCCGATCATCCAGGACGGAAAACTGGTTGGCGCAGTCACCCACGTACTTGTCCGCGATGCCGCAAAAGGATATGGAATTTTTATTGAGGAGATGCTGGAACATTAAATTAAAAAGCAGATTGGAAAATGTTCGTGTTAAAGATATAATGAGTATAAATAAACTAAGACATACTAAGGAGAAGTAAAATGCGATACCCGGAATTTTTGAAAGAACATGGAACCATCGGTTTTGTGGCACCTTCTTTTGGATGTGCCATTGAACCGTACCGTACCTGCTTTGACAGTGCCTTGCAGAAGTTTCACGATCGTGGATTTGCTACGGAGACTGGACCGAACTGTTACGAAGGAAGCGGTATCGGAATCAGCAATACTCCGCAGAAGTGCGCTGAAGAACTGGTGGAGTATTATGAGAAAAAGAGTAATGATATTCTGATTTCCTGCGGCGGCGGGGAATTGATGTGTACCATTCTGCCTTATATGGATTTTGAACGGGTGAGAAGGGCAGATCCCAAGTGGTATATGGGATATTCCGACAACACGAACTTTACCTTTTTATTGACAACGCTCTGTGATGTGGCTGCACTGTACGGACCCTGCGCGGCTTCTTTCGGTATGGAACCGTATCATGAAAGTCTGGAGGATGCCCTTGCCATTTTGCAGGGAAAGAAACAGGAGGTTCACGGTTATCCTCTTTGGGAAAAGGAGAAAAACAAGGACGAAGAACATCCCCTGCTTCCCTATCACTGTACGGAGCCTTCCGCTCTCCGTGGATACGATATTCCCGAAGTGAAGGGCATGGATCTTTCAGATCATGCTGGATCGGGAAGAAAAAGTATTATTTCACCAGAAAAAATATCAGATGAGAATTTGGCACAAAAAAATGCAGTAATAGGAAAATATGAAGAAACCGATCACATCAGAATGAAAGGACGGCTCCTGGGAGGCTGCATGGACTGCCTTCAGAATCTGATCGGTACTCCATATGACAGGGTAAAGGCATTTAATGAAGCCTATGGGAAGGATGGAATCATCTGGTTCCTCGAATCCTGTGACCTCAATGTGTTTGATATCCGGCGAGCCATGTGGCAGATGGATCAGGCGGGCTGGTTTTCGAATACGGCCGGTTTTCTGATCGGACGCCCGCTGTGCTACGGGGAAGAAATGATGGGTATGGACCAGTATCGAGCCATTTTATCCACCGCAGAAAAGTACAAGGTTCCGGTCATCATGGATGCGGATCTGGGGCACTTGCCGCCTGCCATGCCAATTGTGAATGGGGCATTGGCAGAAATTACCTATGAAGAAAAGCAGCTTTCTATCCGCTATGAATACAAATAACGAAGAAAACCGTGCGATAACTTACAGTTGCACTCAAAAATCCTGTTTCCTATAATGTTTTTATCGTGATTTGTCAGGGTTTGTGTGAACAGATGGAGAAATCCGTCAGGGAACTGCCTTAAAATGGAAAAAGGAGAATTTTATGCAGCAAATTGAGTTATCAGCAGGAAAAGACACGGAAAGTGTCTATCAGCTCATTGGGAGTCTGATGCAGAACAACAGAGAATTTCAGGTGGTCATTACCGTACCGTCCATAAGGGGAGAAGAGGAGAATACTCTGGATTTACAGAAAATCAATGCTGTTGCAGCACCGGAAGAGAAGAATTATGATTTGGAGCAGGATGTAACGGATATGATCCATGAGATCGGCGTTCCGGCACATATTAAGGGCTATCAGTATCTGCGTGAAGCCATTATGATGTCTGTGGAGGATTCAGAAATGATGGGTTCCATTACGAAGATTCTGTATCCTACCATTGCCAAAAAGTACCGTACAACAGCAAGCCGTGTGGAACGGGCCATCCGTCATGCAATTGAAGTGGCATGGAACCGGGGCAGAATGGAAACCCTGGATGACATGTTCGGATATACGATTAATACCGGGAAAGGAAAGCCGACGAATTCGGAGTTCATTGCACTCATTGCAGATAAAATCCGGCTGAAGTACCGTTGAAATATTTTATACTGTTCTGTTTTTTCTGAAATGCGACTGTGTTGGGAATGCAGCTGTGCGTGGAATGCGACTGTGGAAAATTCTGCTTTTATTGATGGTAAGGATGTTGTATAATTATTATTAATAATGGCTATTGGGAGGTTCGTGATGAAAAAAATTCTTTTTGTCGCATCAGAAGGTGTTCCATTTATTAAAACGGGTGGATTGGCAGATGTTGTCGGATCATTGCCGAAGTGCATTGATAAACAATACTTTGACGTACGTGTGATACTTCCGAAATATACCTGCATGAAACAGGAAATGAAGGATAAGCTCACTTATGTCACCCATTTTTATATGGACTTTCATTGGAAAAACGAATATGTGGGAATACTTACCGCAGAAGTGGATGGTGTAAAGTACTATTTCATTGATAATGAAATGTATTTTGGAGGCTTTAAGCCGTATGGGGACAATGCCTTATATGAGATTGAGAAGTTTGCTTTTTTCTCCAAGGCAGCATTATCCATTCTGCCGATTATTGATTTTAAACCGGATCTGATTCACTGCCATGACTGGCAGACAGGTCTGATTCCGGTATACCTAAAGGAACGTTTCCAGGGAAATGATTTTTACCGGGGGATTAAAACGGTTATGACCATTCACAATCTGAAGTTCCAGGGTAAATGGAGCATTGATGAGGTGAAGGATATTACGGGACTTCCGGATTACTTCTTTACACCGGATAAGCTGGAATCCTACAAGGATGCGAACCTGTTAAAGGGCGGCATCGTATATGCGGATGCCATTACAACGGTCAGTGAGACCTATGCCGAAGAGATTAAGACGGAGTTCTATGGTGAGCATCTGGATGGCCTGCTCCGTGCAAGAAGCAAGGATCTGCGCGGAATAGTAAACGGCATTGACTATGACGATTTCAATCCGGAAACGGATAAGAATATTCCATATCCTTATAATGCAGTGAACTTCCGCAAGGAAAAGGTAAAAAATAAGAGAGCACTTCAGGAAGAGCTTGGACTTGAAAAGGACGATAAGAAGATGATGATTGGTATTGTTTCACGGCTTACCGATCAGAAGGGCTTCGATCTGATTGCCTATGTTATGGATGAGCTCTGCCAGGATGAGGTGCAGATTGTGGTATTAGGTACCGGTGAAGAACGGTACGAGAACATGTTCCGTCACTTTGACTGGAAGTATAACAACAAGGTATCTGCGAATATTTATTATTCTGATCAGTTGTCCCATAAGATTTATGCAGCAGCGGATGCATTCTTAATGCCGTCCCTGTTTGAACCCTGTGGCTTAAGCCAGTTAATGAGTTTACGTTACGGAACCATTCCGATTGTGCGTGAGACAGGAGGACTTAAGGATACCGTAGAGCCGTATAATGAATACGAAAGCAGGGGAACAGGCTTTTCCTTTACGAATTATAATGCTCATGAGATGTTATCCACCATCCGTTATGCAGAGAAGATCTATTACGATAAGAAGCGTGAGTGGAATAAGATGGTGGATCGCGCGATGGCAGCCGATTTCTCATGGCATGTATCTGCACAGAAGTATCAGGAGATGTACGACTGGCTGATTGGTTAGAGAGTTTTTTATGTTGTATAGAAGAAATGTAAACCATGCTTCAAAAACTGGTTGACAATTATCTTTTGCCATGCTATTCTGACAAAGGCTAAAGAATAGCCGGAAAGGTATGGTTTTATAAGATGACAAACAAATTTAAGACAATTGACATGGTTTACATTGCCGTATTTGCAGTACTGATTGCAATCTGTTCCTGGATTTCAATTCCGACAACAGTTCCCTTTACCCTTCAGACCTTTGCAGTATTTCTTGCAGTAGGTGTGCTCGGTGGTAAGCGCGGAAGTCTGTCCGTACTGATTTATATTCTGCTTGGTGCAGTCGGTATTCCGGTATTTGCCGGTTTCTCCGGTGGATTTGGAATTCTGCTTGGCCAGACCGGTGGGTATATTGTCGGCTTTTTATTTTCTGCATTATTAATGTGGCTGATGGAAGCGCTTCTTGGAAAGAAGACCTGGGTATTGGGATTATCCATGGTTCTTGGTCTGATTGTATGCTATGCGATCGGAACCGTATGGTTTATGGTGGTTTATGCCAGAAATTCCGGAGCAGTAGGGCTTGCAACAGTACTTGGCTGGTGTGTCATTCCTTTTATTATTCCGGATCTGATTAAGATTGTACTGGCACTTGCTTTAAGCAAGAGACTTGGTAAGGCGCTGAAGCTGAATGAGAACTAAGAGGAAGGAACCTGAAATAGTACACCGCATCCGGCCCCATCATGGAATGTGCCTTTATTTCTTCGAAGGGAAGGGGTATAGCAGCACTTTTTCCGAACATATGGCGCAGGTGAAGGAAGAACTTCTTCAAAATAATGGAGAAGCTTTGCTGGAGCTGGTAACCAGGACCGATGACATCTGCAGTGCCTGTCCTCACAACCTGAACGGGAACTGTGAGACCTATGGAAAGGTGAACGCTTATGATGCCGGTGTGTTGGCATATTGTGGTCTGGAAAGTGGTCAGAAGCTGTCATTTCATGAATTGGAGGCTTTGGTGGAAACAAGAATCCTGCATGCGGGACACGGCAGAGAAATCTGCGGGGACTGTGAATGGAGCAGCATCTGTCATAAAGGATGATCAGGAAGAATAAAGTGATACGGTCAGGGAGGCGGAAGTAGTGATCCGCCCCCTGTTTTTGCTTTGTAATGGGGATTGCTGTGCAATAAAACAGGTTGACGGTTTGTTCCCTGAAACGTATAATAAACTTGTAATTTTGGGAGCGTTAAACGAATGCCGAATAACAAGAAAAAAGATGGACTGATTATGCAGGCGGGGATTCTGGCCGTAGCCGGAATCATTGTCCGTATCATCGGGCTTTTGTATAACACACCTTTAACGAATATTATCGGGGATGAAGGATTTGGATACTACAGCAATGCCTATACGGCATACAGTATCGTCCTTCTGATTTCTTCCTATAGTATTCCGTCAGCCGTATCGAAGGTCATCGCACAGAAGCTCGCCAAAAGAGAATATCGGAATGCACACCGGATTTTTCAGTGTGCATTGATTTATGTGCTGGTAGTCGGTGGAATTGCCAGCTTATTTGTGTTTTTCTTTGCATCATATATGGTAGACCTCGGGGGCTCGGTACTGCCTCTCCGGATTCTGGCACCAACCATATTCTTCAGCGGTATCCTTGGCGTATTCCGCGGATATTTTCAGGCACACAAATCCATGGTTCAGACCTCCGTTTCGCAGATTTTGGAGCAGATTGTGAATGCCGGAGTCAGTGTCCTGATGGCATATCTCCTTGTCCGGATGGTAAAGGGAGAGAGTGAAACCACACAGGCTTCCTTCGGCGCTGCAGGAGGCACGATTGGTACGGGGGCAGGGGTCGTTTTCGCTTTACTTTTTATGATGGGCGTGTATGCGCTCAATAAGGGTATGATCCATCGGCAGATTGACCGGGATAAGACGATTCATGAGGATTCCCGTAAAGAAATTTTCAAGATGATTATTATGGTGGTGACACCGTTTATCTTAAGTACAGCAATTTATAATATCAATACCTTCCTGGATCAGAAGATTTACCAGATGATTTCCCTTACAATCCAGCAGAAGACAGAAGCAGCAGTATCCTTTGATTTAAGTGCGATGGCGAAGGCTACGAAGCTTGCCAATATTCCGATTGCGCTTGCAAGTGCGATGGCTACGGCACTGATCCCCGGTATTTCCAGTGACTTTGCACGTGGAGATCTTGAGGGCGCAAAGAGTAAGGTGTCACGTTCCGTAAAGGTAACGATGTTTATTTCCATTCCGGCAGCCGTGGGAATGGGAGTGCTCAGCCGGCCCTGTGTGCAGGTGATTTTCCACCAGAAGGCATCCCTGGATATTTCTGCAGCCATGCTTGCCGTATTAGCAGTTACAATTATGTTATACGGATTATCCACCCTTACCCAGGCAGTTTTGCAGTCGATCGGTAAGATGAATACACCGATCATCAATGCATTGCTTGCATTGATCATTCATGCGGTCATCATGGTGCTTGGCATGGTTTATCTTGCGCCTGAATGGGGATTGTACTGCTATGCAGGCTCCAGTGTTATTTATGCATTCCTCCTATGTATCTTTAATGGAATTTCCGTGCGTAAGCATTTGAAATATAAGCAGGAAGTAGACCGTACCTTTATCCGGCCGATCCTTTGCTCCATTTTAATGGGAGCAGTGGCCTATGGAACCTACTTCGGACTCTATCAGCTGCTCCCCATTAACCTGGTGTGTCTGGCTGTTGCAATCGGGCTGGCCTGTGCGGTATATTTTGTGCTGGTGATCCGGTGGAGAGCCATTACGGAAGAGGAGATGAAGGGCCTGCCCAAGGGAACACTTCTTATTAAAATTGCGAAGAAGACCCACCTGTTAAAACCGGAAGCGCCTGTTGATTCATTGGCTAATGCAAAGCCCGGAAAAATACGGGCAAAGAAATCAGCAAAGAAATCGAAGACATCAGCAGAACGCGCCAAAGCACAAAACAGTAAAATACAAAATAGTAAAATACAGGGAGAGAAAGAATACAGAAAGAATAAAAAAGTGCCGGAAGCAACGCTCCCGACACCGGAGGATGAGGGTTACTGGCTGGACGATTAAGAATATTCCGGATGATCCTGTGAGGGATGAAACTGATTCATTCATCCACCAGAGTCAGTCTGGAAATATCTGCATCAATCAACATTGAATAATTGGTATAATATACTACAAAGCCTGGTTTCGCACCACCGGGCTTTTTTATGTTTTTTTTCTGGAGGTAGTCAACCTCAATTTTGGACTGACCCTTTGCCTTGGAATAAAAGGCAGCAAGGCGGGCGGCATCTTCATAGGTGGCATCGGTGAGCTCCCGTCCTTCGCATTTTACAATGACGTGGGAGCCTGGTCTGCCCTTCGCATGGAACCACCAGTCATTGCCGGTTGCAAACTGGAAGGTCAGTTCATCGTTCTGGAAATTGTTTTTGCCAACATAAATATGGAAGCCGTCCGGATTGACATAGTGAAGCGGATGGCTCTTGAAGCGGGCTTTTTTCGCATTCCCTTTCCGACGGATATAACCGCTTTCCATCATTTCTTCCCTGATCTGTGCAAGGTCATCCTCAGATTGTGCAATATCGAGCGCATTCTGGATGGATTCCAGATGATCAATCTCGTCCCTGACTTCGACCGTAAGCCTGGAGAGTGCTTCGCAGGTACGTTTCAGTTTCCCGTATTTATCAAAATATTTCTTACTGTTTTCAATCGGTGTAAGCTGCGGATCAAGCGGAATCGTGATCATTTCATTGGTATAGTAATTTAACGCTTCCATGGACCTGCTTCCGGGGGCAACGTGATAACCATAGGTGTTGATCAGTTCACCATAAACCTTATATTTGTCTTTCTTTTCGGTATCCTTCATCTGGTGAAGCTGCAGATCGTATTTCTTAACATCACGCTCTAAAATGGTCTGCACGATCTTACGCAGATCCACGGAACGCTGGCGGATCCTGGTGTAAGTGTTTTTCTCCGCATAATAATGCTCTAACAGTTCGCTCATGGAGGAAAAGGAGGTACATTCTTCCTTCGGGTAGCTTAAAAGCGGCAGAGCGGAAAATTCCACCGGTCTGCCGTTTTCATAGACAATAACCGGTGCAAAATCGGCATCCTTAATGCGCTGCATGGATGCGGAAAAGGCATCATATAACCGGGTGAGTGCATTTTGCCCTTCGGAAGAAGCAGTGAAGTATTCGGTAGGAAGATCTCCGTCCACACCGACTTCATAGCATAATTCCTGTGCAAAGAACGGAGAGAGTCCCGTGAAGTTACAATAGATTGCTTTATGGGCAGGAAGCGCCTTTGACAGGAAACGTTTACAAAAAGTTTCCTTTGTAACAGTAAGAGGATCGGCCTTGTCCTGCGTTTCCGGAATGAAATAATCGCGTCCCGGAAGAACCTCGCGGACAGAACTGACCATACCGGAAATATGCTTGATGCTGTCGATGATTTTATTGTCTTCATTCACGAAGATGATGTTGCTGTGCTTTCCCATCAGCTCAATAATCAGACGTTTGTGACAAAGGTCGCCCATGTCGTTGTAATGCTCTACATGAAGCTCAATAATACGTTCTAAGCCCGGCTGGGTGATTCCAGTAATCCTGCCATTTTGTAAATGCTTGCGCAAAAGCATGGTAAAGCTCGGGGCAGTCATCGGGCTTGGTTTGTTCTGACTGGTAAAATAAGTAAGCGGAAGGGAAGCGTCTGCAGAAAGCAAAAGGCGTTTCTGTCCTCCGTCTGTGGTCTTTAAGGTGATGATCAGCTCGTCACTTTCAGGCTGTGCAATTTTATAGATCCGGCTGTTTAACAGATCTTTTTTTAATTCTGCTGCAACGGCAGCAACGGTAATTCCATCAAATGCCATGTTGTACTCCTGTGTTTTTAGGTTTTGGTGATAATAAATCCGAATAGTTGTGTGGTTGTAAGTGTTCAGTGCCGACACAGTTACGTGTGATTTAAAATAAAGGCCGCAGTATTTCCCGGCTCGTTAGAGTATAGCATATTCAGGGAAGATCTTAAAGTGGTTTTATTGAGAAAGCCTTGACGGAAAGCACACGTTCACCTATAATATTTAGGTGTGTATTGGACGTTACGAAAGAAGGGAAAAACCATGATTAAGAGCATGACCGGTTTCGGCAGATGCGAGGTTCAGGAAGCGGACCGTAAGATTACGGTTGAGATGAAGTCCGTGAATCACCGTTATCTGGATGTAAACATTAAGATGCCCAAGAAGCTTAATTTCTTCGAGGCAGCAATGCGCAATGAGTTAAAGAATTATATCCAGCGCGGCAAGGTGGATATTTTTATCACCTATGAAGATTACACGGAGTCCAATGTCTGCGTCAAGTACAATAAGGAGCTTGCAGCAGAATACCTGAAATACCTGAATCAGATGTCAGAGGAATTCGGTCTTGACAATGATATTCGTGTATCCGCATTATCCAGATATCCGGAAATCTTTACCATGGAAGAACAGACCATTGATGAGGAAGCATTGTGGCAGTTACTTGACCGTGCCATTAAGGGGGCAGCGGAAGGCTTCGTAGAAACCAGAATCAAAGAGGGTGAGAACCTGAAAAATGATCTGTGCGAGAAGCTTGACGGCATGCTTGCCCATGTGGACTTTATCACAGAGCGGTCTCCCGAAATTATTGCAGAATATAAGCAGAAGCTGACGGATAAGGTGAAGGAACTGTTAGAAGATACCAAGATTGACGAAAGCCGCCTGCTCATGGAAGTTACCATTTTTGCAGATAAGGTGTGCGTGGATGAAGAACTGGTGCGCTTAAGAAGCCATATTGAGGCAACGAAGGATGCCCTTATAAAAGGGGGAAGCATCGGACGGAAGCTTGATTTTATTGCGCAGGAAATGAACCGTGAGGCGAATACCATTTTGTCCAAATCAAGTGATCTTGAGATTTCCAACCGCGCGATTGAATTAAAGACTGAAATTGAGAAGGTGCGCGAGCAGATTCAGAATATTGAGTAAGAGGTGTCCTTTGAACAGTTTGATTCATATTGGATTTGGGAATATTGTGAATGCAGGCAAGATCATAGCAGTGGTAAGTCCGGATTCCGCACCGGTGAAGCGTATGGTGCAGAAGGCGAGGGAACTTGGAACGGCAATTGATGCCACGCAGGGACGTAAAACAAAATCCGTTCTCGTAATGGAAAACAGCCAGCTTGTTTTATCCGCGCTGCTGCCGGAAACCATTGCACAGAGAGCGCAGGCAGAAAGCAGAGATGATGATGAAGCGTAAAGGAATACTGATTGTAGTATCCGGCTTTTCAGGTGCCGGTAAGGGAACTCTGATGAAGAAGCTTATGGAAGATTACGACAATTATGCATTGTCGATTTCCATGACGACCAGAACTCCCCGCCCCGGTGAAGTGGATGGCCGTGAGTACTTTTTCGTAACCAGGGAACAGTTTGAAGAGAAAATAGGGCAGGATGGTCTGATTGAATATGCCAATTACTGCGGAAATTATTACGGAACGCCGAGAGCCTATGTAGAGCAGCAGTTAGAAGCAGGTAAGGATGTCGTCCTTGAAATTGAAATTCAGGGTGCCTTAAAGATAAAAGAAAAATTCCCGACAGCATTGCTGTTATTTGTTATGCCGCCCAGTGCGGAGGAACTGCGCAAGAGGCTTACCGGAAGAGGAACCGAGACGCAGGAGATTATTGACCAGCGGATGCACCGTGCCATTGAAGAAGCACAGGGAATAGAGCAGTATGATTATATTGTGATCAATGATCAGCTGGAGGAGTGTGTGAAGGAGCTGCATGCCCTGATTGGCGCAGCACATAATACCCCTTCCAGAAATGAGGAGTTTATTAATAATATGAGAGAAGAACTGAAGACAATTTAGTCTTTGGCGAAAGGAGAAATGATATGTTACATCCATCTTATTCTGATTTGATGAACGTAGTAAACAGCAACGTAGAAGAAGGTGAAGAGCCTGTTGTAAACAGCAGATATTCCATCGTAATGGCTACCGCAAAGAGAGCAAGACAGATCATTGGGGGCAAGAAAGCACTGGTGAATGTTAAGGGTGCGAAGCCGTTGTCGATTGCCGTTGAAGAACTGAATCAGGGCAAAATAAAGATCCTTACCGAAGAGGAGGCAAATGCCCTGGGAACCGATACCGAACAGGAACAGGAGCAATAGAAATACGGACGCTGTCAGAGAAGCCTGGCGGCGTCATTTACTATGTTGATGAATAATAATAAAGGATATTCGTTTATATGAAGGTTTTATTTATATCCCTTGGCTGTGACAAGAATCTGGTGGACTCTGAGGTTATGCTTGGCCTGCTTTCCAGGCACGGATATGAGTTTACAGACGATGAAGAGGAAGCGGAAGCAGTTGTTATCAATACCTGCTGCTTTATCAGCGATGCCAAGGAAGAAAGTGTCAATACGATCCTTGATATGGCAGAAAGAAGAAAGAACGGACAGCTGCAGGCTCTTTTGGTAACCGGCTGTCTGGCGCAGCGTTATTCTGAGGAAATGCAGGTGGAGATCCCGGAGGTCGATGCGGTTCTTGGAACAACAGCCATTGATGCGATTGCTGATGCACTTGATGAAGTGCTTAAGGGACAGCAGCATAATTATATCGAGGATATTAACAAGGCTCCGCAGGGAGGAAGACACCGTGTGGTAACAACAGGCGGATATTATGCCTATCTGAAAATTGCGGAAGGCTGTGACAAGCATTGTACCTACTGTATTATTCCGAAGGTGCGTGGGGACTACCGCAGCGTACCGATGGAGCAGCTGCTTAAGGAAGCGAAGGAGCTTGCAGAGGGCGGTGTGAAGGAATTGATTCTGGTTGCCCAGGAGACGACCCTTTACGGAAAGGATCTGTATGGCGAGAAATCCCTGCCACGCCTTTTGAGAGAGCTTTGTAAGATTGAGGGCATTCACTGGATCCGTCTTCTTTACTGTTACCCGGAAGAAATCACGGATGAGCTGATCAGAGTCATTAAGGAAGAAGAAAAGATCTGTCACTATCTGGATATTCCGGTACAGAGCGGCTGTGATGAAATTCTTCGCAGAATGGGGCGCTGGACCAATACCGCACAGATCCGTACCCTGGTTCAAAAGCTGCGCAGGGAGATTCCGGATATCTGCTTAAGAACGACCTTTATTGCAGGATTCCCGGGTGAGACAGATGAAAACCATGAAGAGACCATGTGCTTCATTAACGAGATGGAATTTGACCGGCTTGGAGTTTTTCCTTATTCCCCGGAAGAGGATACTGCCGCAGCCGAAATGGAGAACCAGGTGCCGGAGGAGATCAAGAATGCACGCCGGGATGAGATTATGGAGCTGCAACAGGAAATTGCTTTTGAACAGGCGGAAAACATGGTTGGTAAAACAGTGGAGGCCATGATTGAAGGAAGTGTTCCGGAAGAAGGAATTTATGTGGCAAGAACCTATAAGGATGCACCGAACGTAGACGGATTCCTGTTTTTGCGGGCAGACGGCGCAGGCTCGCTGATGAGCGGTGACTTTGTACGTGCAAAGATTACAGGTTCCAATGAATATGATTTGATAGGAGAGATAACAGAATGAATTTACCCAACAAATTAACTATTTTCAGAGTGATTCTGATCCCGTTTTTTATTGTGTTTTTGTTAGTTCCCGATATGCCGTTTCTACCTTCCACAGAATGGGGCGAATGGATCGCACTTGCGATCTTTGTCATAGCATCCCTGACTGATATGCTCGATGGCAAAATTGCCAGAAAGTATAACCTTATTACGGACTTCGGTAAGTTCATGGATCCGCTTGCAGATAAGCTTCTGGTATGCTCTGCACTGATTGCATTGATTGAGCTTGGAAGAATTCCGGCGTGGATGGTTATTGTAATTATAGCAAGGGAATTCACCATCAGCGGATTCCGACTTGTTGCAGCAGATAAGGGTGTTGTTATTGCAGCAAGCTATTGGGGCAAGTTTAAGACCGTGTTCCAGATGGTTGCGGTCTGCCTTCTGATTGTGGATATTCCGGTACTGCATATCCTGACACAGCTCATTTTGTGGATTGCAGTTATTCTCACAATCGTTTCCCTCATTGATTATCTGATAAAGAATAAAGATGTAATGAAGGATATTAAGTAATCATCCGCTAGAAAGATGGGGTACAGACAGTAACAGTTCGGGACTTTTGCAAAGGAAACTATTGCGAAAGTCCTTTTTATTCGATATACTGTACTCATATGTAGATTCACTGTCATTCCAGACAGTAAAGATTCATGTTTCTGCTTTGCAAATCCGGCATGTTCGCCAATTTATCCAAAGCAAATGATCGTTAGAAAGGGGAGATGCCGTTGAGGGAGTTTTATGGGACTATAAAAGATGTATGATAGATCTGTGAATAGAATTGTAAATCATTCAAACAATCCATTGACAAAACCGAACATTTGTTTTATTCTGTAAAAGAACAAACGTTCTGAAAGCGATGGAAGCTTAATTAAAGGAGACAGATTCATGGAAAGAGAAGAGAAGTTAAAAGCACTTGATGCGGCATTAGGACAGATTGAGAAGCAGTTTGGTAAGGGCGCAGTAATGAAATTAGGCGATCCTTCTGCACAGATGAACGTTGAGACGATCCCGACAGGATCGCTAAGCCTTGATATTGCACTTGGTTTAGGTGGAATCCCGAAGGGAAGAATTATAGAGATTTATGGACCGGAATCCAGTGGTAAGACAACCGTTACCCTGCATATGATTGCGGAAGTACAGAAGCGCGGCGGAATTGCCGGGTTTATTGATGCGGAGCATGCCCTAGACCCGGTATATGCGAAGAACATCGGGGTGGATGTGGATAATCTTTACATTTCACAGCCGGATAACGGAGAACAGGCATTGGAGATTACCGAGACGATGGTTCGTTCCGGCGCAATTGACATTGTTGTTGTGGATTCGGTTGCAGCTCTTGTACCGAAGGCGGAGATTGACGGTGATATGGGAGATTCCCATGTGGGTCTGCAGGCGAGACTCATGTCCCAGGCATTACGAAAGCTGACGGCAGTTATCAGCAAGTCGAACTGTACGGTTATCTTCATTAACCAGTTACGTGAGAAGGTCGGTGTAATGTTTGGCAGTCCGGAGACAACAACCGGTGGACGTGCACTGAAGTTCTATTCTTCTGTAAGGCTGGATGTGCGTAGAATTGAAGCCTTGAAGCAGAGCGGTGAGACGATTGGTAACCGTACCAGGGTGAAGGTTGTTAAGAATAAGATTGCACCTCCGTTTAAGGAAGCTGAATTTGATATTATCTTTGGAGAAGGAATCTCCACCGTTGGGGATATTCTCGATCTGGCGGCTGATGCCGGCATCGTAAATAAGAGTGGTGCATGGTATGCCTACGAAGGAAACAAGATTGGACAGGGAAGAGAGAACACCAAGCAGTATCTGAAGGAACATACCGAAATGCTTCAGGAGATCGAACAGAAGGTTCGTGCACATTACGGCTTACAGGATGCGAAAGATGACAGTAACAAAGATTGAAGAAGTAACGAAAGCCAAGTGCAGAATTGAAATTGACCAGGAGTTCGCCTTTGTTTTATACAAAGGCGAATTGCGTATGTACCATATCCGGGAAGGCGAAGAATTAGATCCTGCCATATACGAAGAGATTGTGGGAAAACTCCTTCCGAAGCGTGCAACCATGCGGGCTATGAATCTGTTAAAGAGCAGACCCTATACGGAATACCAGCTTCGCCAGAAGCTTTCTATGGGAGGGTATCCACAGGATGCACAGGAAGAAGCCATTTCCTATGTGAAGAGCTATCACTATATAGATGACAGGCAGTATGCGATGGATTATATTGAGTATCATCAGGAAAGCAAGACGAAACAGAAGCTGTTACAGTCTTTAATGAGTAAGGGACTCTCAAAGGAGCTGATTTTAGAATGCTTTGATGAAATAGTGGGAGATCGGAAGAAAGAACTCGAAGAGGAGCAGATTTTAAAAATTTTGCGAAAGAAAAATTATGATCCGGAACAGTGGACATTTGAGGAAAAACAGCGGCTTATGGCGTCTTTGTACAGAAAAGGGTTTTCTTCAGAATTAATTCATGTGCACTTTTACTTGACATAACTACGAATAACGTATAGAATTTAAGTGTTGTAATTTGCTTTTAGAATGTCTTTTCCATACACATTCTATATAGATAATAGTACAATGAAAATTAAATAAGGAGGTGCTCCTGTAAATGCAGTCAGTTATTGCAGCGATTGTAACGCTGGTGATCGTGGCTCCGCTTACATGGGTTTTTGCTACGTTATATCACAAGAAGGTATCCGCAGCAAAGATCGGTAATGCAGAGGACAAGGCACGAGAGATCATCGACGAAGCTTTGAAGACTGCTGAAACCAAGAAGCGTGAATCTTTACTTGAGGTAAAGGAAGAGTCCATTCGTACGAAGAATGAACTGGACAAGGAAATCAAGGAGAGACGTGCAGAAGCGCAGAGATATGAGCGCAGGGTTCAGCAAAAGGAAGAGAACATCGATAAGAAATCAGATGCAATCGAGAAAAAGGAAGCAAGTCTGGTTGCCAGAGAAGAAGAACTGGCAAAGCAGCGCGAAGAAATTTCCAAGCTTAACGAGCAGAGATTACAGGAACTCGAACGAATCTCAGGTTTAACCTCCGAACAGGCAAAAGAGTACTTATTAAAAATTGTTGAAGATGAAGTGAAACATGAATCGGCCGTGATGATCAAGGAAATGGAGAATCGGGCCAAAGAAGAAGCGGATAAGAAGGCGAAGGAGTATGTGGTAAATGCTATCCAGAAATGTGCAGCAGATCATGTATCTGAAACAACCATCTCCGTTGTCCAGCTCCCGAATGATGAAATGAAGGGAAGAATTATTGGTCGAGAGGGACGTAACATCCGAACTCTGGAGACCATGACCGGTGTGGATTTAATTATCGACGATACACCGGAAGCTGTTGTCTTATCCGGTTTTGACCCGATCCGACGGGAAGTTGCAAGAATTGCGCTTGAAAAACTGATTGTGGATGGACGTATTCATCCGGCCAGAATCGAAGAAATGGTTGAAAAGGCGCAAAAAGAAGTAGAAGTGATGATGAAAGAGGAAGGTGAACAGGCAACCTTAGAGGTTGGCGTTCATGGTATTCATCCGGAGCTTGTACGCTTACTTGGTAAGATGAAGTTCAGAACAAGCTATGGACAGAATGCGTTAAAGCATTCCATCGAAGTGGCTCAGTTATCCGGTCTGTTAGCTTCAGAGCTTGGACTTGATATCCGTCTTGCGAAGAGAGCAGGTCTTCTCCATGATATCGGTAAAGCCGTGGATCATGAAATGGAAGGCTCCCATATTCAGCTGGGTTCTGAATTATGCAGAAAGTACAAGGAATCACCGGTTGTTATTAATGCTGTAGAATCCCACCATGGAGATGTAGAGCCTCAGTCATTAATTGCCTGTATTGTACAGGCAGCGGATACGATTTCGGCTGCAAGACCGGGTGCCCGTCGTGAGACACTGGAAACATATACGACAAGATTGAAACAATTAGAAGAAATCACCAACAATTTTAAGGGAGTAGATAAATCTTTTGCTATTCAGGCAGGTAGAGAGATTCGTGTAATGGTAGTTCCGGAACAGATTTCTGATACAGACATGGTTCTGTTAGCCAGAGATATTTCCAAGCAGATTGAAGCAGAACTGGAATATCCGGGTCAGATCAAGGTCAATGTAATCAGAGAGTCCAGAGTAATAGACTACGCGAAGTAAGTACAACGGCAGAATTCAGAAATGGATTCTGTCGTTTTTTTTTGATAAAGCAGGTAGTGAGGTTCCTGTGAAAAATCCTCTTGAATATTGGGGAAACATATAGTAAAATATTTGAGGTTGCATTGTATACAATTATCCAACGATACGACAACGGAAGGAGAATATTATGAAGTCTTATAAGGAACTCAGCATCGCAGAATTAAAAGAACTGCAGGGAGAACTGAACAAGGAATATGAAGAGGCTAAGGCTAAGGGGCTGAAACTGAATATGGCAAGAGGTCTTCCCAGTGCAGAGCAGCTTGATATGGAGGCTGACTTTTTTAATACCCTTTCCCCGGAATCTGATTTCAAGTCAGAAGCAGGGATTGATTGCAGAAACTATGGAGAACTGGTTGGTATCCATGAAGCCAGAGAGTTAATGGCTGATATGATGGAAATATCTCCGGAAGAAGTCATCGTATTTGGAAATTCAAGTCTGAATGTAATGTATGATACGGTGGCACGTTCCATGATTCTTGGTGTCTGTGGAGCAACGCCCTGGTGTAAACTGGATAAAGTAAAATTTTTGTGCCCGGTACCCGGATATGACCGCCACTTTGCAATTACCGAGCAGTTTGGAATTGAAATGATCAATATCCCGATGAGAGCAGATGGTCCGGATATGGATCTTGTGGAGCAGTATGTAAATAATGATCCTGCTGTGAAAGGAATCTGGTGTGTACCGAAGTATTCCAATCCTCAGGGGATTACCTATTCAGATGAAGTCGTAAAGCGTTTTGCTGCATTGAAGCCTGCAGCAGAAGATTTCCGTATCTTCTGGGACAATGCCTATACTATCCATCATCTTTATGATGACAAGCAGGATCAGTTATTGGAGATTCTGGATGAATGTAAGAAAGCCGGTAATCCGGATATGGTATACAAGTTCTGTTCTACCTCCAAGGTAACCTTCCCGGGAAGCGGTATTGCAGCCCTTGGTACTTCAGAAAAGAACCTGGAATATATTAAGAGCGTAATTACCATTCAGACCATCGGGCATGACAAATTAAACCAGCTTCGTCATGTACGTTACTTTAAGAATATTGACGGCATGAAGGAACATATGAGAAAGCATGCAGCCATCATCCGGCCGAAGTTTGAATATCTGATCGGAGCACTGGATAAAGAACTGGGCGGTCTTGAAATTGGCGAATGGACAAGACCCATTGGTGGATACTTTGTATCCTTTGATTCACTGGATGGCTGTGCGAAGGAAATTGTTGCAAAATGTAAGGAAGCAGGAGTCGTGCTTACCGGTGCAGGTTCTGCTTATCCCTATAAAAAGGATCCGGATGACAGGAATATCCGTCTGGCACCGACCTTCCCTCCGCTAGAGGATTTAAAGAAAGCGGCAGAGGTATTCATTCTCTGTGTGAAGCTTGTCAGTGTAAATAAGCTTTTAAGCGATAAAGAAGTATAAAACGTAACTGTGAAGGTACTGAACAGTTACCATAAAACATAAATAGGGTAGTCTAAGCAGGAGTTTATTATGGAAGAAATTAAGCGGATCTCCAGAGATCTGGTTGCGCATGGAGCCATTATTGATTATTATCAGGATACGATGCAGATTCCGAACGGACATGTTGCCAGGTGGGACTTCATCAAGCATAAAGGAGCCGCAGCGGTAGTACCTGTGGACGATCAGGGACGGATTATCATGGTTCGTCAGTATCGGAATGCATTGGAGCGTTATACCCTGGAAATTCCTGCAGGCGGACTGCAGACAGCAGAAGAACCGACCAGGGATGCGGCAGCACGGGAGCTGCAGGAAGAGACCGGATACTATTCTGATGATCTTGAATTGCTGCTTTCGATTTATACGACGGTGGCGTTCTGCAATGAGAAGATTGACATTTATCTGGCAAAGAATTTAAAGCCGGGAAGACAGCATCTGGACGAGGATGAGTATGTGCAGTATGAGGCTTTTCCTGTAGAAGAATTGATGAATAGGATCTTCCGGTGCGAAATTCAGGACTCGAAGACGGTGGCCGCCATTCTTGCCTATAACGAATACAGGAGAAAACAGGAACACAATTAACAGGATGACAACTTAACGCATACCACCTCCTTTACTTTCATATACATGGAAGGACAAGGAGGGTGGCAATGCGTAAATATCGGCTTTTATTTATTGGATCATTACTTTTGGGAATTATGGTGATCGTGCTTACGGGCAGCCGCTTTTGGTTTGAGGATGGAATTCTTGGTTCGGAAACCCTCGAACGGCTGCGCAGCATGGACATTCATGGTTCTCATTTTTTTATGTACCTTCTGGTGCGTCATCTGGCCGTTATAGGGGTTTTACTCCTTTTGTCCAATACAATGTATGGACGGTTTGCAGTGAAATGCTTTATTCTCTGGCAGGGAGTGCTGTTTGGCATGTATGCAGCGGCAGCCTGCATGCAGTATCAGCTTCGTGGCGCCTTATTCGTTTCAGGAAGCCTGTTTCCACATCAGTTCGTGCTGATTCCGTCTTATGTGCTGCTGATTTACTGGTGTCTGAATGAGCAGTATATCCGGAGAAGAAAGCCGTGGCTTGTTTTGTGGATTTTTACCGGGATTGCCTTGGGTTGTCTGCTTGAAAGTTATGTAAACCCAATTCTGATAAAAGATATTTTACAATTCTTTTAGAAGAGAATTTTTACAAGATGTAGTATTAACATAATTTCCCTTTTCCGATATGTGGTATTTTTTATGGTAAACCGGACGAAAACGCCGTAAAATGGGCAAAAATACATTTGCTTTTCTGAATAAATGTGCTTATAATGAAAATCACATGATGTTTATGTAAACGAAATTATTCATCGAGGGGTTACC
>FR902980.1:70915-75579 GCA_000438155.1 Firmicutes bacterium CAG:95
CATCGAGGGGTTACCATTTTGGCAGTTGAAGATCAGATTCAGGCATTCATAGATTATTTACATAATGTGAAGCATACTTCTGAGAATACAGAGCTTTCCTATCACCGTGATCTGAACAAAGTGAAAGCATATCTGGAGGAGCAGGGCTTCACCGATATTAAGAAGGTGACGTCCACGACACTCAATTCCTATGTCCTTTATATGGAGAAGAATAAGTTTTCGGCAGCGACCATTTCCAGAAATATTGCATCCCTAAAGGCATTCTATCACTATCTCTATCGTGAGGGGATGGTAAGTGAGGATGCAGCAGAGCAGCTTCGTGCACCGAAAATTGAGAAGAAGATGCCGGAGATTCTTTCTATGGATGAAGTAGTACGCCTCTTAGAGCAGCCCGCCGGGGATACCCCGAAGGAAATCCGTGATAAGGCAATGCTAGAGCTTTTGTATGCCACGGGGATCCGTGTGACAGAGCTGATTACCTTAAAAACCGCAGATGTGAATCTGCAGATGGGCTTTATTATCTGTAAGGATTCAAATAAGGAGAGAGTGATTCCTTTTGGTAATGCGGCGAAGAGTGCACTCATCCGTTATCTGGAGGGCACGAGAGCCGCAATGATCAGTGATCCGGACTCGGAATACCTGTTTGCCAACTGCTCCGGTCAGCCGATGAGCCGTCAGGGCTTCTGGAAACTGATTAAGTATTATGCGAAGAAGGCAGGGATTGTAGAGGACATCACCCCACATACCCTGCGCCATTCCTTTGCCGCACACCTTGTTGAGAATGGGGCGGATCTGCGCAGTGTACAGGAAATGCTGGGACATTCGGATATTTCAACGACACAGATTTATGCACAGATGAATCACAGCCGGATCAAAGAGGTTTATGCAAAGGCACATCCGAGACATTAAAGCACACTTAAAAATGAACCACCGGATCATTTCATGGAAATGAAAAAGGAGCTTCCCCATCATTCGATGCAGGAGAGCTCCTTTTTGAATTTAGTGTATCTATTAAGAACTATTCAGAATAGTTACAGACAGCAGGTATCTGCAATGTCATAAATGAGTCTTCTGGAGTCTTCCCATCCGAGGCAGGGATCGGTAATGGATTTTCCATAAATGCCTTCGCCGATCTTCTGACAGCCTGCTTCAATATAGCTTTCAATCATGACACCCTTTACCAGCTTATGAATATCAGGACTTAATTTACGGCTGTGCATAACTTCCTTTACGATACGGATCTGCTGCTCAAATTTTTTACCGGAGTTATTATGATTGGTATCAATAATGGCTGCCGGGTTTTTGAGGTCACGGGCCTCATAGAGGTTCAGTAAGAGATTCAAGTCCTCGTAGTGGTAGTTCGGGGTGCTTTCTCCATGCTTGTTGGTTGCACCACGCAGAACGGTATGTGCAAGCTCATTACCGTTGGTCTTCACTTCATAGCCGCGATAGATGAAGGAGTGGGGGTGCTGGGAAGCATATACGGAATTGAGCATGACGGTCAGGTTTCCGCTTGTCGGATTCTTCATTCCGGCAGGAATATCAAATCCACTTACGACGATACGGTGCTGCTGATCCTCTACGGAACGTGCACCGATGGCAACGTAGGAGAGCAGATCAGAGACATACCCCCAGTTTTCCGGATAAAGCATCTCATCAGCTGCGGTTAATCCGGATTCTTCCACCGCACGGATGTGCATCTTTCTCATGGCGATAAGACCTGATAAGAAATCCGGTTTCTGTTCAGGATTCGGCTGATGCACGATGCCCTTGTAGCCCTCACCTGTGGTACGGGGCTTATTGGTATAAATACGGGGAATCAGAATCAGACGGTCCTTAACGTCCTCATTGATCCGGGCTAAGCGGCTCACATAATCGCATACGGAATCTTCATTGTCTGCGGAACAGGGGCCGATGATCACTAAAAATTTATTACTTTCACCGGTGAGTACCTTACGGATTTCCTCATCCCGTTTCTTCTTCAGTTCGGTGAGATGGGCAGGAAAGGGAAATTCCTCACGGATTTCATCGGGTGTTGGTAATTTACGAATGTATTCAAATGACATAAAACTACTCCTCCTTCGTGTAGATACAGAAACTATTCAGAACAAATACAGTTGCATTATAACCGGAAAAAGTGTAAAATTGCAAGAGATTCGTGTTATTATGCAAAGGAATTATCATACAAGAGAAAGGACGAGGCTGTTATGGCATTGAGCAAGAAGCCGGTGACCGGCATGAAGGATATTCTGCCCGAGGAAATGGTGATTCGGGATTATGTAATTGGAGTAATTAAGGAGACATACGGAAAGTTTGGCTTTACCTCAATTGAAACTCCCTGTGTGGAGAATATTGAGAACCTGACGAATAAACAGGGAGGCGAGAACGAGAAGCTGATCTTTAAGATTTTAAAAAGAGGAGAGAAGCTAAAGCTCGAGACCGCACAGAGTGAGCAGGATCTTGTCGATGGGGGCCTGCGTTATGATTTAACGGTGCCCCTGGTTCGTTATTATTCCAATCATGCCAACGAACTGCCCAGTCCCTTTAAAGCTTTGCAGATGGGAAATGTATGGCGTGCAGATCGTCCGCAGAGAGGCCGCTACCGCCAGTTCATGCAGTGCGATATAGATATTTTGGGAGAGCCTTCCAATCTTGCCGAAATCGAGCTGATTCTGGCAACGACAACGACCCTTGGAAGACTTGGATTTAAGAATTTCCAGATCCGGATTAATGAAAGAAGAATCCTGAAGGCAATGGCTGCTTACAGCGGTTTCCCGGAGGAGTCCTATGACAGTGTGTTCATTACCTTGGATAAGATGGACAAGATCGGACTTGACGGCGTCAAAGAAGAGCTTTTGGAGAACGGATTTGCAGAGGAAGCAGTGGAACGTTACTTAAGTCTTTTTAAGAATATGGAAGAGGCAGAAAACGGGTTACAGTACCTTGCAGATGCTTTAGGTGACTTCTTGGAGGAAGGAGTAAAGCAGAGCCTTTCCGAGATCATTGAGAGTGTATCTGTAACCAAAGAAGCAGAGTTTGAAATGGTATTTGATCCGACACTGGTACGTGGTATGTCTTATTACACCGGAACAATTTTTGAAATTGCAATGCCGGAATTCGGTGGAAGCTGCGGCGGTGGTGGAAGATATGACAAGATGGTCGGAAAGTTTACCGGAAACGATGTTCCGGCATGTGGATTTTCCATCGGATTTGAACGTATTATTCTGCTTTTGATGGAGAGTGGCTTTAAAGTGCCCGGAGCACCTGAGAGAACCGCTTATTTACTGGAGAAGGGACTTCCCGCCGACCGGCTTTGTGAAGTTATCGCAGAGGCTCAGGAGGAGCGTAAGAACGGTAAACAGATTCTGGTTGTCCGGATGAATAAGAATAAGAAGTTTCAGAAGGAACAGCTTGCCAGGGATGGCTATACAGAAATTAAGGAATTTTATAAAAATCCGATTCAGTAAAGAATTTTGACCAGAATAAAATCCATTCAGTAAGAGCAGGATCCTTTACTGAATGGATTTTTTGTTACCATGCATACCCCAAAATGATCCAGTAGATCATTTTTGAGTATCAGGTATTTATGAATTACATGAAATGATATTAATGCACCAGAAAGAATTCAATGACAAAAACGACAACACAGCAGATGATGGATACCGGGAAAAGACCGGCGCCACACAGGGCAGCCACGATACCTGCAGCGAGGGCTAAGGCGCCTGCAGCAGGGGACTGGGTTGCATCGACGATGGCAGGAAATGTCATTACGGCAAGTGTTACATATGGAACATAGTAAAGGAACGACTGCAGAAACTGACTTTTAATCTGTTTACGGATCAGTGTCAGTGGCAGTACACGGATACAGAAAGAAACAAGTGCCATAATGGCAATGTAAATATATATATTATGATTCATCATCAGGATCCTCCAGGTTATTTTTGACAGGGTGAAGCAGTGCAATTACCGATGAAATGACGATCGTAAGCAGGATGGTCTTATTACCGCTGCTGATTTTGTCAAAGCATGGAAGCCGGTTAAAAAGGTAGCTTGCAAGGAAGCTGATGAGGATCGCAGCAGTAACCGGTGATTCCCGGTAAAATACAGGAAGCTTGTCCTTAAAGGTTTTCTTTATGGAAGATAAAGAAATCATATTCCTGATTTCAGTACGGACCGGAGGAATGATAATGGCGATAAACATTCCGTAAAGAGCAACGCTTAAGGCACTGACAACACGGAACGGAAGGATATTACCGGCAATAACACCGAGGGCAGTCCCGATGGACCATCCGGGAATGGCCAGGCACATGGCACCGTAGGTATAAAAGGGATTGATCATTCCTGGACGGGCAATGGTAATTCCAAACAGCTCATCGGTAACATCGTATCCAAGGAGCAGGCGGTGTCCGATTCCGGTATCCGGAGAGAAACGCTGACTTAATGCACAGCTCATAAGCAGATACCGGGCATTTGTGATCAGTGTCATAATGGCAACCTCAAAATAGGTCGCATTCGCTGCAATTAAGGTAAAGATGGCATATTCTCCGGCAGATGCGTTGGTTAACAGGCTGGCCAGGAATCCCTGAAAGGCATTCAGGCCGGCATTGCGGGCAACGATGCCAAGGGAAAAGGACACGGCGAAGTAGCCAAGTCCGATCGGAAGA
>FR902980.1:75602-77562 GCA_000438155.1 Firmicutes bacterium CAG:95
GGAAGACCGTCACGCATTCCTTCCATAAAAACTTTTTTTGTTGTTGTGTTCATGATGTATGTTATCCTTTGCTTATTGATTCCGTTTACTGTTATATCACGGTTTGAGAGTTTACGCAAAGACTTTCTTTAAAGGGGTTCTGAATAGTTAAAGGGATTTTAAGGAGATAAGATGCAGTACGATCAGCTGATTTCAGATTTAGAAGAATTATTGAAAGAAAACTCAAGGTGTATCATCGGAATTGACGGCCGGTGTGCAGGCGGGAAGACCACGCTTTCCAATCTGCTTGCCGGGCGGTTCCCTGCACGGGTCTTTCATATGGATGATTTTTATCTTCCGGTAGAACAAAGAGTGGCAGGGTGGGAAAAGATTCCCTGTGCCAATATGGACTTTGAACGGATGATCAAAACCGTACTGCAGCCTGCGAAAAAGGGAGAGGCGGTACAATATGAGGTCTATAGCTGCAGGGAAAAGCGGCTGCTGCCTCCTGTAGAGATTACCGGTCAGCCGCTTACCATAGTGGAAGGGAGCTATTCGCATTATCCGGAGCTTTTATCGTTTTATGATCTGACCGTATTTCTGACATGCCGCAGGGAAACACAGAAGGAGCGGCTGATCGAGAGGGAAGGCGAGAGATATCCGAATTATGAGCTGCTCTGGATCCCGTTGGAGGAAGGGTATTACCGGAAGTATCATGTAGGGGAGAGGGTTGATTACCGGATTGCAACGGATGAACGGTAATTGAAGTGTGGCAGATTTTATGAATCCATGCTATAATGATGATTCTGAATACACAAACATGAAGAGGTAAAGTAATGAAAATCACATCCATATTTGAAAAAGAAGAAATTACCGTATCGTTTGAGGTATTTCCACCGAAAACAACCACGAACTATGAAGCGGTGGAAAAGGCAGCGCTCGGTGTGGCAGCCTTAAAGCCGAGCTACATGAGTGTGACCTATGGAGCAGGTGGAAGCACCAGAGGATATACCATTAAAATTGCAGAGAAAATCCAGAAGGAACAGCAGGTGACAACGATTGCCCATCTGACCTGTGTTGGAGCCACAAAGGCAGATATTCATGCGGCACTTGGACAGATGAAGGAAGCCGGAATTGAGAACATTCTGGCGCTTCGCGGAGACCGGCCGAAGGACTTTGAAGGAGATCCTTATGTGGATTATCATCATGCCTCCGAGCTTGTGGAAACGATCCGGGAATATGGAGATTTCTGTGTGGGTGGAGCGTGCTATCCGGAAGGACATCCTGATGCGGCAACGAAGAAGGAAGACATTTTAAACCTTAAGAAGAAAGTGGATGCAGGGTGTGAGTTCCTGACGACTCAGATGTTTTTTGATAACAATATTTTTTATAATTTCTTATATAAAGCACGGGAAGCAGGAATTCTGGTTCCCGTCATTCCGGGAATCATGCCGATCACAAGAGCCAATCAGGTTGCCAATGCAGTACGGCTTTCCGGATGTAATGTACCGGAGCGGTTCCGCAGTATTGTAGATTGTTTTGGAGACAATCCGGCAGCGATGCAGCAGGCCGGCATTGCCTATGCAACCGATCAGATCATTGATCTGATTGCAAACGGTGTGAACCATATTCATGTATATTCCATGAATAAGCCGGAAGTGGCTAAGGGAATCTATGATAATTTATCTGCAATTATTCATTGATGTGTAGTAACTATTCAGAGCCATGCAAATTATGACAATATGGACGTCGAATGCATGCATTCGTAAGGACATTTGGCATAATTTATATGGCGAAGTAACCACATGAGTAAAACTTAAGCTGCGTATAGCAGCGGTTTTACGAATGGGGGCTGAATAGTTACGATGTGTAACAATTCAGAGCCTATGTCATTCAGTACTGATTATGGTTACGATAGTTGAGGAATGGTTGCATACAGAATGGATACCCGGACCTGATTCTGAAGAGTATACAATGAAGG
>FR902980.1:77589-88444 GCA_000438155.1 Firmicutes bacterium CAG:95
AGAGCAGGAATGCCACAGCCACAGATCACAGAAGAGGAAATTAAACAATCAGAGGTTCTGCGTTATCTGGGATACCGGGGGCAGAGAGCCGATGAGGCCATTACAGAGCAGATCAGGGAGTGTATCCACGAGATGCTTAGGGTGATTCAGCCACGGTGTGTTTACCGGCGTTTTCCACTTACCTTTCTGGAAGAAGATACGATGGAGGCAGGAGGACTTGTTTTAAAGAGCCGAAACCTGTCTACGAATCTGAGGGGCTGCCGGGAGGTCATTTACTTTGCAGCAACACTGGGAAATGGTGTGGACCGGCTGATGACACGCTTTGGCAGGCTGAACATTACGAAAGCGGCGATTTTGCAGGCGGTAGGAGCAGCAGCAATGGAGGCCTACTGTGATCAATGCCAGAGAAGCCTGGAAGAGGATCTGCAGGCAGAACACCTTTTTTTACGGCCACGTTTCAGTCCGGGATATGGAGATCTGCCACTTGCCATACAGGGGAGATTCTTAGATACCATTGAGGCAACGAAGCGAGCCGGAATTTATTTATCTGAGGGAGACATCATGCTTCCCGAAAAGTCGGTTACTGCCATTATGGGGGTGAGTGAGGTCAATACGCACTGCCGGATGGAAGGGTGTGAGGTCTGTGCGAATATCACATGTGCTTACCGGAGAAATACATAGAAGGTTATAGATTGAAAAAGATTTAGATAAAAAGAATTTTTGACAGCAGGAAAAGATGGTAAAAACAGGTAACCGGGAGAGAAATGCAGCCATGGATCATGATTCAGACAGGAATGGTTACCGGATGGGAAGACAAAATGAATATCAGAGAAGAACTTGGAAAACGTATGCTCTTTTTTGATGGAGGATTAGGATCCCTCCTTCAGGCAAGGGGATTAAAACCGGGAGAGCTTCCGGAAACGTGGAATTTAAGCAAGCCGGAGGAGCTGCTTGCAATTCATAAGGAATATCTGGAAGCCGGGGCGGATATCATTCTTGCCAATACCTTCGGAGCCAACCGCTTTAAATATGATCATTTGCAGGAGATCGTGGAAGCGGCGGTGAAAAATGCGAAAAAGGCAGCAGAAGAATGCGGAAGGAATGCTTATGTGGCGCTTGACTTAGGACCGACCGGCAAGCTGTTAAAGCCGATGGGAACGCTTGATTTTGAAGAAGCTGTATCGGTATATGCAGAAGTGGTTAAGATTGGTGCAGCTGCCGGGGCGGATTTGATTTTAATTGAAACCATGAGCGATACCTATGAGTTAAAGGCAGCCGTTCTTGCAGCCAAAGAGAATTCCGATCTTCCGGTTGTTGCAACGGTGGTTTTCGATGAAAGCCATAAGATGTTAACAGGGGCATCCCCGGAGGTTGTGGTTGCGATGTTAGAGGGGCTCCGGGTAGATGCGCTTGGCATGAACTGTGGACTCGGCCCAAAGCAGATGAAACCGATTTTTGAAAAGATGACGAAGCTTTCTTCCCTGCCTTTGGTGATTACACCGAATGCCGGACTTCCGAGGACGGAAAACGGTAAGACGGTATATGATGTCGATCCGGAAGAATTTGCCGCCGATGTGGAAGAAATTATCCGCATGGGTGCATGGATGGCAGGGGGCTGCTGTGGTACGACACCGGCGCACATCAAGGCCTTGACGGAACGGTGTAAGGATATTGTACCAAAGCCACTTACAGAAAAGGAGGAAACGATTGTCACCTCTTATTCCATGGCAGTAGAACTTGGTAAGAAACCCATGATCATCGGCGAGCGGATCAATCCGACCGGAAAGTCGAAGTTTAAACAGGCACTCCGTGATCAGAATATGGAATATATTCTCGAAGAGGGCGTGAAGCAGGCAGATTCCGGAGCACACATTCTGGATGTGAATGTCGGACTTCCGGAAATCGATGAGGTGGCCATGATGAAGCGGACCGTTTATGAATTACAGAGTATTCTGCCGCTTCCGTTACAGATTGATACCACGAACGTGGAGGCCATGGAACAGGCTTTGCGGATCTATAATGGAAAACCGATGATCAATTCCGTAAACGGAAAAGAAGAGGTAATGCGGGCGATTTTTCCATTGGTACAGAAGTATGGTGGAACTGTTGTCGGACTGACATTGGATGAAGATGGCATTCCAAATACCTCCGAAGGGAGACTTGCCATTGCAGAGAAGATTTACCGTACGGCCGAGGAATATGGAATCAAGCGGAAGGACATCGTTATTGATGCCCTCACCATGACGATGAGTACGGATGATTCTTCAGCCAAAACAACCCTGGATGCCGTACGAGGCATTAAGGCACAGGGAGGCAGAACCGTCCTTGGTGTTTCGAATATTTCCTTCGGACTTCCACAGCGTGAAATCATTAATGCCGCCTTTTTCTCAATGGCGATGGATGCCGGATTGTCTGCCGGAATCATCAATCCGAATGCAGCCCTGATGCGTCAGGCGTATGATACCTATTGTGTCCTTGGCGGCTTTGACAGCCAGTGCAGGGATTATATTGAGAAGTATGCAGCCATGCAGATTAAGGTTGTAAGTGATGTGGCAGGTGGCACAGGCACAGGTGGTGCAGCAGGTGCTGCCGCAACGGCAGAAAAAGGCATCATCAGCCTGAAGGACTGCATCGTCAAGGGCTTAAAGGAGCCGGCATTCCGGGCAACGAAGGAGCTGCTTGAGGATGACGGAACCGGTAAGCCAAAGAAGGGAACCATGGAAATCATCAATGAAGATCTGGTTCCGGCACTGGACCTTGTCGGACAGGGCTTTGAAAAGGGAACGATGTTCCTGCCGCAGCTATTGATGAGTGCAGAGGCAGCAAAGGCCGGATTCGAAGCCATTAAGGAATATGTTGCGAGCCAGGGTGTGGCGCAGGAGAAGAAAGGAACGATCGTCATTGCAACCGTGAAGGGTGATATTCACGATATTGGTAAGAACATTGTAAAGGTTCTGTTGGAAAACTACGGTTATGATGTGATTGACCTTGGAAAGGATGTGCCTCCGGAAACTGTCGTGGAAGCAGTGAAAGAAAGTCATGCACCGTTAGTCGGATTGAGTGCATTAATGACCACAACCGTAGAAAGCATGGAAGAGACGATCAGACAGCTTCGCAGGGAAGTACCGGAATGCAGGATAATGGTCGGAGGTGCGGTACTGACGCAGGAATATGCGGATATGATCGGTGCCGATTTCTATGGAAAGGATGCCATGCAGTCCGTGTATTATGCAGAGAGGTTATTTGCAGAATTAAATGTTTAAAAATAAATGAGGTGTTTACAGATGAAAAGATGGGCGAGAGCATTATATCAGCCGGGAATTCCACTCGGACAGGATGGGAAACGTGTTACGGGAAGTAAGGAACATATTGCACTTTCTAAAGAAGCAGCAAAGGAAGGCATGGTTCTTGTGAAGAATGAAAATAAGGTTCTTCCACTTGCAAAAGGAACCAGGGTTGTGTTATTCGGGAAGGGAACCTTCGATTATGTAAAAGGAGGTGGTGGAAGCGGTGATGTTACCTGTGAGTATATACGGACGTTGTATGATGGATTAAAGAGTAAGGCTGACAAAGTGAGCATATTTGAAGAACTTTGCGACTTTTACCGTGAGGATATCAAAAAACAGTATCAGAATGGAGCAGTGCCGGGAATGACCATAGAGCCTCAGATCCCCGGAGAGCTTATAAAGAAAGCAGAATCCTATACCGATACGGCAATTATCAGTATCTGTCGCTTCTCGGGAGAAGGCTGGGACAGGACAGCATATATTGATCCGGAGAATAAGGCAATCTGTGATTCTGAGGTCGAAATGACCAAAAGGGCTGCCGGCATTTTTTCAAACGGAGATTTCTGTCTGTCGGATGGGGAACAGCAGATGGTTGATCTTGTAAAGGAGCATTTTGATAAGGTCATTGTCGTGATGAATGTAGGGGGTATGGTAGACACCTCCTGGTTTGCAGAGGATGACCTCATTTCTTCCGTATTGTTTGCTTTTCAGGGCGGCATGGAAGGAGGAACTGCAGCAGCGGAACTTCTGTTAGGAGAAGGGAATCCCTCCGGCAAGCTTTCTGATACCCTTGCCAAAGCTTTGCAGGATTATCCCTCCTCGGAGAGCTTCCATGAATCCAGGGATTATGTGGATTATGTGGAGGATATTTATGTCGGTTATCGTTACTTTGAAACCATTACGGGTGCACGGGAAAAGGTAAATTATCCATTTGGTTTCGGACTTTCTTATACGACCTTTGAGGTGAAGCCATTGGAAGCAGGAGAGAACCATGGTAATATTCAGGTCCGGGTTCAGGTAACGAATACCGGAAGCTGTGCCGGAAAAGAAGTGGTTCAGATATATGTCGGCAAACCGCAGGGAAAGCTGGGTAAACCGGATAAGGAGCTTGTTGCATTTGAAAAGACACGACTTCTTCAGACGGGAGAATCACAGCTCTTACTGTTACAGTGGAAGGTCAGTGATATGGCATCTTTTGACGACCTTGGTAAGGTTAGGAAGGCTGCCTATGTTCTGGAAAAAGGCACTTATGTCATTTATGCCGGAACTTCAGTACGGGATGTAGAGAAGCTTTCTTATAGCTATGTGCTGGAGGAAGATGTCATTACGGAACAACTGACAACGAAGCTGGCACCGACTTCCCTTAAGAAAAGAATGCTGGCAGATGGCACCTTTGAAGAACTTCCTTTGATGCAGGCCAATGATCCGAACGCATCTGAAATCGGCAAATTAAAAGATGAACAGACCGATGGATTTACACCGGAAGGAAAACTGGTAGAAAGCTATGTGCTCTGGCGTGGAATGCATCGAAGCGGAGAGCATGATTTTACAGAGGTCGCAGATGGAACCATTACCATGGAAGAATTCCTGGCGCAGCTTTCTGTGGAAGAACTGGCCTATCTTCTTGGCGGACAGCCGAATACCGGAGTTGCCAATACCTTTGGCTTTGGTAATTTCCCGGAATATGGAATCCCTGATATCATGACAGCCGATGGGCCGGCCGGCTTACGGATTGCTCCGGAAGCAGGTGTCAATACAACAGCGTTTCCATGCGCTACCTTACTTGCCTGCACATGGAATCCGGAGATTGTAGAAAAAATCGGGGAAGCCGGTGGGGCGGAAGTAAAGGAGAACAATATATCGGTCTGGCTGACACCGGCGATTAATATTCACCGGAGTCCGTTGTGTGGACGTAATTTTGAATATTATTCTGAGGATCCGCTTCTGACAGCAGAGCTTGCAGGAGCTATGGTGAAAGGAATCCAGTCGAATCACATAGGTGCGACCTTAAAACATTTTGCATGTAATAATAAAGAGACAAATCGTAAGAACTGTGATTCACGGGTATCGGAGCGTGCAGCACGGGAAATCTATCTGAAGGCTTTTGAAAGGATTGTGAAGGAACAGAAGCCGTGGGCAGTCATGTCTTCTTATAATATCATGAACGGACACCGGACATCGGAATATAAGGAACTGTTAACCGGAGTTCTCCGCGAGGAATGGGGATTTGGTGGTATGGTAACAACCGATTGGTGGACCTGTGGAGAGCATTACAAGGAAACACATGCCGGAAACGATCTGAAAATGCCACGTGGATTTGCAGACCGTCTTATGGAGGCTGTCCGACAGGGATGCCTTACACGTGAAGAAATGGAAACAAGTGTAGGACGAATTCTTAAGACGATTCTTAAGGTGGATTAGGAATATTTGAAATTAAGAATTTAATTGAAAATCCCCTGTTAGAAGTTGATCTGACAGGGGATTTCCATGTGGATGGACAGATATTTATAAAGCAAGGAACACGGCAGTTCCACCATCGACAGCAAGGTTGTCTCCTGTTACAGAGGCATTTCCACCGACAGTATAAAGGATCTCTCCCTTTACATCCGGAACAACCACGTTACGGTCTGCAGGATGAATGATCACCAGAATCCTTTCTTTGTCACAGGTACGCTCGTAAATGAGCGGATCACCGTCGGAGAGGAAGCGGATCGCTGCCATACTCTGCAGGGCAGGGTGAGCCATACGGAAGGCAATGAGACGCTTTACCTCACTGTAAAGGGAGGTGTCATCAGCCATTTCTTTTTCTGCATTCGGGCGGTTACGGTCAGGGTCCACAGGAACATACAGCTTTTCAGAGGGAGCGGAAGAAAAGCCAGCATTTGCGGAAGTGTTCCACTGCATCGGGGAACGGGAACCGGTACGGTTATAGCCGCCTTCTACAGAGGTCAGGTTTTCTACATACCGCATACCGATTTCATCCCCGTAATAGATGAACGGAGCACCGGGCATGGAAAGAAGGAAGGCAAAGGCAATTTTCATTTCTTCGGGATCGAGGGTACGGGCCAGACGATCCATGTCATGATTGCCGGACGGGATACAGATCAGTCCCCGGCCATTTGTCTTTGCATAGTTTTCACAGTACTTTGCAACAAATTCCTTCGCACTTCCTTTTCCGCGGCGGGAAAAATAGGGTTCATCGCAGCGGAACAGATCATTGTAATGCGAGGGTCCGAAGTGAAGCAGGAAGTCCATATGAAAACCACCGATGAGGCTCTTATCCGGTTCACCCCATTCACTGACCATGGCTGCAGCCGGGAATTCTTCATCTAAAAATTTACGGATGTCCTGCCAGAGCGCAATGGTTCCTTTCCCATCCACATCATTTTTTACAAGGGAGCCGGCCATATCCACACGGAAACCGTCACAGCCTAAGGAAAGCCAGAAGCGCATGATATTCTTTAATTCTTCGCGGGTAGCCATGGGACCTTCTGCATCCATGGGCTGCTGCCACTTTTTCGAAGGATCCGGCTGATAGAAGCCATAGTTTAAAGCAGGCTGATGGGAGAAGAAGTTTACCACACAGGAACCGTCGCGATCCGAGATGCCGCGGATGGTTGCCATATTTTCCGGGGATTCCCAGGCACTGTCTGTCCAGACATAGCGGTCGGTGTATTGATTCTTATCGGCCTTCATGGATTCTTTAAACCATTTGCAGGTAACCGCCGTGTGCCCCGGAACGAGGTCAAGAAGGACATGCATCTGTCTTTTGTGTGCTTCTTCAAATAAATGAACGAGATCCTCATTGGTTCCGTAACGGGGAGCTACGGTGTAATAATCCTCCACGTCATATCCGGCATCGCCGAAGGGGGAGAGAAAGCAGGGATTCAGCCAAAGGGCGGTACATCCCAGTTCCTTAATATAGTCCAGCTTTTCGATAATTCCGTTAAAATCACCGATACCGTCAGCATTGGTATCACGGAAGGACTGGGGATAAATTTCATAGAATACGGCATTGTCAAGCCATTCCGGTTGTTTTCTTTCTGTGCTCATAGATAACCTCCATTGTTCAGGATCTAAAATTTTTATTAAATCTGTGGTAAGGGAATTGATTTTCCCTGTCTATAACGATACAATACTATCTTAAATAGGATTATTCTACTATAATTCTATGAAAAAATAGTACAATTCTATGTTTTTCGGGAAGGAGCAGGAAAAGTGGCAGAAAATCAGGAACTGTTTGAGTCAAATGCACACGAAAAGCGCAGGCACAGCTCCTATCTTGTGCCATACAGCTATTATGAAAGCCGGATCCCGGATTACTTTCCGTTCGTGCCGCTTCACTGGCATAGGGAGTGGGAGCTGAATTATGTGACGGACGGAGAAGGAATTATGAGAATCGGCGACCGGGAAGCAGAGGTTCATCCGGGGGATATTCTGCTGATCCAGCCGGAGGTGCTTCATGCCATTGAGGCGGACGGATGCCTTTGTTATGATACGGTGGTATTCCGTACCGAAATGCTTGGAAGCAGTGAGGACCGGTGTTATACCGAGATGATTTTTCCTCTCTGCAGGGGAACAGCAAGGCTGCTTCCCGTTCATACAGACAATCCCTGTTACCTGCAGTTAAAGGAATGTGCAGAGCATGTTATTTTCTGCGCGAAGGAGAACCGTGCACAGACTGATCTTCTGATGAAGGGAGAGCTGTTAAAGCTATTATGGTATACGGAACAGTCCGGATCGGTAATTTGCCGGCAGGAAACAGATTCCTGGGAAGAGATCCGGACCGTGCTTGACTATATGGCAGAGCATTATGAGGATGCCATTACCATAGAGCTGCTGGCCAGACAGGTTCATTTAAGTGAAAGCTATTTCATGCAGAGGTTCCGGGAGATCTCGGGAATGGGAGCGATTGAGTATCTGAACCGCCTGAGGATTCAGAAGGCCTGTGAGAAGATTCTTGGGGGTGCAGCAGTTGCGGATGCCGCCTACCAGTGCGGATTTAAGAATTTATCCAATTTTAACAGGAAATTTAAAGTTATTACAGGGTGTACGCCCAGACAATATAAAAAGCAAAAGCGAGGATAGTGTATGAAAAAAGTTGAAAAACCAAAGAAGCCGTTAGTGTTTTATTACCTTGTGGCAATGGTGGTGCTGATTCTGCTCAATACCTTCCTGTTTCCACTGCTGATCAGGAGAAACCAGATTACGGAAGTGGACTACGGAACGTTCCTTAACATGGTAGAAAGTAAGGAAGTGTCCAGGGTAGAGTTAAACGGCGATTCCATTTATTTTGTGGATACTGATAAGGAAGAGCCGAAGTACTACGCAACCACAACGTTTGATGATCCGGAGCTTGTAAACCGTCTGGAGGATGCAGGCTGTGAATTTGGACGTGTTGCGGAAAAGGAAATGAATCCGATCCTGAATTTCCTGTTGGTATGGATTGTTCCGATCCTGATTTTCTGGGGACTTGGTCAACTGCTCAGCAATTATATGATGAAAAAGATGGGTGGCGGCGGAGAAGGAAATCCATTTATGTCCTTCGGGAAAAGCAATGCCAAGGTCTATGTGGAATCTACAACCGGAATAACCTTCAATGATGTGGCGGGTGAAGATGAAGCCAAGGAGCTCTTAACCGAAATTGTAGATTTTCTGCACAATCCGGCAAAGTATCAGGAAATCGGTGCGGTATGTCCGAAGGGTGCACTTCTTGTAGGACCTCCCGGAACCGGTAAAACCTTACTGGCAAAGGCCGTTGCAGGCGAAGCCAGTGTACCGTTCTTTTCGATTTCCGGTTCGGAATTTGTGGAGATGTTTGTCGGTATGGGTGCTTCCAAGGTACGTGACCTGTTCCGGCAGGCGAATGAAAAGGCACCATGTATTGTGTTTATTGATGAAATTGATACCATTGGTAAAAAGCGTGACAGCGGCGGCTATGGAGGTAATGATGAACGTGAGCAGACCCTGAACCAGTTATTAACGGAAATGGATGGTTTTGATGCTTCAAAGGGTGTTGTGATTCTGGCTGCAACGAACCGGCCGGACAGTCTGGATCCGGCATTGCTCCGCCCCGGACGTTTTGACCGCAGAATCCCTGTGGAGCTTCCGGACTTAAAAGGAAGGGAAGAAATTCTGAAGGTACATGCCCGTAAGGTTAAGCTTTCAGATCAGGTAGATTTTAATGCCATTGCAAGAGCCGCTTCCGGAGCGTCGGGTGCAGAACTTGCCAATATGGTCAATGAAGCCGCGCTCCGTGCAGTCCGTGAGAACCGTAAGTTCGTTACCCAGGCAGATCTTGAAGAGAGTATTGAAACGGTCATTGCCGGTTATCAGAAGAAAAATAAGGTCTTGTCCACGAAGGAACGTCTCATTGTATCCTATCATGAGATCGGACATGCACTTGTGGCCGCATTGCAGACACAATCCGCACCTGTTACCAAGATTACGATTATTCCCCGTACCTCAGGAGCACTCGGTTATACCATGCAGGTAGATTCCGAGGAGCGTAACCTGATGACGAAGGAAGAGCTTACCAATAAGATTGCAACCCTTACAGGCGGCAGATGTGCCGAAGAACTGATTTTCCATTCCATTACCACAGGAGCCTCCAATGATATTGAGCAGGCAACGAAGCTTGCAAGGGCAATGATTACCCGGTATGGCATGAGTGAAAAATTCGGAATGGTTGCCTTTGAAACCCGGAACAATGCGTATCTTAACGAAGATGCTACCTTAAGCTGTTCGCCGCAGAAGGCAGCAGAGATTGACGATATGGTGATTTCTCTTGTAAAGCAGGGCTACAGCACAGCCATGGAGCTTCTAAGCGCCCATCAGGATAAGCTTCATGAGCTTGCGAAATACCTGTATGAAAAGGAAACGATTACAGGCGAAGAGTTCATGGAAATCTTAAATCAGACCAAATAGTATGAATTTTTGCATCCTGTGTATGACAATTGGTATAATTTTTTGCATCGGACAGGTAAACTGAATGGTATGGAAGAACAGACTTATATATGGGGAAGCAATGATGAAATTATTGGATCTTGTAATTGTAGATGATGAACCGATTTTATTAAAGGGTCTGTTAAAGACTTATGACTGGGATCAGATGGGATTCCAGGTGGTTGGTACAGCATTAAGCGGAGAGCAGGCAATTGAAGTGATCCGTGAGAAGAAACCGGATGTGGTGCTGACCGATATCCGGATGAAACAGATGACCGGATTACAGATGATGGATACGATACAGCAGACAGGACAGGAGTGCCTGTTTGTTGTATTAAGTGCGTATCGGGATTTTGAGTATGCAAAGGAAGCATGCGATCTCGGTGCGTTTGCTTATCTGTTAAAGCCGATTGAGGATGACAAGCTGCAGGAAACCATGCAGAATGCGTACCGGTCCTGTATGGAAAAGCAGAAAAAAGAAGAGCGCATGGAAAGCTGGGAGAATCTGGTAATGAAGGATGCGACAAGCTTCCTGCAGGTCATTGTGCAGAAGTATCTGTTTAATCAGATTTCCTTTGATAAGCTGACCGAGGTTTTTGAGACCGTGGATCAGCCATTACAAA
>FR902980.1:88483-94841 GCA_000438155.1 Firmicutes bacterium CAG:95
GAGCGTTTTATTGCTGTGAATACGGATATTGATCTTGCATACAAAATCACGAATACATTGGAATATGAAGCAGCGCGGTTTGCCCTGAAGTCCTTTCTGGAACAAAAGCTGCGGGAGAGGTTTGCTTATTTATGCCTGCAGGGACAGGGAGAGACGCTGCTCTTTCTGGTCCGCACGAAAGAAAATGCCACAGTACTTGCAGTGAAGCATCTTTTGGAGGAAGCAAAGGAAGAACTGAAGAGTCCTATCATTGCTTCCATATCCAAGCCCTATAAGGGACTTCCCGGAATCCGGAAAAGCTACGAAGAAGCCTGCGAGCTTTTTACTATGGCAAGTGAAGCCGGTTCCGGTTCATTTACCGTTTATATGGAAAGTGCCTCGCAATATGCTAAGGATACGTCGGCACCGGAAGAGCAGCAGATTGGAAGTGCGCTTCGCAGGAATGATGAAAATGCACTGAAGGAGGCTTTTGTACACTTCCTTTACACGCTTCCGGCACAGGAGGAGACACAGCGCCAGAGACTTCATACGGTCATGCTTGATGCTGAGGTTTTCCTGGAAGAGACTTATGGAATGTCGGAGGAATTAAAAAAGCAGTTCCAGAATTATTATTCCAATATGCAGAACTTAAGTGCATCGAAGGAAGTGGATGTGAGCTATAAGATTCTGTGCCGGGCAATTGAAGAACGAAAGAATTATGCCGCCAGTCATGAGGTTGGAGGAAACCGGGAATATATGACAGAAGCCCTGGCCTATATTGACGAGCATCTGCAGGAGGAGGATCTTTCGATTGTAGCGGTCGCCATGCATGTGTACCTGAATCCCGTTTATTTTGGAAGGGTATTTAAAGAAAGCCAGCAGATGTCCTTTAAAAAATATCTGTTACAGTGCCGGATGGAAAAGGCCAAGAAGCTTTTGCAGAACGGGAATGAAAGTATCGGAAGCATTTGTGAACAGATCGGTATCAGCAATCCATCTTACTTTTCCCATCTGTTTAAGGAATATACCGGGAAGCTTCCCACCGAATATAAGAAGGAATGGTAGCCGTTTAGAAGGGATATAAGAATTTATCATATGAAAATCAGAAAAGCAACCTCCGGAATTCAAAGAAAATATCTGAAATATACAATCGGACTTCTTCTGCTTGCGCTGTTTTTGTCAAGCATGGGAGTCTGGTTTTATATGCGTAATATTATGATGGGAATCGTTACGGATAAATATACCTTTATGACGGAAAAGACCGGGATTTCACTTGATAACCTGTATCAGAAGACCGAAAAGGTGACAGAAGAATGCATTTTAAATGATCAGGTGCAGCAGAGTCTTAAGGCAAAGCCTATGGAAGAGGTAGACCGGAATTCTTTAAGTAAATATTTTGCCTATATTGACCTCGATCATGTTTCAGAATACTGTTATGTGGATAATAAGAAAAATCTTTATACCCGGTCCTATTCGAAGATCCCCTATCAGTATTTTGCTGACAGCCTTCTGGTGCAGCAGCTTGGCAGTTCCTATGCCGATACCAGGTGGTTTGTTATGAAGGACTATCTGTTTGGGACAGGTGAAGAAGCACTGTTTGTCGGACGCAAGGTACACAGCCTGAATTATGCACATGAGCCTGGATATTTGTTTTTTAAGATGAATCCGGAGTTTTTGCAGAGTCTGCTGCTTGAAGAAGATACGCTCACACAGGAGGCAGCAATCGGAATTATGGATCCACAGGGAAGAATCTGTGCGTACTGGTATCCCGAAGGTTTTACGTTATCCCCGGAGCAGGAAGCTGTTCTGGCTGATTATGCGCAGACACAAGGGTATGGATCTCTGGTTGAAAATGAGAAAATAAGCGGAGGCATATTATCTGTTTATAAACAGGAGGAGTGTGGATTTTCGGTATTTACACTTGTTCCTGATAGGGTACTTGGTAAGGAAATTACCAAGGTATTCTGGGTGCTGCTTGTCATCTACCTGTTAGTTATTGCGATTGCCGTAGTATTAAGTATTTATTTTTCCAATAAATTTACGAAGCCCATTAAGGAACTGAACCGGGCCATGACAGAATTTAACGGAGAGGATTTCGGTAAGCTGGTCCATCTGAATACGAAAACAGAGCTTGACCAGATCGGGAATGCCTATAATGAGATGCTTTCCAATATCAAAGAGCTGCTGGATGAGATCAGGACACAGCAGAAGGAGCTGCGCACCAGTGAATTAAATATGCTGATCGGCCAGATTAATCCGCATTTCTTATATAATACGCTGGACACGATTTATATGCTGGCGAGAATTAATAAAGAAGAGACCACGATGAATATGATTCAGGCTCTGTCTAAATATCTGAGGCTTTCGTTAAGTAAGGGAAGTGAAATTGTTACGGTGGAAGATGAACTTGAAAATGTGAAGAGTTATCTGCAGATCCGACAGATCCGTAATGAAAATCTGTTTACCTATACGATAGACTGTGAAGTGGATCCGGAAGAAACCTGGGTGTTAAAGCTGATTTTACAGCCACTTGTGGAAAATTCGATTAAATATGGCTTCTGTGAAATCTATGAGGGCGGTCAGATCCGGATTCATGTGTATAAGCAGGATGGCAGGCTGATTCTTACCGTTTATAACAGCGGGATACCTATTGCGGAGGAAATGGCAGAAAAGATCAATGCATTAAACGGCAGGCCCCTTTCGGAAGCCAGAAAGCTTTTTCCTAAGAATGCGAAAAACGGCTATGGAGTGAGCAATGTACTGACGAGACTTAGGCTGAAATATGGAGAAGAGGTCCTGTTTACTTACCGGGCAGAGCAGGATGGAACAACCTGTACGATCGAAATCCCGGGGGAAGGGGAACAGCATGAAGAGAATTTATAGAAAATGCAGGAAAGGCATGATGTTCTTTCTTTTTATGATGCTGTGTGGCATGGCAGTTCCGGGATGTGCAGGAACGGAGAGTGAAAATACGGTTAAGGAAGAGAGCAGCGTGATTTCCATTCCGATTATTTTTACGGTGGATCCGACCACGGGAAAGAAGAACAATCAGGAGCTTGCCGATGCGTTTAATAAAGCCTATGCAGGAAAGTATTACCTGGATGTGGAATGGGTACTTGAAACGGAGGAGGAATACCGGCAGAATCTCAGAAGAATGAATGTAACGGACAGTCTGCCTGCAGTTATTTATGATGTATGTACGATTCCTTCCTTTTATATGATGATGGTGGAAGAAGGAAGACTTGAGGATCTGAGTCCTTATCTGGAAGAGGACCTTTCCTGGAAGACGAATATTGAACCGTTTGTGCTGCAGGGAAGTACCTATGCAGATGGAGAGGTATATTTAGGACCGATCAGCACATCGGCATTTACCTGTGCCGGAATATTCTGGAATGAAGATTTGTTTGCACAGGCGGGGATTGACCGCTTTCCGGAAACCTGGGAGGAATTCTGGGAATGCTGCGATACCTTAAAGGAGCATGGAATTACGCCGCTTGCCCTGCATACGGAGGGAACCGGATGGGCACCGATGCTGATTGCCACGGCAGCCCTTGCGGAAAGTAAAGAAGGGGCAGAGTTCATGAGACAGATGCTTCCGGAAAGCTATGATAATGAAAGCGGTCTGTATCTGGGAGAGGTGCTGCAGAAGCTGTTTTCTTATACAACAGACGATGCTCTCCATACGGACTATGATGTGGCGTATTCCAATTTCTTTTCAGATAAGGCGGCTATGATTCCGAATGGTTACTGGCTGATTGACCAGATCCCGGAAAACAGAGGGGATGAGATACGGTTTTCTTCTTTTCCGGAGCATACACTGGTGGCATCCCCGGAAACCTTTGGCTGGGCGGTTGTTTCCAGCTACCCGGATGAAGTTAAAGCGGCGGCAGTGGAATTTTTGAAGTTCCGGACAGAATATAATAAGAATGAAAAAGAAACTCTCTTTAACCAGGATCTGACAGACAAGCCACAGGTATTAAAGGATTATCTGAAAGCATTTTCCAGGGCAGATCAGATTGTTCCAAACTATCAGGTGAAATGGAATTCCATCCTACAGGAAGAGACACTGGGAGTTACACTGCCGCTTCTGGCGGAACAGAAGATTACACCGGAGAAGTTTGTGCAGATGGTGCAGGAAAGTGTGCTGGAATTTGAAGCTGAGCAGTAAGAAGATAAGGAATGATTCAGATAACAAAAAATAAACCTGTATGAAAAATCATATCAGGTTTATTTTTTTGCATTCGAGGTAGAATAATTGATAATGGATCTTTTACATTTCTGATAAGATAAGTATAACAAAACAAAGAAACGCACTCTTCCATGAAGGTGCGGATCATAAAAGAAATGGGAGGAATACTATGAAAAATGTAAAACGATGGCTTGCCCTTGGTATGGCAGCTATGATGACAGCAGGAGTTCTGGCAGGTTGCGGAAGCACCTCTACAGATACTGCAAGTGACAGCAGCGAAAGCACAGCAGCAGAAACAACAGAAACAACAGAAACAGCAGAGGCTGCAGATGCAGCAGAAAGCACAGAGGCTTCTGAAGGCGAAGCAGCAACAAGCACCGGAGCAGGATCTGTATATTACCTGAACTTCAAGCCGGAGCAGGATGAGCAGTGGCAGGATCTGGCAAAGGCTTATACCGAAGAGACCGGCGTACCGGTTACTGTTGTGACAGCAGCTTCCGGAAATTATGAAACCACTCTGATGAGTGAAATGGGAAAGAGCGGAGCTCCTACCCTGTTCCAGGTAAACGGACCGGTTGGTCTTGCAAACTGGAAGGATTACTGCTATGACCTTTCCGGATCTGCAATCTATGGCGAACTGACAAGCGAAGATTTCGCATTAAAGGATGGAGATGCAGTAGCTGGTATTGCATATGTTATTGAATCTTACGGACTGATCTGCAATAAGACCTTACTTGCAGAAGCAGGCTACAGCATAGATGACATCAAGTCCTTTGCTGATTTAAAGAAGGTTGCAGAAGATATTACAAGCCGTTCTTCTGAGCTTGGATTTGCAGCATTTACTTCCGCAGGTATGGACGGATCCTCTGACTGGAGATTCAAGACCCATCTTGCAAACCTTCCGATTTACTTCGAGTATAAGGAAGACGGTATCGGATCTACTCCGGCTATCAAGGGAACCTATCTTGATGCATACCGTAACATCTGGGATCTGTATGTAAATAACAGCACCTGCAGCGGCAAGGATCTTGCAGCAAAGACCGGTGACGATTCCAGAAATGAATTCTTAAACAAGGAAGCCGTATTCTTCCAGAATGGTTCCTGGGAATATGGAAACCTGGTTGGTGACGGTAAGTTTACCGATGATGATCTTGCCATGATTCCGATCTATATCGGTGTTGGTGATGAAGCAAACCAGGGACTTTGTACCGGTACTGAAAATTACTGGTGTGTAAACAAGGATGCTTCTGAAGATGATATCCAGGCAACACTTGATTTCATGTACTGGTGTGTAACTTCCGATAAGGGAACTGCTTCCATGTCTGATGAAATGGGATTTGTTATTCCTTTCAAGAACGCAAAGGAATCTCCAAACTTATTTGTTAAGCAGGACAGCGCATATACCGCAGAAGGAAAGACACCTGTATCATGGAACTTCACAACCATGCCTTCTGAAGAATGGAAGAATGGTGTAGGATCTGCATTAACCGCTTATGCGGCAGATGAGACCGATGCAAACTGGGATGCAGTAGTAAGTGCATTCGTAGATGGATGGGCAACCGAATATGAACTTGCCAATCAGCAGTAAATAAAGAAACCGGAATGGGCAGGCAGAAAATACTGTCTGCCCATTCTCATGTAATATGGAGGTTATGTTATGGAGAAGGCAATAAAGAAACATGCAGTTATTTTTATTCTGCCCACGCTGGCTGCATTTATCATCGGATTTATTGTTCCGTTTGTGGAGGGCTTATACTTATCCTTCTGTAAATTTACAACAGTAGGAAATGCGACGTGGGTAGGACTTGCAAATTACCGTGCTGCAATTACGGACACCTCTTTTCAGAGGGCATTTGGATTTACCGTATTGTTTGCAGTGGTATCCATTTTAAGTATTAATATTCTGGCATTTGCACTTGCCGTTTTACTGACACAGAAATTACGCGGAACAAATGTTTTCCGTACCGTGTTTTTTATGCCAAACCTCATCGGTGGTATCGTGCTTGGTTATATCTGGCAGATCCTGATTAACTGTGTGATGACGATTTTAGAACAGCCCCTGCTTGCATTAAATGCAACCGCAGGCTACTGGGGACTCATTATCCTGATGGGATGGCAGCAGATTGGTTACATGATGATTATTTACATTGCAGGCCTGCAGAACGTTCCGGATTCTTTAATTGAAGCAGC
>FR902980.1:94856-103092 GCA_000438155.1 Firmicutes bacterium CAG:95
TAATTGAAGCAGCCGAGATTGACGGAGCAACCCGCCTGCAGACCTTGTTTAAAATTAAAATTCCCATGGTAATGTCTTCCGTTACCATTTGTATTTTCTTAACCTTAACGAATTCCTTCAAGCTGTTTGACCAGAACCTTGCGTTGACCGGCGGGGATCCGAACCATATGACCGATATGATGGCCCTTAACATTTACAATACCTTCTATGCACGCTCCGGTATGCAGTGGAAGGGTTACGGACAGGCGAAGGCAGTGATCTTCTGTGCACTGGTAATTTTTATCTCCCTGTTCCAGCTTAGAGCAACCAGATCAAGGGAGGTGCAGCAGTAATGAATACAAAGAAAAAAGTCGGAAATACCATATTAGTTGTCATTTTGACCATCCTCTCCCTGTTATGGATTTATCCTGTTTTTATGATTTTGATCAATTCCCTGAAAAAGGAATCTGCCATCAGCACCGGAAGCGTTTTCAAGCTTCCTACCGCAGAAACCTTTGCAGGTTTGGAAAACTATATTAATGCTATTGAATCCAAAGGCTTTTTGAACAGCCTGGGCTACAGCTTATTTATTACGATTACTTCCGTGGCAGCGATTCTGCTTTTCTGTTCCATGTGTGCATGGTACATTACCCGTGTAAAGGGCATCCTTTCTAAGGTACTTTATTTCCTGTTTGTCTTTTCGATGGTGGTTCCTTTTCAGATGGTGATGTTTACCCTGTCACAGACCGCAGATAAGCTTCATTTAAATACTCCCTGGAATATCTGGGTAATCTATCTTGGATTCGGGGCAGGACTTGCCGTATTCATGTTCTGTGGCTTCGTAAAGTCCATTCCGCTTGAGGTAGAAGAGGCAGCCCTGATCGATGGCTGTAATCCGATCCAGACGTTCTTTAAGATTGATATGCATATGCTGGCACCAACGATGATTTCCGTAGGAATCCTGGAAGCCATGTGGGTATGGAATGATTATCTTCTTCCGACCCTGGTGCTTGATATTAAGAAATATAAAACGATCCCGATGCTCATCCAGTATTTCCGGGGAAGCTACGGAAAGGTTGAGATGGGACCAATGATGGCAAGTATTATGTTAACCATAATCCCGATTATCATTGTATATCTGTCCGGACAGAAATATATTATTAAAGGTGTGGCATCCGGAGCCGTAAAAGGATAGCATTCCCCCGAAAAGGAGAAAACAGATGTTGAATAAAGAATTATTGGAACAAAAACTTGGAAAGTCCATTCAGGAAGCAGGCGAGAAGGAGATTTATTTCATGCTCCTTGAGCTTGTGAAAGAGATGGCAAAGGAAAGAGAGCGTGCACAGAGCGAGCAAAAGGGAAAGAAGATCTACTATGTTTCAGCAGAGTTTCTGATCGGCAAGCTTCTTTCCAACAATCTGATTAATCTTGGAATTTATGATGAAGTAAAGGATATTCTTTCAAGTAACGGAAAGAGTCTTGCAGCAATTGAAGAGATTGAGCCTGAACCGTCTCTTGGAAACGGCGGGCTTGGAAGACTGGCTGCCTGCTTCCTTGACTCCATGGCAACCTTAGGCCTAAACGGAGATGGAATTGGATTAAATTATCATCTGGGACTTTTTAAGCAGGAATTTGAAAAGAACCTGCAGAAGGAAACTCCGAATCCCTGGATGGAGCCGCAAAGCTGGCTGAACCGTACCGAGGTGGTTTATCCGGTAAGCTTTGGCAATCTGAAGGTGAATGCCAGAATGTATGACATTGATGTGACAGGTTATGAAAATCACACCAATAAGCTTCATTTATTTGATCTGGATTCCGTGGATGAGAATCTGGTTCAGGATGGCATTTCCTTTGATAAAACGGACATTGAGAAGAATCTGACGCTGTTCCTTTATCCGGATGATTCGGATGAGGAGGGAAGACAGCTTCGTATTTATCAGCAGTACTTTATGGTAAGCAGCGGCGCACAGCTTATTCTGGACGAAAGCGTAAAGCGTGGCTCAAATCTGCATGATCTGTCAGACTATGCGGTGATCCAGATTAATGATACACATCCGACCATGATTATTCCGGAGCTGATCCGTCTTTTGATGGAGCGGGGCATAGCAATGGACGAAGCCATTGCTATTGTTTCAAAGACCTGTGCCTATACGAATCATACGATTCTGGCAGAAGCATTGGAAAAGTGGCCGATTGCCTATCTGAATAAGGTTGTGCCGCAGCTCGTTCCGATCATTGAGGTTCTTGATGATAAGGTACGCCGTAAATTCGATGATGAAAAGGTAGTCATTATCGACCGCAATGACACTGTGCATATGGCACACCTGGATATTCATTACGGCTTTTCCGTAAACGGTGTGGCATCCCTTCACACGGATATTCTGAAAAAGACCGAGCTTCATCCGTTTTATGAGCTTTATCCGGAGAAATTTAACAATAAGACAAACGGTATCACGTTCCGCCGCTGGCTGTTACATTGTAATCCAAGGCTCACGGCACTCTTAGATGAAACAATCGGAAGAGGATACCGTAAGGATGCCATGGAATTAACAAAACTCTTAGCGTATCAGGACGATCCGGAATTCCTTAAAAAGCTTTTGGATGTAAAGATGGAAAATAAGAAGGAGCTGTGTGCTTATTTAAAGGAAACACAGAACCTTACCTTAAATCCGGACAGCATCTTTGATACCCAGATCAAACGTCTGCATGAATACAAGCGGCAGCAGATGAATGCCCTGTTTGTCATTCATAAATATCTGGAAATCAAGGCAGGAAAGAAACCGGAAACTCCGATTACGGTAATCTTTGGTGCCAAGGCGGCGCCGGCTTATGTGATTGCCAAGGATATCATTCATCTGATTCTGTGTCTGCAGGAGCTTGTGAATGCAGATCCTGAGGTGAGCCCTTATTTAAAGGTTGTTATGGTGGAAAACTATAATGTAACCAAGGCAGAGAAGCTGATCCCGGCAACCGATCTTTCTGAGCAGATTTCACTTGCTTCCAAGGAGGCGAGCGGAACCGGAAACATGAAGTTCATGTTAAACGGTGCGGTAACGCTTGGAACCGAAGACGGTGCAAATGTGGAGATCCATGAACTTGTAGGAGATGACAATATCTTTATTTTCGGAGCATCCAGTGAGGAAGTCATTGCACATTATGAAAAGTCCGATTATGTATCAAGGAATTTTTATGAGAAGGATCCGGATATTAAGGAAGCAGTTGATTTTATTACATCAAAGGAGCTCCTTGCCATCGGACAGGAAGAGAATCTCACACGCTTGCAGAAGGAGCTTTTAAACAAGGACTGGTTCATGACCCTCCTTGACTTTAAAGAGTACTGTGAAAAGAAGGAAGAGGCCTATGCCTGCTACAACGACCGTGAGAAATTCGCAAAGATGATGCTTATTAACATTGCAAAAGCCGGATACTTTTCCTCTGACCGGACGATTGAAGAGTATGAGAGAGACATCTGGAAAAGCAGATAAATGAAGATCATGGCATTCGCCAATGTATAAACTGCTTAAAATATTATTTTTTGGATTATTACGAAGATAAAATCACATATAGGCTTAAAATGGCGGTATAGGTTTTTTTATTACACAAAAAATACAATTCAGTCTAAAAATTTTCACAACAGAGGTTTTAATTATAATATAGAATGAGAAAGGGGGATTCATTACATGAATGTCCGTTCCCATTCATTGCTTACATCACGGCAGTTGAAGAGGTCCTGAATGGCTTGGGGAAAGGGCAAAATCAAAACATGTAATAAGTGTGAGTTAAATTCAAGATGATAGAGAAGCTCAGATTTAGGGGAAATATTTGAGAGTCTTTTGCCCGATCGTTCTTAAGAATAATGTGGGAGGGAACGAGGACATTTACAATTATCTGAATTAATGGTAAAGTATAAATAATTATACTAGTCACAAAAGTAGGGTGCGTATGCAGATTTTCTGAAAGCATACAAGTCCTACTTTATGTGGGTTATTAGGAAAATAGATGGATGGATGATTTGGAAGGGTAAAGAGAATAAATATGCATGAGTTAAATCTGAAAGGAACCACAATACTTGTCACCGGAGCAGCTGGTTTTATCGGAGCCAATCTTGTAATGAGACTTTTAAAAGGAAAAAAGCCGGAAAGAATCATTGGGATTGATAATCTGAATGATTATTATGATGTCCGTATTAAAGAGTGGAGACTTAAACAAATAGAGAAGCTATCAAAGGAATATCCGGAAACGGAATGGATATTCAAAAAGGGAGATATTGCTGATCGCCCAATGATACAGGAATTGTTCGAAGCCTATGAACCACAGATTGTTGTAAATCTTGCGGCACAGGCGGGTGTACGGTATTCCATTACGAATCCGGATGCATATATTTCTTCTAATATGATTGGATTTTACAATCTTTTAGAGGCATGCCGTCATTCCTACGATGATGGAAAACAGGGCGTTGCGCATCTTATATATGCATCGTCTTCTTCTGTTTATGGAGGGAATGAAAAGGTGCCGTTTTCTACTGAGGATCCGGTAGATCATCCAGTCTCTTTGTATGCAGCAACGAAGAAGTCGAATGAATTGTTTGCACATGCCTACAGCAAGTTATATAACATTCCATCTACCGGCTTACGGTTTTTTACCGTTTATGGACCGGCAGGAAGACCGGATATGGCATACTTTGGTTTTACAAATAAGCTTCTTCAGGGGAAAACCATCGAGATTTTTAATTACGGAAACTGCCGCAGGGATTTTACCTATGTGGATGATATTGTGGAAGGAATCGTGCGTGTGATGAAGGGGGCTCCGGAACGGGTAAACGGAGCAGACGGATTACCGGTTCCTCCGTACAAGGTATATAATATTGGAGGCGGACATCCGGAGAATCTGCTTGATTTTGTGGATATTCTGCAGCAGGAGCTGGTAGCAGCAGGAGTCCTTCCGGCAGACTATGATTTTGAAGCACATAAGAAGCTTGTGCCGATGCAGCCGGGAGATGTACCCGTGACGTATGCAGACACAGAGGCCCTGCAGGAGGACTTTGATTATTGCCCGAAAACGGACTTGCGAACCGGATTAAGGAATTTTGCACAGTGGTATCAGGAATTTTACGGTCAGGAGGAAAACAGATGAAGATTGCAGTAGCAGGAACAGGATATGTCGGCTTAAGTATTGCGACCTTGCTGGCACAGCACAATGAAGTGATGGCAGTGGATATTATAGAAGAAAAGGTGAATCTGATCAATCAGCACAAGTCACCGATCCAGGACGAATATATTGAGAAATATTTAAGGGAAAAGGATTTGAATCTTGTGGCAACCACAGATGCAGAGGCGGCTTACCGGGATGCTGAGTTTGTCGTAATTGCAACACCGACCAATTATGATTCAAAGAAGAATTTCTTCGATACCTCTGCGGTAGAAGCGGTTATCCGGCTTGTGATGCAGGTCAATCCGAAGGCTGTTATGGTAATCAAGTCGACGATTCCGGTAGGCTTTACAGTTGCGGTACGGGAGAAGTATCATTGTGACCGGATTCTGTTCAGTCCGGAGTTCTTAAGGGAATCCAAGGCACTGTATGACAACCTGTATCCTTCCAGAATTATTGTTGGAACGGATATGGAGAATCCGGAGCTAGTGGAGGCTGCTAATACCTTTGCACACCTCTTGCAGCAGGGGGCCATCAAAGAGAACATCGATACCTTAATCATGGGGTATACGGAAGCAGAAGCCGTGAAACTGTTTGCCAATACCTATCTGGCACTGCGTGTATCGTATTTTAACGAGCTGGACACATATGCAGAGATGAAGGGCCTGGATACCCGGCAGATTATTAAGGGTGTCTGCCTTGACCCTCGTATCGGGGATCAGTATAACAATCCCTCCTTTGGTTATGGCGGTTATTGTCTGCCGAAGGATACAAAGCAGCTTCTTGCCAATTATCAGGATGTGCCACAGAATATGATGACAGCCATCGTAGACAGTAACCGTACGCGGAAGGAATTCATTGCAGATAGGGTATTGGAGCTTGCAGGTGGTTATGAAGCGAACGGCGAATATGAGCTTGACAAGGAAAAGGAAGTCGTGGTTGGAGTATATCGTCTCACCATGAAGTCCAATTCTGACAATTTCCGTCAGTCCTCCATTCAGGGCGTTATGAAGAGAATTAAGGCAAAGGGCGCAACGGTTATTGTTTATGAGCCGACACTGGAAGATGGAAGTACCTTCTTTGGAAGCCGTGTCGTGAATGACCTTTCAAGGTTTAAGGAAATGAGTCAGGCAATCATTGCAAACCGTTACGATGCCTGTCTGGACGATGTGAAGGAGAAGGTCTATACCAGAGATGTGTTCCGGAGAGATTAAGTGCATGATGGAGAGCGAAGGTAAGATTTTATTATTGTTAACCGGAGGCACGATCTGTTCCTTCGGGGATGAACAGGGGAACCGGCGGGATGTGGACATTCAGAAAGCGAAAGCGTTGCTTCTGCAATATTTTGAAGAATCGGATTCGCCCTGCGCTCATCAGAAATTTGAAGTTGTTACCGTTTTAAATACTTTAAGCGAAAATATGACGATTCCGAAATGGAACGAATTACTCCGTTTTTTCAAAAAGTGTGATTTTTCACAGTATCGGGGAATCGTGATTGCCCATGGGACAGATACGCTGGCCTATACAGCTTCCCTGCTTGCGTTAGCGTTATCGAAGGTGGAGATTCCGGTATTTCTGGTATCCAGCCAGTTACCGCTTAATCAGGAGGGCGCGAACGGAAATGAGAACTTCCGGCGTTCTGTGGAGCTGATTTGTGCAGGAATTCATTCCGGTGTCTATGTGGTGTACCGGAATGAGGACGGAAGGTGCTTTCTTCATCATGGAGGACATCTTGTAAGCAGCGGGGATTATTCCAACGACTTTTACAGCCGTGATGCGGTTTGCCTGGGTGAAGTCTCAAAGGTGATGGAAGGTGAATGTTCCAGGGCAGCGATGCACTTGAACCAATGGACGGAAGAACTGAAACGCGATAAGATCTGCAGTCAGCGGAATGGCAATGGAATTGACCTATCCCGTATGGGAGAATTGAAAAGCGATGTCCTGTGCATAGAACCATATGTGGGGCTTAATTATCAGCAGATTGTACTTAATAAAGAAATCCGTGCAGTCATCCATGGTCTGTATCATTCGGCAACAGCCTGTATTGGAGGAACGAACGAGGAACAGAAATCGGAGTATTCCATGCTTCCGTTCCTGATGCGCTGCAGGGAAGCCAGGATTCCGGTAATCGTAACACCTTGTCCAAATGAGGCGGCATATGCTTCCGGCGTATGGATGATGGAAGCAGGTGCAGTTCCGGTTTATGGGATGACGAAAGAGATGGTTTATGTGAAAACACTTCTGGCAGGAGTCCTTGGATATCCAAATGAAAAATTATGTTCCTTTTTGAAAGAAGACGTATGTGGTGAGTAGACACTGGAGGATTTTTATTGTAAAATAAACATGACGATTCGAAATCGTTATTGTAGTTCCAGACAGATAGATGATTGGTATTTTTGAGAGAAAGGCGAAGACAAAATGCTTGCAACGTTAATACCTTTATTTGATGAAAATATGACCGTGAAGGCATATTCCTTATTTACCCAGAAGAAGAACTTCCTTTTAAATCCCAGCTTCTTAGGAACCGGAATGAATGATGGAGTAGGACAGATTCAGGGGTTTGAACTGATTGAAAATATGGGAATCGAGACCCTTTCCGGAGACAAGGAAGTATTTATTTCCATAAATAATATTTCTCTGTTTACGGATATCAATGAACAGTGTAAGGCGCCGCATGACCGCGTGGTGCTGCTTGTAGATAATGCGGTTCTGCCGAATGACATGTACATTAACCGCCTGAAAGAATTAAAGAACAGCGGATATAAGCTTGCTATTCGTAAACTTCCGGTATCCAGCTTTGAGGATTACCGCCAGGTTCTTCTTCTGATGGATTATATTCTGCTCGATCATAAGAAGATTGATATTACGAAGGCAAGAATTTATTTTACGAAGATTTATCCGAACATCAAGCTTTGTGCCGGAAATATTGATACACAGGAAATTTTCGAGCAGTTGAAGGCAGAGGGCGGCTACCAGCTCTATGAAGGAGCATTCTACCGTATGCCGGTAACGAAGGGAGAGGCAAAGGTCTCTCCGTTGAAGGTGAATTATATTGAACTTCTGAATATTGTGAATGAACCGGACTTTGATTTGACAAAGGCAGCCGATG
>FR902980.1:103120-108531 GCA_000438155.1 Firmicutes bacterium CAG:95
TCGGAAGAGATACGGCTCTTGTGATTTCTCTGTTGAAGATGGTGAACCATATGACGGTCAATTCTGAGATTACATCCATCCGTCATGCAGCAGCCATGTTAGGACAGAAGGAATTGAAGAAATGGATCAACACTGCGGTGACCAGTCAGCTCTGTGCAGATCGTCCGAATGAGATTATGCGTGTTTCCCTGCTCCGGGCGAAATTCGCAGAGAATCTGGCAACTGTATTCGAAATGGGCGGTCAGGCAGGAGAGTTGTTCTTAATGGGATTGTTCTCGGTACTTGATCTTATTATTAATAAGCCGATGGAAGAGGCTCTTAAGATGGTAAAGGTTTCTAAGGAGATTGAGGAAGCACTCATTGAGGATAAAGGACACTTTGCACCGGTGTTAGAGTTTGTGAAGCAGTATGAGAGTGCCAACTGGCAGGAAATTGACCGCACCATGTTACTGAACCATATGGATTCCAAACAGGTATATGATGCGTACATTACGGCTCTGCGCTGGTATCGTGATCTGTTTTCGTAATAGTAACTATTCAGAGCCATGCAAATTATGACAATATGGACGTCGAATGCTCGCATTCGTAAGGACATTTGGCATAATTTATATGGCGAAGTAACCACATTCGTAAAACTCAAGTTGCGTTAGCAACGGTTTTACGAATGGGGTTCTGAATAGTTACTTGTAATAAGTATATGGGAACTACTCTGATCCATGACAGAAAGAGTATAGCAGATCAGGAAAGAAAGAAACAGAAATACAAACATAGAAATAATAAAAATGCTGATAATCATTCGAAAAAGAATTGGTTATCAGCATTTTTTGATTTCCTATTCTTCTTCATCCGCCACATCTTCTAAGGATACACCCTGATGAATGGTAATGCCGTTCACTTCAACATGATCGTTGATTTCGATGACAAGACAGCGTTTGCCGTCGATCTGCAGAGTATTGACCAGATCCGCACGTTCCGGATTCACCTTTACGACAACATCGGGGGTCTTTACCTCGAAGGTGCGGACATTTGCCACATTGTTCACAAAGAGAGAGGTATCTTCTCCGGCGGCTGCATCATAGAGCTTATCGAAATCAGTCAGTTTTTCTTCCTTGACGCCGCTCTTTTCAAAGAGGCTTTTCACCTGATGCTTGTCAAGAGTTAAAGGCTCCGGAATCTCTTTGTGCTCCTCGATCATTTCCGTCAAATTTTCATGGATATTTTTCACCACTTCGTATTCGACCTCATCGCCAAGCGTTTCCTCGATCAAAGCCTGAAAGGCTTCCTTCTGTGTCCCGGCAGACAAAGGCATGGTACAGCCAAGAATGTTTTCTACGAATTCGCTATGTGCTTCCTCCGGATTCTTGGAATAGAAGAGCGTAGAGTGAATATCGGTTGCACGGTCGTTGAAGCTCGGGAAGAGAAAGCCGGTTTCGGGCATTTCTACCACCCAGTCACGGATACGGTTATGGAATTCATTGTTGATGTTGTCATAGCTTAAGCCGGGCTTTGAAAGATTCACCGGACAGATACAGCACATGATGTATTCAAATACCGTATCAGAAGCATCATCCATGGTTAAACCATCCGTGGTCTTTCCCGGAACGTCATAAGCGTCATGGATGAGCAGAATCAGGTAGTTGCCGACGTATTCATACGTATTGATGACACGGTCATAAAACTCTTCGATTAAGGCATCATCCTTTAATTTACTGTCACGCAGGGCAAGAAGGGCAGCCTGGGTGCCTCCTTCCTGTTCGCTTGCAAGGGGAAAGTCCAGATTTAAGAGATTCTTTCCGAGACTTCCCGATAAGGTTTTGCGCAGTAGTTCAAAGTATTTAAAAATTTCTTCTTCCGGAAGGGAGAGAAAGGCTTCTTTAAATTCGGTCTTTTTATTCTTTTCCCCATCGACATAGCAGCCACAGATTCTGGTAATGGAGCAGTTGCTTGGGGTATAAAGGCGTTTCAGTTCGTTGATTTCCTGTTTGATCACGAAGCGTCTTCCTCCTTCTTATGAAGATTTTTCTGAGCTGTAGAAAGCATCAGTTTAATACGGTTCAACTGGTTTACTTCACTGGCACCCGGATCGTAGTCGATGGCAACAATGTTGCTTAATGGATAGTGCTTGCGAAGCTCTTTGATGACACCTTTACCTACGACATGGTTGGGCAGGCAGGCAAACGGCTGGGTGCAGACGATGTTATTGACACCGCTGTGGATCAGTTCAATCATTTCACCGGTCAGGAACCATCCTTCTCCGGTCTGGTTACCAATGTTTACGATCGTTTTTGCATTTTTCACCGTTTCATAAATGCTGCTCGGAGGCGTGAAGTGGGTACTCTTCTCAAAGGCATGGCGTGCACTTCCGCGAAGGAATTCAATGCCACGGATACCGAGACGGGAAATCAGGGCGGTCTTTTTGCTCATGCCCAGATAATCAGCTTTATAAATCTGGTTGTAGAAGCAGTAGAGCATGAAGTCTACCAGATCCGGCACAACGGCCTCTGCTCCTTCGGATTCTAAGAGATCCACAAGGTAATTGTTGGCAGCTGGTGCAAATTTTACCAGAATTTCACCGACGATACCGACGCGGGGCTTTACTTCATTCGTAATCGGAATTGCATCGAAGTCGGCAATGATCTGACGGCACATTTTGTTAAAAGTGGCAAAACGCATATGTTTTCCGGAAACAAATTCGCAGCACTTCTTTAACCATTTCTGATGTACTTCTTCTACAGAGCCTTTGGTCTGTTCATAAGGACGCATACGGTATACACAGCGCATGAAGATATCGCCAAAGAGGGCAGCGTAGGCAACACGCATCAGCATTTCGGCATTCAGATGGAATCCGGGGTTTGTTTCAATACCGCCAAGATTTAGGGAAATAACCGGGATCTGCGGCATTCCGGCCTTCTCTAAGGCACGGCGGATAAAGCCGACATAGTTGGTTGCACGACATCCGCCACCGGTTTGTGTCATAATGACGGCTACCTTGTTAAGATCATATTTACCGGATAGCAAGGCATCCATAATCTGACCGACCACCATTAAGGAAGGGTAGCAGGCATCGTTGTTTACATATTTTAATCCGACATCTACGGCACGACGGTTATCGTTTCCGAGAATCTCAAAGTTGTATCCGCAGGCACGGAACGCAGCCTCAATGACATCGAAATGGATTGGAGACATCTGCGGAGCAAGAATGGTATAGTCCTTTCGCATTTCCTCAGTAAAGGGCACCTTCGTGATGGCACTGGAGCGGATCGTACGCTGCTTGTTCAGCTTTTCCCTGACACGGATCGCAGAGAGCAGGGATCGGATACGGATTCTGGCAGCGCCGAGGTTATTTACCTCATCAATTTTCAGACAGGTATAAATCTTATCTGAGCCTGTCAGAATATCATTAACCTGATCAGTCGTAACAGCATCCAGACCACAGCCAAAGGAATTTAACTGAATCAGATCCAGATTATCTACGGTCTTTACATAGCTTGCGGCTGCGTAGAGACGGGAGTGGTACATCCACTGGTCGGAAACGATTAACGGACGTTCCGGCTTCGCCAGATGGGAAACGGAATCCTCGGTTAGAACAGCAATATCATAAGAGGTAATCAGCTCCGGAATACCATGGTTGATTTCAGGGTCGATATGATAAGGTCTTCCGGCTAAAACGATACCACGCTTTCCGGTCTCCTTTAAATATTGTAGGGTTTCCTCTCCCTTTTTCTGCATGTCAGTACGTGCGGCATTTAATTCGTTCCATGCCTTTTCACTTGCAGCAATGACCTCTTTGGAGGGAAGCTCTTTAAACTCACGAACCAGTGCTTCAGTGATGGTTTTGAGGTCACGGAAGGACATGAACGGATTCCTTAGAATGACTTCACCACGTTCGATTTCTTCCACGTTATTCTTGATATTTTCAGAATAAGAGGTAACAATCGGGCAGTTGTAGTGATTGTTGGCGTCCTCAAATTCATTACGTTCATAAAAGAGAGCGGGATAGAAAATAAAATCGACCTTCTGGTTGATGAGCCAGCTGACATGTCCGTGAGCCAGCTTTGCCGGGTAACATTCGGATTCACTCGGAATGGATTCAATGCCAAGCTCATAAATCTTACGATTGGATACCGGAGAGAGAATCACACGGTAGCCGAGCTCCTTAAAGAAGGTTGCCCAGAAAGGATAATTTTCGTACATGTTAAGCACACGTTGAATGCCGACGGTGCCACGTGTGGCTTCTTCGGCTGAAAGCGGTTCATAACCGAAGACTCTCTTTAATTTATAATCAAACAGATTGGGAACGTTGTTCTCATTTTTCTGTTTGCCAAGACCACGTTCGCAGCGGTTGCCGGAAATGTACTGACGTCCACCGGAGAACTTGTTGATGGTCAGACGGCAATTGTTGGTACAGCCCTTACATTTTGCCATGCTGGTTTCAAACTGCAGGGATAAAATCTTGTCAAAGGGCAGCATGGTCGTTTCGTAATCTGTGCTGTAACGCTCTCTGGCAATAAGGGCAGCACCGAAGGCACCCATGATTCCGGCAATGTCCGGACGGATGGCTTCACAGCCGGCAATCTTTTCAAAGCTTCGCAAAACAGCATCGTTATAGAAGGTTCCGCCCTGTACCACGATGTTTTTACCAAGAGCAGAAGCATCGGATACCTTGATGACCTTAAATAAGGCATTCTTGATGACAGAGTAGGCAAGTCCTGCGGAAATGTCCGGGACGCTGGCGCCCTCCTTCTGTGCCTGCTTTACCTTGGAATTCATGAATACAGTACAACGGGTACCTAAGTCAATCGGATGCTCGGCAAAGAGAGCGGCCTTTGCAAAATCATGGACACTGTAATTTAAGGACTTGGCAAAGGTCTCAATAAAGGAACCGCATCCTGAGGAGCAGGCTTCATTGAGCTGCACACTGTCTACGGTCTGATTCCTGATCTTGATACATTTCATATCCTGGCCGCCGATATCTAAGATACAATCCACGGAAGGATCGAAGAATGCTGCCGCATAATAATGGGCAACGGTCTCTACTTCGCCGTCATCTAAAAGGAAAGCAGCCTTCATAAGCTGTTCCCCGTATCCGGTAGAGCAGGAGCGGACCACATGCACATCGGGAGGGAGCTGCTTGGAAATTTCCTTCATGGAACGAATGGCCGTCTTCAGGGGACTACCGTCGTTACTGCTGTAGAAGGAATAAAGTAAGGAGCCGTCTTCTCCGACAAGTGCAATCTTCGTGGTCGTACTTCCAGCGTCGATACCCAGATAGCAGTTTCCGTGATACGTGGATATATCTGCGGTTTTTACGTGGTGGGTTTCGTGGCGCTTACAGAATGCATCGTATTCTTCTTTGCTTGCAAAGAGAGGATCCATACGTTCTACTTCAAATTCCATTTTGATATCGGAAG
>FR902980.1:108556-128332 GCA_000438155.1 Firmicutes bacterium CAG:95
AAGAGAGCTTCTGCACCATTTCTTCCATGGTATAAGAAACCTCTTCTTTGGCATTCAATGCAGAACCGATTGCTGCAAATAAATGGGAATGTTCTGTTTCAATGGTATGCTCCTCATCCAGTTTTAAGGTGCGGATAAAAGCAGCCTTTAATTCGGACAGGAAGTGGAGCGGACCGCCTAAAAAGGCAATGTGGCCGCGGATCGGTTTCCCACAGGCAAGACCACTGATGGTCTGGTTGACAACGGCCTGGAAAATGGAAGCTGCGAGGTCTTCCTTGGTTGCCCCTTCGTTGATGAGGGGCTGGATATCGGACTTGGCAAATACGCCACAGCGCGCAGCAATGGTGTAGAGGGATTTGTAGCCCCTGGCATATTCGTTTAATCCGGCCGCATCGGTCTGTAACAGGGAAGCCATCTGGTCGATAAAGGAGCCTGTACCACCGGCACAGATTCCGTTCATACGTTGTTCCACGTTACCGCCTTCAAAATAAATAATCTTGGCATCTTCACCACCTAATTCGATCGCAACATCCGTTTTCGGTGCAATTTCCTTTAATGCAGTGGCAACTGAAATTACCTCCTGGACAAAGGGAACCTTCAGATGGTTGGCAAGGGTTAATCCACCGGAGCCTGTGATCATGGGGTGCAGCCTTATATTTCCTAATTGACTGTATGCATCACTAAGAAGGGAATGAAGTGTTTCCCTGATGTTCGCGAAATGTCTCTTGTAGTCGGAAAAAAGGATGTTGTGTGCACTATCCAGAATGGCAATCTTAACGGTGGTTGAGCCGATATCAATGCCGAGTGTATATTGCTTGTTTTCCATATTTTACCGCCTTTCATTTCCTTATTTGATTTGTAACTATTCAGAGCCATGCAAATTATGGCAATTGGACATAGAATGCCTGCATTCATATGGACATTTCACATGATTTATATGGCGAAATAACCACATGAGTAAACTACGCTGTGAAACAACGGTTTTACGAATGCGGTTCTGAATAGTTACTTTACTTTAATTTCTGTGTAGCCACCATGTGATTATACGACACGAATCGGCAAAAAGCAACGGAACATTTGCGTTTACATTTTGAAGCCGGAATGATAGAATAAATGGACTAATAGTTTTTGAAAGGCGTAGAAGAATGAGTAATTTTGAAAAGAAATTCGGTAAATATGCAATTAAGAATCTGTCGTTGATCCTCATCATGTTTTATGCATGCGGTTATCTCATGAAATGGATCAATCCGGGCTTTTTTACCTATTTATATTTGAATCCGTATGAAATCATTCACCATTTCCAGATCTGGAGACTTTTGACATGGCTGATTGTTCCGCCGGACAGCTTTGACTTTTGGACACTGCTCATGCTTTATTTTTACTATTCGATCGGCACGAGCTTAGAGCGTACCTGGGGAACCTACCGGTATAATGTCTATATTTTTTCCGGTATTCTTTTTACGGCAGTTGGAGCTTTTATCCTGTATGGAATCAGTTCCCTGCTTGGGGCACAGAGCCTTGGATTATGGACAACGGTAAATGGTTATATTACCTATCCGACGATGTTCAGCACCTACTATGTCAATATGTCCATCTTTTTAGCTTATGCGGCAACCTTCCCGGATTATGAAGTATTGTTGTTTTTTATCCTGCCGATCAAGGTGAAGTTTCTTGGTATTATTTACGGGGCGATGCTGGTTTACCAGTTCATTGTCGGTTATGGAACGAGCTCGGCTCTGTTTTACTATAACCTCGGCATCCGTTTCGTGATTACAGCATCCCTTCTTAATTTTGTGGTATTTTTCTTTACCAGCCGCAGAAAGGTACGCAGGGGACCGATCCGGATTACGAGACAGCAGGCAGCAAAACAACAGTCATTTCGTCATGAGGCGAAGAAGAGTGGCAGTATCACCAGGCATAAATGTGCTGTCTGTGGAAGAACGGATGAGACGAATCCGGAGCTGGAGTTCCGCTTCTGCTCGAAGTGTAACGGAAATTATGAATATTGTCAGGATCATCTGTTTACCCATACGCATGTACAATAAGATATCTGGCAGAACAGTTAGGATATTCTAAGTTTTGGAAAGAAGGACTGATATGAATAAAGAAATACTTTTTGCACAAAAGCTCGGAGAAATCCGGAAGCTTGCTAAAGAACAGGGCAATTATGTGACAAAGAAGCAGGTTGCAGAGGCATTTGCAGAACTGGAATTTCAGGAAGACCAGTTCCAGATGGTGTATGACTATCTGACGAAGCATAAAATCGGCATTGATGAGCCGGTGGATCTGGATGAATACCTGTCAGAGGATGAGGTCGATTATCTTAAGATGTATGAAGAAGAACTGGCTGCAATGGAGTCGGTAACCGATGGACAGAGGGAGGCCATTCTGTTAAGTGCCATGGCAGGAGAAACGGATGCAAAGAAGCGCCTTATTGAAATTTATCTTCCTCAGGTTATTGAAATATCGAAGCTTTATACCGGACAGGGTGTTTATATTGAGGATCTGGTTGGAGAAGGGAATCTGGCTCTTGCACAGGGGGTTACTATGTTAGGGTGTCTTGAACATGCCAAAGAGGCAGAGGGGATGCTGATGAAGATGGTGATGGATGCTATGGAAGAACTGATTCAGGAGGATCTGACCGAGAAGGATATTGTGAAGAAAGCCATCGATCAGGAGAAAAAAAAGAAGAATAATAATGATTCTTTGCAGACCGATACAGATACGGGCGAAGATTCGGATAAGTAATAGGTTGGTATGCACAAGAAAGCTTGGAGAATAAACGAGAATGAAATTTTTTGAAGGAACTTCAGAATATCAGGATTTTAAATATGTACTGCAGGATACCCGGACGGTATCGCTTGGGGTAAAATATACCTATGAGGAGCTTCTGCAGGACGAGAGGGTGCCGTTTAAGTTTCAGGCGGTTATTTCCCAGTATCTGCTAAAGGAAGCTGCTCCGGAGACAACGCTTGAAAGTGAATTTTATTATATGGAAAAGGGAACCTTTGTATATGAAACCTACAGGCAGCTGAAGGCACGGGCAAAGGTACGTACCCAGACTGTAAAGAAAACGATGACAGGAAAAGAAAAGATTGTTTATAAGGAAGAAATCTGGACGGTAGAGGAGCTGGCACAGATGAACCTTGCCAGAAAAAAAGCAGCCGGGCTGATGATTGAAGAGATTGAGTTATCGAAGCTTGGCTTAATGACATTTTCCATCTAAAAATAAAGTTGTAAGTATTGGAAAGAAAACGGAGGGAATGAAGGAAACGATGAAAAGCTTAAAGGGACTTGATAAATATGAGGTAATAGTAGAACGCCATATCGGGGATCTGAACTCGGACGGTTATCTGTTAAAGCACAGGAAGACCGGGGCGTATATAACACTGCTTTTAAATGATGATGAAAATAAGGTGTTTTATATCGGCTTCCGTACACCGCCTAAGGACAGTACGGGGGTAGCGCACATCTTAGAGCATTCGGTGCTGTGCGGATCAAAGGAATTTCCAGTGAAGGATCCGTTTATTGAACTGGCAAAGGGTTCCTTAAACACCTTTTTAAATGCGATGACCTATCCGGATAAGACGGTTTATCCGGTGGCAAGCTGCAATGATAAGGACTTTAAGAATCTGGTGCATGTCTATCTGGATGCTGTGTTCTATCCGAATATTTATAAGGAAGAGAAGATTTTCCGACAGGAAGGCTGGCATTATGAGATGGAGGATACTGATGCACCGCTTACCATCAATGGTGTAGTTTATAACGAAATGAAGGGAGCTTTTTCCTCTCCGGATGATGTGGTTTCCCGTGAGGTAATGAACGGATTATATCCGGATACCACGTATGGACTGGAATCCGGCGGAGATCCGGAGGTCATTCCGGAGCTTACCTATGAGGAATTTTTAAAGTTTCATGGGAAATATTATCATCCGTCGAACAGCCTGATTTATCTGTATGGAAATCTGGATCCGGAAGAATATCTTACGTTTCTGGATGAAAAGTATCTGTCCTCTTATGAGACACTGGAAGTTGATTCTGCGATTCCGTTACAGAAGCCGTTTGACGAAAAACGCTGCGTGAAGCGTGAATACTCCGTGATGGAAGGAGATATTGCAGAAAACGAAACCTATCTTACCTATAATATTGCAATGGGAAGCAGTCTCGACCGGGAACTGTATATTGCGATGGACGTGCTGGTTCATGTGCTCTGTTCAGATCCGGGGTCACCGGTAAAGCAGGCTCTTGTGGATGCGGGAATCGGAGATGAGGTTTACAGCTATTCCGAAACCGGCATTGCACAGCCGTACTTTTCCATTACCGCAAAGAATGCTTCCTCCGCACAGCAGGAACAGTTTGTTTCCATTATCGAAGAAGAGCTGCAGAAAATTGTGAAGCATGGGATTGACAGGAAAGCGCTTCTTGCAACTTTAAATGAATTTGAATTCCGTTACCGTGAAGCAGATTTTGGCTCCTATCCAAGAGGACTGATGCTTGGCCTGCAGGCACTCGACAGCTGGCTTTATGACAAAGAGAAGCCGTTTATCCACATTGAAGCCAATGATACGCTTGCAGTTTTAAAAGAAAAGATTGAGACCTCTTACTATGAAGGTCTGGTACAGAAATATTTTATTGATAACCGGCATAAAGCAGTGGTTGTCGTAGAACCGGTTCCCGGACTTACAGGGAAGAAGGAAAAGGAACTTGCCGATCGTCTGGCAGCAATAAAGGATCGGATGACGGAGGAAGAAAAGCAGGCGGTTGTAGATGCAACAAAAGCGCTCCATGCTTATCAGCAGGAGCCAAGCCCGAAGGAGGATCTTGCAAAGATTCCGCTTCTTAAGAGAGAAGATATGAAGAAGGAAGCAGCGGCTTATGTCAATGAGGAGCGTGGCAGCAAGGAAGCTCCGGTTTTATATCATAATATTTTTACGAACGGAATCGGCTACCTGAATCTTGTATTTGATGCTTCCCATGTGCCGGCAAGACTGTTCCCTTATATTGGAATTTTAAAGAGTATTTTCACCTTGATGGTAGACACGGAGCATTATTCCTACAGTGATCTGTATAATGAAATCCGGATCCATACCGGTGGAACGAAAATGGTATTTAATGTGTATACCAATGCCAAAGATATGGCGAAGGTTAAGCCAACCTTTGAAGCACGGACGAAGTTCCTGTTTAATCAGAAGGATAAGGCAGTAGAACTTTTGGAAGAAATCCTGATCCATGCGGATTTCACGGATACGAAGCGTCTGTATGAAATTCTTGCGGAGTATAAATCCGATATGCAGGCCACCATGCAGAGTGCAGGACACAGTCTGGCAGCAATCCGTGCGATGTCATACTTCTCAAAGTCTGCAGCAGTTACCGAACAGGTAAATGGTATTCCACAATATCGCCTGCTTGAGGAGCTTACAAAGAATTTTGAAGATCATAAGGAAGAGCTTGTTGCAAATCTGAAGGAACTCTGTCAATATCTTTTCCGGCCGGAAAATCTGCTGCTGGATTATACCGCACCGGAAGAGGGATATGCGGGAATTGAGGAAGCCGTAGACCGTCTCCGTAAGAGGCTTTATACCGGAGAGATCGCTAAGGAAACCTATGAGCCGGTTACTGAAAAGAAGAATGAAGGCTTTTTAACCGCCGGACAGGTTCAGTATGTATGCCGTGCCGGCAACTTTATCAGGGAGGGACTTCCTTATACAGGTGCCTTAAGGGTACTTAAGGTAATGATGGGATATGATTATCTCTGGAATCAGGTCCGTGTGGTTGGTGGAGCGTATGGATGTATGTGCAGCTTTGGCAGGAACGGAGATGCATACTTTGTTTCCTATCGTGATCCGAACCTTGAAAAAACAATCAGGACCTATGAGCAGGCGGCAGATTATATTGCTGGCTGCAGGCTTGATGAGAGGGAAGTGACCCAGTTTATCATCGGGGCAGTCAGTGAGCTTGATACACCGATGACTCCGGCCGTGAAGGGCATTTATTCCCTGGGCGGTTACATGACAGGCCTTTCCATGGAACGGTTGCAGAAGGAGCGGGATGAACTGCTTGCGGTTACACCGGAAATCATTCAGGGACTTGGCAGACAGGTCGCAGCCTTTATGAAGCAGGATTATATCTGCGTGGTCGGAAACGGAAACAAATTAAAGGAAAGCAAAGAGCTGTTTATGAACATGGAACAGTTATTCCGGTCTTGAGAAACAGCTCCGAAGCATTACTTAACATGTATACGGAGAAGCTGGCTGTCAGCAGCAGGCTCGATGGTGGAACAAGGTACGGGCAGGCAGTAACAATATGTGGGGATTATTTGTCAGAAACAAGGGAGGAATGAAAAGGATGAGAAAAAGAATAACATGGCGTTATATCACGTTGGCAGGGCTTATGGCTCTTGGATTAACCGGCTGTGGAGCTTCTTCAAAGGGTGCGGCAACGGAAGCTGCAGTGGCAGATTCGGCTTATCTTAGCGATGATATGTACAGCTATGATAACAGCTATTATGAGGAAGCTGCAAGCGAAGAATATGACAGCACTACCGGTTCGACAGAAAACGTAGAAAAGGTACAGGATACCAGCCGTAAGCTGATTAAAAACGTGGATATGTCTGTAGAGACCGAAGAATTTGACACATTGCTTGCAAATGTGGAAAAAAGGATCGAAGCGCTTGGCGGGTATATTGAGACCAGCAATGTCTATAACGGAAGCACTTACAAAGCTGCCGGCAATCTTCGTACTGCAAATATTACGGCCCGGATTCCGGCAGAGAGGCTGAACGAATTTCTGTCCCTTGTTTCTGAAGCCTCAAATGTAATCAACAAAAATGAGAGCGTGACGGATGTTACCCTGCAGTATGTGGATATGCAGAGCCATAAGGAGGCGCTGCAGACCGAACAGCAGCGGTTATTGGAACTTCTCGAGCAGGCAGAAACCATTGACGATATCATCACGATCGAGAGCCGGCTTTCTGATGTGCGTTATCAGATCGAAAGTATGGAATCCCAGCTTCGTACCTTTGACAATCAGGTATCCTACAGTACTGTTTATCTATATATTGACGAAGTGAAGACTTATACCCAGACTGAGGAGCAGACACGCCTTCAGAGAATGGCAGGTGGATTTGTAAACAGCCTTAAGGGAATTGGAAACGGCTTTCTTGATTTTTGCGTTTCATTTGTCATTGCTCTTCCATACCTTGTTGTCTGGGCAGTGATTATCGTTGTGTTCATCCTCCTTATCCGTCTGATCGTCAAAAAATCAAAAAAGAGCAGCGAAAAAAGAGCCTTAAAGCAGCAGATCAAGGAACGGGAACGCCAGGCTGCCTATGAAGCGCATCTTAAGAATATGGATAAAGAAAAAGTACAGAAAGCAGATACAGTAGATTCAGAAAACAGCCAGGGAAAGGAAAAGAAGGAGTAGCTCATGAAGGAGAATTACAAGTCCGGATTTGCCACGCTGATCGGAAGACCAAATGTTGGAAAATCCACATTGATGAACTGTCTGATTGGACAGAAAATCGCGATCACCTCAAGCAAGCCGCAGACCACCAGAAACCGGATCCAGACGGTGTATACCTCGCAGGAAGGACAGATCGTTTTTGTGGACACACCGGGAATCCATAAGGCCAAGAACAAGCTTGGTGATTATATGGTAAACATTGCAACACGTTCCTTAAGGGATGTGGATGTTGTGCTCTGGCTTGTGGAACCGACGAATTATATCGGGGCTGGAGAAAAGCATATCATTGAACAGCTTAAAGGAATTAAAACACCGGTCATCCTTGTTATCAATAAGATCGATACAGTGAAAAAAGAGGAATTGTTTGGCTTTATTGATACCTACCGGAAGGAGATGGACTTTCAGGAGATCGTTCCGGTATCTGCCCTGAAACAGGAAAATACGGAAGAACTTATTAAGTGCATTATGAAATATCTGCCGTACGGACCTGCCTTTTATGATGAGGATACGATCACTGACCAGCCACAGCGTCAGATTGTGGCGGAGCTTATCCGTGAAAAGGCATTACGGTGCCTCGATGAAGAAATTCCGCACGGAATTGCTGTAACCATCGAAAAGATGAAGTGGCGTAAGAGCAGTAAGGGAACGATTGTGGATATCGAAGCCACCATTATCTGTGAGAGGGAATCCCACAAGGGAATTATCATCGGAAAGCAGGGAACAATGCTTCGTAAGATCGGGCAGTCTGCCCGCCGGGATATCGAAGAGATGCTGGAAGAAAAAGTAAATCTGCAGCTTTGGGTAAAGGTCCGCAGGGACTGGCGAGACAGCGATCTGCTTCTCAAAAATTACGGATATAATCCGAAAGATAACGAATAGAAAATTTCAAACTGTAAACCCTAATTACAGAAGACAATTTAGGGGGCACAGGATGAAAAACGTAAATTACTGGGATCAGTTTTTAAGCACAGGAAAGATAGAAGATTATCTGGCCTACCGGAAGGAAGCTTTCGCGGATGCCGGAAAACAGCAGAAAGAAGGAGCTGAAACTCATGCAGGAACCGGTCAGGGTTACAGGGATGGTGCTCGAGGTATCACCTGTAGGAGAGACGGATAGAAGAGTGGTTCTGTTAACAAAAGAAAGAGGCAAAATTTCAGCGTTCGCCAGAGGGGCGCGCAAGCAGGGAAGCCGGCTGATGGCGGCTACAAATCCATTCTGCTTTGGTGAATTTATCTTATATGAGGGAAGGAATTCCTATTCCTTAAGTGAGGCAGTAATCAGGAATTATTTTGAAGATATGCGTATGCACTTTGAGGAAGCCTGTTACGGCATGTACTTTTTAGAGCTGATGGATTACTATACCAGAGAAAATAACGACGAAAGGGAGATGCTTCTGCTTCTTTACCAATCGCTCCGGGCACTGCTGCACGCAGCTTATGACAACAGGCTGGTGAGGTACATATTTGAAATCAAGGCAGTTGTGTTAAACGGCGAGTATCCGGGACTCCCGAAAAACAAGGACTATGAAGAGTCTACCCGGTATGCCTTGCAGTATATCGCAGACAGCAGCGTGGAGAAGCTGTATTCATTTAAGGTTTCAGATGAGGTTTTACAGGAGCTTGAGGAAATTGCAGGGATTTATCAGAGAAGATTTGTGGATCGGAAAATGAAAAGCCTTGAAATCCTTGAGGGACTCATATATAATTGATTGGGTAAATTCTTCCGGAAGAGGAGAAGAGGATTTTTATGAGGAAAAATGAGCAATGTGTGAAGCGCTTTTTAGCGGGCGTTCTGTGTGCTGCTTTTGTGTTGGCCGGAATGACGGCATGTGGAAACACTAAAGGAGCAGAAGGATCCGTGATTGCGGTTTCTAAAGACGGAACAGTAACGGATACGATCCGCGAGCCGTTTGACCAGGATTATTACAGCCAGCAGGAATTGCAGGATGAGGTGTTGAAGGCCGTGGCCTCTTACAACTCCGGAATGGGAAATGAAGCCATTACGGTATCGAAGGTCCAGGTGGATGACGGTGTTACGGATGTGGAGATGAAATACCGGAGTGCAGAGGACTATGCAGCCTTTAACCGGGAAACGTTTTTTATCGGAACCCCGGCACAGGCGAGGCTGTCAGGCTTTGACCTTAATAAGGTCTATACAGCAGTTTCCGATCCGTCCAAGACCATGGGCATGGCAGAGCTTTTTAATACAGATGGGGTTCTGGTACTGATTACGGATACCACGCAGACCGTAGTGATGAACTACAAGATTCTTTATGCTTCGGATGGTGTGGAGGTTGCGGATCATGCGAAAGCATTCCGTGTACAGAGCGATGAAAATAATCAGATTTCCAAGGAAATTTGTGTAATATTTAAAGAAAAATAACGAGAGGTAGATGGAACAATGGAAAAGACAATGGAAAAAATCGTAGCATTGGCAAAGGCAAGAGGATTTGTATATCCCGGATCCGAGATCTACGGAGGTCTTGCCAACACATGGGATTATGGTAATCTCGGTGTGGAATTAAAGAACAATGTGAAGAGAGCATGGTGGCAGAAATTCATTATGGAAAATCCCTACAACGTAGGAGTGGATTGTGCTATCTTAATGAATCCCCAGACATGGGTAGCTTCCGGACATCTGGGAGGGTTCTCCGATCCTCTGATGGACTGTAAGGAATGCCATGAGCGTTTCCGTGCAGACAAGCTGATCGAGGACTTTGCGCAGGAGAATGGAATTACACTGGAGAAGCCCATTGATGCTTTTTCACAGGAAGAGATGAAGAATTTCATCGAAGAACACAACGTTCCATGTCCGACCTGCGGCAAGCATAACTTTACCGATATCAGACAGTTTAACCTGATGTTCAAGACCTTCCAGGGCGTAACCGAGGATGCGAAGAATACCGTATACCTTCGTCCGGAAACCGCACAGGGTATTTTCGTTAACTTTAAGAATGTACAGAGAACCTCCCGTAAGAAGATTCCGTTCGGTATCGGACAGATTGGTAAGTCCTTCCGTAACGAAATCACTCCCGGTAACTTTACTTTCCGTACAAGAGAGTTCGAACAGATGGAATTAGAGTTCTTCTGCGAGCCCGGTACAGATCTTGAATGGTTTCAGTACTGGAGAGCGTTCTGCCGTGACTGGCTGTTAAGCTTAGGAATTAAGGAAGATGAAATGAGACTTCGTGATCATGCGCCGGAGGAGCTTTGCTTCTATTCCAAGGGCACCACTGATATTGAATTCCTGTTCCCGTTCGGCTGGGGTGAATTATGGGGAATCGCAGACAGAACCGATTATGATTTAACCCAGCATCAGAATGTATCCGGTGAGGATATGAGCTATTTTGACGATACGAAAAATGAACGTTATGTTCCTTATGTTGTAGAGCCTTCTCTGGGAGCAGACCGCGTGGTACTGGCATTCCTTTGCGCGGCTTATGATGAGGAGGAGATCGGAGAAGGAGATGTGCGTACCGTACTTCATTTCCATCCGGCACTTGCCCCTGTAAAGATTGGTATTCTTCCTCTTTCGAAGAAGCTGAATGAGGGTGCGGAGAAGATTTATGAACAGCTTTCCAGGAAGTACAACTGTGAATTCGACGACAGAGGAAATATTGGTAAGCGTTATCGCAGACAGGATGAAATCGGAACTCCGTTCTGTATTACATATGATTTTGATTCCGAAACAGACAACTGTGTGACGGTACGATTCCGTGATTCCATGGAGCAGGAACGTGTGGCTATCGCAGATCTGGATGCTTACTTTGCAGATAAGTTTACGTTCTGACAGAAACGTTCTGTGAACGGAATGAAACCAGGTATCTGCGGAAGCGTTGAACCACAGAACCTTTTGAAAATACAAACAACGCAGAAATGGTGAGATCATGAGACAATTCACTTCAGATGAATTAAGAAAAACCTGGAAACAATTTTATATTGACCGCGGACATGTAGATGTAGGAGCTGTTTCGCTCGTATCTGACGGATCTACCGGTGTAATGTTTAACGTAGCAGGCATGCAGCCTTTGATGCCGTATCTGTTAGGTCAGAAGCACCCTCTTGGAACCAGGCTTTGCAACGTGCAGGGGTGTGTCCGTACGAATGATATTGATTCAGTTGGTGACAAGAGCCATGTAACCTTTTTTGAGATGATGGGAAGCTGGAGCCTTGGTGATTACTTTAAGAAAGAAAGATGCCAGTGGAGCTTTGAACTGCTTACCCAGGTTTTTGGCTTTGATGCCGATCATCTGGCTGCAACTGTTTTTGCAGGAGATGAGAATGCACCAAGAGATGAGGAAGGTGCACAGTATCGTATCGCTTCCGGCTTTAAGAAAGAGAATATCTATTATCTTCCGGCAGAGGATAACTGGTGGGGACTTGAATATGGTCCCTGCGGACCGGACAGTGAAATGTTCTATGTAGCCGACCGCCCGGATTGTGGTCCGGATTGTGGTCCCGGATGTCACTGTGGTAAGTATACCGAGCTTGGCAATGATGTATTTATGCAGTACGAGAAACACCACGACGGTCATCTTACTCCGTTAAAGCAGAAAAATGTGGATACCGGCTGGGGCTTAGAGCGTATTCTGGCATTCTTAAACGGAACAAGAGACGTATACCGCGTCGATCTGTTTGCACCGGTAATCGCTTATATTGAGAAGGTTTCCGGAACGAAATATGAAGAGGATGAAAAGCTGACCAGATCCATGCGTATTCTGGCAGACCATATCCGTACCAGTGTCATGCTGATCGGTGATGAAGCAAAACTCCTTCCTTCCAATGTGGGAGCAGGATATGTTCTCCGTCGTCTGATCCGCCGTGCGGTAAGACATGGCCGTATGCTGAATTTAAAGACGGAGGATCTGCTCACCATTGCACAGATGTACATTGATGATATTTATGCAGAAAGCTATCCGTTATTGGTTAAGAACAAAGAGTTCGTTCTTTCTGAACTGAAGAAGGAAATCGACCGTTTTGAGAGTACTCTGGAAAACGGAATGAAGGAATTTAAGAAGATCCTTGAGCAGAAGAAAGAAGAAAAGTCGGTTGAGATTGATGGAAAGAGCGCATTCTACCTGTATGACACCTTTGGATTCCCGCTCGAGCTTACCGTAGAGCTTGCACAGGAAGAGGGCTTAAAGGTTGATGAAGAAGGATTTGAAAGGGCCATGGAAGAGCAGAAGCAGAAGGCAAGGGATAACCAGAGCTTTTCTGCCAGACTTTCTACGGATACGGCATTATATGATGAATTAGACGAAAGCTTAGTCAGTGAATTTACAGGTTATGATACCCTGCAGGCAGAGAGCAGTGTTGCAGCCATTGCCAGTGACGGTAAGTGGCAGGATGTACTTTCCGAAGGGCAGGAAGGAACCATTATTACAGTAAAAACTCCGTTCTATGCAACCATGGGTGGACAAAAAGGTGATTTTGGTGTAATTAAGACGGCAGACGGAACATTTGAGGTAATTGATACCGTGAAGGTTCCGGGCGGCAGAATCGGACATATCGGTAAGGTGGTATCCGGCACCATTAAGAAGGATGCAAAGGCAGACCTTTCGGTGTCTTCCTTAAATCGTGGCAATACCTGTAAGAATCATACAGCAACACACTTGTTACAGGAGGCACTTCGTGAAGTATTAGGTGATCATGTGGAACAGTCCGGATCCTACCAGGATGGAGAGAGAACCCGCTTCGACTTCAGCCATGGACAGGCAATGACCACCGAAGAGTTAAAGAAGGTAGAGGAAATTGTGAACGCTAAGATTGCAGAGGATCTTCCGGTAGAAACGAAGGTTATGAGCCTTGAAGAAGCAAAGAAGACCGGTGCAATGGCATTGTTTGGCGAAAAATACGGTGATACTGTCCGGGTTGTCATGATTGGAGATTTCTCCAGGGAATTGTGTGGTGGTACTCATGTTGGACATACCGGAGAGATCGCGTCCTTTAAGATCCTATCCGAATCCGGTGTTGCAGCAGGAGTGCGTCGTATCGAAGCAATTACCGGAAATAACGTAACTGCTTACTATCAGGAAATGGAAGAACGATTAAATGCCGTAGCCAGGGTATTAAAGACTTCTCCTGCAACGCTCCTTGACCGGGCGGAGCATCTGATGGCAGAGATGAAAGTGTTACAGAGTGAAAACGAATCCTTAAAGAGCAAGGCAGCCAAGGACGCACTCGGGGATGTCATGAACCAGGTGAAGGAAGTAAAGGGCGTAAAGCTTCTTGCGGCTTCGGTAGCCGGTGTGGATATGAATGGACTGCGTGATTTAGGTGACCAGTTAAAGGCCAAAATCGGAGAAGGCGTGATTGTTCTTATTTCCGATTGTGACGGCAAGGTGAATATGGTTGCCATGGCAACACAGGGCGCTATGGACAAGGGCGCTCATGCAGGTAACCTGATTAAGGGCATCGCAGCACTTGTCGGTGGCGGCGGTGGCGGACGTCCGAACATGGCACAGGCCGGAGGAAAAAATCCGGCAGGTATTCCGGACGCCATTGCAAAATGTGAAGAGGTTCTTGCAGCACAGGTTTAAGCATGAAATCCTGGGAAGAGGACATAAAAAACTATGATATCTAAATTATAGTAAATATATATTTTTTCTCTTGACGTGTCCATGATTTATGATATAATATGTGTTGTGTGTGAGTGCACACAAGAATAACCCAATCAGTCATGTTACTAGAAGGGACTGAAGGGAGGTCAGGGTGTAAATGTCAAACGTAATCGTAAAAGAAAACGAGACTTTAGATAGCGCTTTACGTCGTTTTAAGAGAAGCTGTGCAAAGGCCGGCATTCAGCAGGAGATTCGTAAGAGAGAGCATTACGAGAAGCCAAGCGTTAAGCGTAAGAAAAAGTCAGAAGCAGCAAGAAAACGTAAATACAACTAATTAAAGTAAACGTGAGCCCTTGGATAAAACTAAGGGCTTTCTTGTTACTTGAATCATATTTGATTCGGGATGAGGGGATTTTTATGTGGACGAAAGAGATGTTTGGAACCGATGTATATCATCTGGTTGCTGCGTTTATTATTTATAGCATGCTTGGGTGGCTTGTAGAGTCGATCTATATGTCCATCTGTAATAAGAAGTTAACGAACCGTGGATTCGGTAAAGGACCGTTCTGCCCGATCTATGGATTCGGAGCAGTTATCGGATATCTGGTGCTTCGGCCATTATCAAGTAATCCATTTCTGCTTTACTGTGCGGGAGCCATTATGGCTACTGTATTCGAATATCTGGTAGGACGGCTGATGCTTAAGATTTTCGGTGAAGTATGGTGGGACTATACAAATAAGCCATGTAATTTCCAAGGGTTGATCTGCCTGGAAAGCACCATCGCATGGGGGTTTTATGCAATTATCATTATCACCTTCCTGCATGGCAAGGTGATGGGCCTGATTGACCGTTATGATATGCAGCTTGGAAAGCGGTTCTGCGTGATCGTGCTTTGTATTGTGATGATTGATTATCTGTTTCAGTTTGCAAAGCTGTCCAGCATTGATTTTAAAAGGAGCAGGGAACGGATTGCGGATTTTTACGAGAGCATCCGCACGAAGTGGTAGATGTAAACTAAAGCTGCGTTAGCAGCGGTTTTACGAATGAGGTCTGAATAGTTACATTATTTTTATGTAACAAAAGGTGCCGGTCCTGGGCTACACGGCCTGTTCGCGCTTGGCAAGGTCCACATGCTGGATCGAACCGGCATTTCCATCCTCAAACAGGAAAAATCCTGTACTGCGGATCACTGCATTCGTCTCATTATTTTCATTGGTTAATGAGTACTGCGTTCCGGTGTGTGCAAGGCCGATCGCTCCCACTCCCTTTTCCTTCAGGGAATAAAGGTGCGGCTGTCCATTCTCATCCATGCACCAGATTTTCAGCCTGTCGAAAATTTCATCATTTTCATCAATGAATCCGTTTCCATCGGAATCAAATTTAGCAAGGTCTGCGAAACCATTACCGGACTGTGTGCCGAAAAGCTCGGATCCATCGTTGATAATACCGTCACCGTTTTGATCAAGCGCAAGAAATCCGCTTCCGGAAATCAATTTACTGATTTCATCCTCTACGCCATCACAGTCAATATCGAAGAAAAAGGTCTGGTCAGACACCTGTGCCACATTTCCCTCAAGATTAATCACAAGAGGATCACAAAGTGTAAGCTGTTCAAAGTCAATCTCTTCCTCGTAGTATTCCATGAAGCTGCGGCTCATATTCAGATTGAGATGGAAGTCAATCTCTCTTCCGTCCTCGGTCTTTACCGTGCCTTTGGTTGTAAAGGATGTACTTTCGGACTCTTCAAAATAGTACCGGTTCGTGAGACGGACACTGTTCACCGTGACAAGCTGCGGCTGCAATGTGGTTACTCCCGGCTGCTGCGTATTTCCCGTCTGTTCAGTCGTCTCGAAGCTGTCTGCCTTGTACTTATCCGGGAAGAAAATCTGCATCAGATACCGCAGACAGGATTCCCGGAGCTGCCGCATCTGTTCACGGATATCATTCATATCGGAGATCGCCTGACTGTTCAGCCGCGTATTCGTCATACGTCCCTGAATATCCGCAAGAGATTCGTTCCCGACACCTTTCTTGTCCTTACTTTGCTCTGCATTTTCACCATCGGTCTGCAGAAAACCGCCAAACAGAGTTCCGGATCCATCCATAATGCTCTGCTTACCACTAAATCTTGTTAAACGACTCATCCGTGCGTGTGTTGCCGAATAAGTTCTTTCGGATTCCATTCCTATTGTAGCGGAATTGATTCTCATTCATACCTCCTTATAGTATAAATAAACAAACCCATTTTTTGCGCGGAAAATGATTTATCTGCCTGCCCCCGAAAGAATAGAGCAGACAAATAAAAACGGACGCTATTTCAGAATCCCTTCTAAAATACCATCCGTGTTCTGTCGTTATTGTGCCATTGGTGCGGCCTACACCAATTGGCTTGTCTGGGAAATCTATTTGATCCCCTTGTTTTTTATATCGGAGAAATTACGGTAATCTTTAGTCTTCCTGGGAACTCCGGATGTGTGGATGGATGTGTGTCTCCGGATGTGTGCCAGAGCCGCGCCAGAACCGCACCAGACCTGCACCTTCTCTGTGCCTGAATGATCTGTGCCTGAATGCTTGAATGTGTAGCATTGAACCATTTGCTCCGGATACATAGACTACATTCTGAATATACTTTAACTCATATCTGCATCCCTTATATCATATACTATAACTGTCCGGAATTCCATTTGCAAAATTGTGACAGCACACCAATCGCTGCCAGGCTGATCATATAGTTACTTCGTCATATAAATCTCATATAAATCATGGAATATGTCCTTGCGAATGCAAGCATTCGCCGTACATATTGCATGATTTGCATGGCTCTGAATAGTTACGAAATTATGCTTTATTATGAACTCATAGAAATCAAGAGGAGTTTAAATTGATGAAACATCAGAATTTTTTCCCGGCTCTGTTACAGGGTGCCCTTATTGGCTTAGGTGCGGTACTTCCCGGAATCTCCGGTGGAGTTTTAAGTGTGATCTTTGGCATATATCGTCCCGTTATGGAGCTGCTTGGCGATCCTAAGAAAAACTTCCGTACCCATTTTCCCAAACTGTATCCTTATCTGCTGGGATATCTCCTCGGCTTTCTTGGCGTTGCCAATGTTCTTGCCTTCTTCTTAAACCGGTATCCGGATCCTTCTGTATGCCTTTTCATCGGTCTGATTATCGGAATGCTGCCCTCGCTCTGGGAAGAAGCCGAAAAAGAGGGACGTTCCAAAGGATCTTATCTTTCCTTTTTCTGTGCGGTCATCTTTATTTTTACGCTGCTGACCGGTCTGCAGCGCTGCGCCATCACCATCGTTCCGGATTTCAAATGGTATCTGTTCTGCGGCTTCTGTCTCGCGTTAAGCATTATTGCACCCGGCATGAGCTTTTCTACGCTCCTTATGCCGCTCGGACTTTATACTCCATTCATTGACGGAATCGGACACTTATCCACTGCCGTTCTCATCCCCGGTGGAATCGGTGCCGGAATTACCATTCTCGTCCTCTCCCGCCTCATCAATTCCTTATTCGAAAAGCATTACTCTATTGCCTTTCACGCCATTGTCGGAATTGTTATGGCCGCAACCGCCATGATCATCCCCTTTGACAGCTTCACTACGTCGTTAAAAAGCTGCCTCATCAATCTACTGTGTTTAGCCGTCGGAGGCATTGTGTCTGTGTGGATGGCGAAGTTTCAGGAGGGAAAGGGATGATGATCTTTCCGCTGGTACTTTATTATTATTCCAGCCTATGTATTTCTTCCTGTAGTTCTTTGAGAAACGCAAGTATCTCTTCAAATTCCGGTATGTTCCCATATATCATATTCTTCATTGCCTGATAGTCCTCCTGCAAAGCATTAAGTATCGTTTTTCTTGGCAGAAGTTCGATACTGCTCAATGTTGCCGTTTCATAATGAGCACCCTTGGCATAATAAAACTTTTGCTTAAAGGCAATATCTTTTTCAAGTAATTCTTTTCTTTTAAATGCGCTTTCCTTTACCCATGAATTGCCCAGATTATATACATCATATAAATGCCTTGCATATCTGGCAGGCAATGCTTTTCCTTCCGGGAAATTTGCAATTTTATGTAATATAGTGAGTTTTTCCCAAAAAGTTCTTTCAACATCAATGGTCAGAACCGAGGTCGCTTTTTGCAAAAATATATCCGGATATTTTCAGCTGCAAACGGAGTTACTGTTGTCTCATGAGATGGCATCCATTCTGCCAATGGTCCAATTTCCAGTCTTACACTGGAACGCAGATACTCTGCTTCAAATATTTGTGGATAATAAAAATTTACCACCATCTCATCCTCTGTATCAGTTGAAATCCATTCTCCCTCCCCCCAGTTTTTCTTTCATTTCTACATTCAACTGGGGAATCAATTCCTCTTTATAAAATTTAGCTGCTTCTGAATTAATTTGTTTGTTGAATAAATCCTGCTTGATTTTCGACCTTTCTTCCCAAGGATTTACCTCGGCATTAATAATTTTTCTCCAATCCAGAATCAAATCTATATCTTCGGAAAATCTTTCAATAACATGGTACGATTTAGATAAACTTGTACCGCCTTTGAAAACAAATGCATTCTTATACTTACAATCGTGAAACAGATGATCCAGCATAAAACACACCCAAAAGTCTTTCTCTACTACATTAGGCTGCATTCCCATCGAAATTGCAGCAGCATGAAACAATTCTGTTCTATCCTTTATCTGTAACTTAGCAACTTCTTTCATTATTCAGCACACACCTTTCTGATTACTGTATATAGCCATTCACTTACACCTGTTGCTTCCTTTAACATCTTTTTCTTCTCTTCTTCAGGCAATCTGTTCCTCAAACTCACGATAATATCATCATCAATCCTCTCTTTTCCCAATGTCTTTAATGCCTCAACAACCAAAGTTGTTGTCTCAGACATAAAGGAAATCTCTCTATTTGCACGGTGCTTATAGGACACGGTAATATTATCCCATGAAAATTTTCTATATGGTCCATCACTGATATAGGACCAGACAACCGGAACCTGTGTAGATAGACCCAGCTTATTTAATGCTACATCTCCACATGGAGCAATGGTCCAATGAAAACTTCTGGCAATAGCATATGCTACCGCATCCGGATTTGCAGGAATATACTCCTTAAGCAGCTTACTATATACTGGTTTTTCGTACACCCCGGCTATAACTCTTCGTATATTCTTTTTCTCAACTTGTCTTCCCAAACATTTTCTTACAGTTGTTGTTGTCGCAATATCCGTAAAATCTGATGTAAGAAAAACCGTTCCCGGTTCAGCCAATTCTATTCTCTTCTTTATTTCTGTATAAATACCACTTGCCATAATATCACGCCCTTTATTTTGTCACGATTATTATATTATTTTCGTGACATTTTTTCAACTTTTTATTTCGATCTTAATAATAATTTTTCAAAGATTTTGCTATTTCACTAGTTCCACCAGTAAAACAAAGCTGCATTTCCATCCTTTGACAGAAACACAGCTTTTTATTTTGGGTATTCAAAGTTTTTGAGGGTCTGGCTTTTTAAGGGTCTTTCGTGAGGGTTCTTCGTGAGGGTTCTACTGTGTCTACATAATAGCCTCTACACCAATATTGATTCATTTCATTCGCCTCAAGGCTTTTCAAATTCCGGCTAATATAGTTTAGCTATATACATCAGTTCTCCATCTTTTCCAATGCCAACCCAATCAATCGATCCGCCTGATCTGCCATGAACAGCGGGATATTCAGCACATCATCG
>FR902981.1:0-116816 GCA_000438155.1 Firmicutes bacterium CAG:95
AGGAGGGCGTTGCCAATGGTTACATATTCTGATATGATTCAGTTTTGTATATTCATTTGCGCCCTTGTCGGGTTGTGTTACACAATCTTCAAGGGGAAACGAAAATAGCCGCCAACTACCACGAATAGTTGACGGCTGTTATTAAGTAACAGTCAATTACTTTGAGGGTAGAGCCGCTTCTGTGGCTTTCCCTTTTCTTAGGTATAATATAGCATATCTGTTTTGAAATATCAAGTAAAGCCATAATGACGGTTTAGCTGCCAAATGGAACCTTATTCCGTTGGAAAGCTGGTTGGCAGCTTATTAACGGCCTCTAGGAGCTGTGGAAGTGTCTTTTCTGTGTACACATCCCTTGTAACATCACTGGTACCTGCAGTCTTAAAAGCAGTTCCTTCCTTGTTTGCTAGAGAATGTCCCATAATGATCTTTTTGCATATTTCATTCATTCCTACCTGATCCGCAAGAGCAGCAAAGGTGTACCGGGTATCGTGGGGAGCATGGTTCATCTGCATCCGGCTCATAAGTGTATTGAAATTGGAATTGTGATAAACAGCTCGTGTGTACTGGTTACCGTATTTATTTGTGATGAGATATTTACGGTTCTGTTCCAACCGATATTGAACCAGCGGAATGATGGCATCATGCAATGGGACTATACGGTCTTTTCCGGCTTCCGTTTTGAAACCACCTATAATATACTTTTCTTTTAAATGTACATTTTCTGATTTGACTTCTAAAAGCTCTCCAGGACGCATTCCGGTATAGATGTAGATTAATACAATATCAACGTTATTGATGGTCCATAAAGCGTCCCATAATGCTGCAATTTCTTTATCTGTGAATCTTGTATGAATGGGGGTACCACTCTGAGTACCTTCAAAGACAAGATGCTGCGTAATATCCTTCTCTACATATTCATTTACCACAGCATATTGCCACATACCCCGTACAATAGCTCTCATATTACCAACAGTAGTCTTTGACTTGCTGCTTTGTGCTGTGATGCATTCCTGAAGCTCTGAGGCTCTCAGAGATATAATTTTTTTGTGATGTACCGGTGCATACATTCCAAAAGCAATATTATAGTTTTTCCAAGTTGATGCAGAGGGATTTGTCTTCAGGGATTTTCTGTATTTGCACCATTTATCATATAATTCGGCAAAGGTGGGAGTGTCGGCATACTTCTGATGCTCTTTAACAACAGCTCCATTATTATACTCTGCCAGATAGGAGAGAGCATGTTTTTGATCAGAAAAATAGGCAATGTATTTACGTTTTCTTTTGGGAATGCCATTTTCACTGTCCATATAAGTGATTCTTACTGCGTAAGGTTTTCTTCGGTTCCCAGGCAGTTTCACAACAGAGCCATATCCATTTGGTAATTTCATGTTTGTTCCTGCTTTCTATGAATCATAGCCGCAAATATATATTTGCGATGATAATTTATTTCCAAATTAAAAAAACTGAACCTTCAAATAAGAAAACTAATAAAATACCACCAACCCTAAGTCCCCATTTAAGTTCAGAAGTCAAAATTCCCTTTGTTAATGATAAGATGCATATAATCCAAAAGAATAATGACAGAAGGCTTAGAATGAAACCAATGTATGGCATAAATGAAAGGATAGTAAGTATAGTCACAGAGACAACACATATACCGAATTTTAACCAACTATTTAAATTTGGTATATGATTTGTCATAAATGGAAGCAAAAATCGTATTGCTAAAAAAGATGCTGAAATAAAATTTAGAATTATAGCTGGTATAAATGCAGCAAAATTATCTTGAGAGTTTGAATTATGTACAGGGACTAATATAAATTTCATATGTAAATTCCTTATTCTGATTTATTTGTGTAATGAAAGAATAGAACTGGTATTTCATTAATTTGTGTTTATAAAACCCGTATCTAATAATTGTCGTAAGTGTTACTCGATTTATAATTGAATTTATTCAAAAATATTTTGTAGGAAAGGGTATTATGCATTGAGAACGGTGTCTATCTTTTCTGTAATGTTTAAGGTGCGCATAACGCTCACTTGATCATAATGATCTGCATTGTGAAAACTTTGTATTAAATTCAGATCAAATTCAGATATACTTTTTTTGACATCTGAATTTGAATTATTTTTGCGCCAAGGATTGTTAACGATATAATCTATGCTTACATCGAAAATCTGAGACAGGCTTATTAAGATTTCAATCGAAGGTTGTCGGTCACCTGTTTCATATCTCGAATACACAGTAGTAGAACAACCCAATAATTCGGATACTTGAACTTGAGTTAAATTTCTTTTTTTACGAATTTCTTTAAGCCTTATATTCATCATATACATACCTCCTATTTAATTATAGGAGGACATTACTATAAAGTTTATTACCGAAATGGTAAATTCATGCTTGACAAGTTACCAGTATGGTAATAAACTATTACCATACTGGTAACTCGATAGGAGGTGTATAAAAATGTGTATGCTGAAAGATTTAAGGATAAGAAAAAATATGTCTCAAAATGATGTTGCAATAAAAATTGGTGTTTCAGTTCCAACAATATGTAGATATGAAACAGGAAAGCGAAAATTACCATTAAAGAGTGCTAAAAAGTTAGCAGAAATTTTCGATGTATCCTGGCAACAGTTTTATGAAGAATAATTTGACAATTAGATGTCAAAGGGATGCATAGTATGAATCATATTTTTGAGAGGTAGTACCATGAATGCTATGGAAAGAGTTAAAACGAAGCAGGCGGCGGCAGAATTGAATATAGGCGTTGATTCATTACAGTTTTTAATGCAGATGGAGAAAATGCCAATCGGATATGCATATAAAAAACCAGGATGCAAAAGGTATTCGTACATTATTTACAGAGGATTGCTTGATCAGTATAAAATGCAGTTGGCCGTAGGAACTGCGAGGATAGGTATATGAATAGAAGAAAAGAGAGAAAAAGAAACAGGAAAGCGTACCAACGTTTAATTGTGTATCTCCTTCAAAATATAAAATCATTAGAAAACTATGAACGGATTTTTTACTTTATCCAGGACATAGCAACAGATGAAATTCAAAATGATGGGGGAGGTGGTTAGGATGGCGGTACGTTAAAATAATTTTCGCATAACCTCTGACATTTTGGATAGAGAAGAACGTTCCTTGTCGGAGAGCGAAATGTAGCGTTGTATAAATTCAATATCGGTATCTCGAAGTGAATATGCTTTTTTTAAAGCATCGAGGGCTTCAGATTGCTGGTGCAGTTTGTTGTGTCTGGCTTGAAAAATGTTATCATTACCCCCAATACCATAAATAAGCCAATTAAGGTTTACATTTAAGGATGAAACAATCTGCATAAGAAGTTCGATATTGAATTCTTTCTTTTGGTTTTCCAAAAGAGAAAGGTATGTCTGACTGATTCCAACCACATCTGCGAATTGTTGCTGAGACATACAGAGAACATCCTGGCGCAAATAAATAATGCGATCATTAATTTGTTGCAGTTCAGCGTGATTTAGTTCAGCAAGTGGGTTTATAGCATGATTTTTCATATAACGATTCCTTTTGGTCAAATTATCACGAAACGTATGGGAAATCATCCTGTGGTGGTCAGTCATACCGGCTACAACAAAAATAAGACTCTGTTCTGCGAAACAAAGTCTTATTGAGTGGAAAAGAACTTTCTAACGTAAGCTCCCCAGCCGGTTAGAAACCATAAATATGGTATTACGTTTCTTGTTCCGCTTCGTGTATAGAATTATAGCATTTAAGTATGGAAAAAGCAATATATTTCAAGGAAAACGGAGGTTAATCATGGGAAAGGTCATTGCATGTGTTAATGAAAAAGGTGGAGTAGCTAAGACAACTACTATTAAAAATTTGTCGGTAGGCATTGCCATGAAAGGATATAAGGTTCTTGTAGTAGACTTGGATCCTTCTGCTAATCTTACGAAATGCCTGGGACTTTCACAATCGGGTGAAGAAGGCACGATATGCGAAATCATAGGTGCCTACATTGAGTGTGAAGATGTACCAGAGGGATTTGGAATTGTAAAGAGTAAAGAGGGAATTGATGTGATTACCAGTTCTAACGCACTGCACTGTTATGAATCAAAATTAGCAGCTGCATATCAGAGAGAAGTGGTTTTGAGGAGATATATTAATACTATTAAGGATAAATATGATTTTATTTTTTTGGATTGTCCGGCAGGTCTCGGCATTTTTGTAGACAATGCATTGTTTGCTGCTGACTCTATCATCATTCCCACAGAAGCAAATTATTTGGATGTAGAAGCAATGCAGAACCTGTTTTCTAAGACAGCAATGGTACGAAAACTGAATGGAACCGGAACAAAACCGGAAATCAGAGGAATTGTATTTACATCGGTACGGCTTAGTACCAAAAATAACCGTGCTATTATGGAAAAACTTAGGGAGCAGTATGCTGGCAGACTTAATATCTTCAATGCATATATTCCGTTAAATTCAAAAATACCGGAGTCTGATCTGGCGCAGGAAAGTATTTTTAAGTATGCCAGAAACTGTACTGCAGCATTAAATTATATGGATCTGGTAGAAGAATTCCTTAATATAGAAGTCGGACAAAAAGCGTAATAAAGGAGATAGCGCTATGGCAAAAAAGGATTTATTTGAAAATATGAACATTACGGATAATTCATATCTTTTGGATGACAATCTGCTTGCGTCGGAAGTGAAGACAGGACGGAGTAATGAAGAAACGGTAAAACTGTCTGAACTGGAAGAATTTCCGGGACATCCCTTTATGGTAAATACGGAAAATGAAGATTTTGAAGAGCTGGTTGAAAGTATTAAAGAAAATGGATTAATTTATCCGATTTTGGTACGACCTGTTGCGGGTGGGGAAAAATATCAGATTATATCTGGACATAGGAGAGTCGCAGCAAGTAAAGTGGCTGGCCTCAGTGAAATACCGGCGATTATCCGGCCAATGGATGAGTTTGAGGCTACTGTTTTGATGGTGCATTCAAATTTATATCGACCAGAAATTTCTATTAAGGAGAAAGCCCTTGCCTATCGGTTATGTCATGATGCCGAAAAGCATCAGGGAAAGCATTTAGGAGGAGATACTGCAGTTAATATTGGGGAAAAGGCGTCTGATTCTCGCCGGAAGGTATATCGATATATTCGGTTGTCGTATCTTTCGGATTTATTGCTTGATGCTGTCGATAAAAAGAGGATGCCAATCAATGTAGGAATTGAGTTGTCATATTTAACGCAGAAAACACAGGAACAGCTATCGGAGATTATAGAGGAATATCATATGCTGCCCTCTATAGAACAGGCGGCAGTATTAAGGAAACTGTCAATAGAGCATGGTGACATTTCAAAAGAGAAGATGATTGCACTTCTTTTGGGAGAAGAAAAGAAAAAGGCAGCTAAAACAAGTGTTTCTTTTAAGAAAAAGGATATACAGGACTTTTTCGCACCTGATACGGAAGTAGACAGGATGTCTGAAATTATCATGCAACTTCTCGCTAAATACAGAGATGGAGCTTTGAAGGACTTTATTGATTAAAATAATGTGGGAGGTGAAAGAAATGACTTTAGAGGAATTTTTACAGAGCTATGGTGGTAATGTATGTGTGAGTATTGAGGGATATTGTGAAGAAGAAAGTTATGATTATTATGCAGAGGTTGATGAGGATGATCTGTCTGATAATAACCCAAACCACTACAAGCCGACCTGTATAGCAAAAGAGCCCTGGTGGAATAAAGTCAAGGACAGAGAAATCAAGCACTGGAATATTATCGGTGGTGGTATGTATAAAGTCGAATTGTGCATTACGTTGGAAGAAGAATAATGGCAAACAGGAAGACCGAGGCAGATAGTCATAATGATATCAGAGGAAGAACTTGAGTAGATAAAAGAAAAAGTAGAGCAGTCTGGAAAGAGCCAACAGCAATATATCATTGAAGCCCTCACACAGTCGAACATTGTCAATCTGGACGGACTGAAAGAGATATATCCAGAGCTGAAAAGGCAAGGCAACAATCTGAAGCAGATAGCAAAGAAGCTGAATGAAAACGGATATGTGGACTATAAGCAAGAGCTTTCTAACACCATGAAAGAGGTGAGAGAAGTATGGCAATTGTTAAGGCAGTTTCTAGCAAAGCTAGTATAAAAACAGCAATTGAATATGTTACAAAGGATGAAAAAACAGAGGATAAGCTTGTTTCTGGTATCAACTGTACTCCAGAATATGCCATAGAAGAAATGCAGGCAACCAAAGAATTATGGAATAAGACCGAGGGCAGAACCTATAAGCACTTCGTACACAGCTACCATGAGGACGAGCATATCACACCAGAGCAAGCCCATAAAAACGCAATCGAGCTTGCCAAGGATACGGAAGCATGGAAAGGGCATGAGGTACTTATTGCCACCCATATAGACCGAGGACACATACACACCCACTTTATCGTTAATAGTGTGAACTTTGAGGACGGACACAAGCTCCAGTGGAGTAAGAAAGACCTTGCAGACCTCAAAGACCGGTGCAATGAGCAGAGCCGGCAACAGGGGCTTCATGTTCCGGAGAAAGGAAAGACATTCTCCGGAGAGGAAAGGGAAGAAACTGTTGCGTGGAACAAAGAAACATACAACCTCTTGAAGCAAGCCGAAAAGGGAGAAGTGAAAAGCTATGTGCAAGATACAGCCCTTGCGGTCATGGACTGCCGAGAAACAGCCACAAGCAGAGAGGACTTCATAGACCAGATGAAAGCAAGGGGCTATGGTGTAGACTGGCAGGACAACCATAAATATATAACCTTTACCGACAAGGACAGAGAAGCCCAGGGCGAAATGAAGTGCAAAATCAGAAATAATAAATTAGAAAATTATTACAATATTGACCTGACGAAAGAGGGGCTAGAAAATGAGTTTGATAGAAATAAGCGAACAGCAGAATCAAGAGATAACACAATAAAGAAACAGCTGAAATTGTTACAATTACAGAATCAGCAGTGGAAGAGACAAGCCGAGGAATGGAAAGCGTTAAATAAAATCATGAAATAAGAAGTCAAAATGAATCGAATATAAGATGGAAAGGGGGTGTGTTTATCGTTGTACAAATTGAAAAATACATATATTGACAAAATGATTGATATGCAGGTTAGTAAAAGCGAATTGGCATTTATTTTATATATTGCACAACACCAGGACGATTATGGAATCGTCCATTCTGTGTATTACAAGGATATTTGTACAGCGATAGATATTTCCGTTCAAAAGTTCTATGATATCCTTCATTCATTGACAGAAAAGAATCTGATTTTTTATGAAAAGGTTAATACAGCAGATGTAAAAGTGCATTTGATTAATAATAATTTTGCTGATAAGGATTTTTCCCAGGGTTATATTAATGTGGCCGGAAAAGACTTTCGCAGAGCGTCATTTATAGGAATGAAAGCCGGTTCCCAGTTGCTTTATTTATTTTCGCAGCGTTTTACAAAAGGAAAACATATGCTTTTGAAGCACTTCTATGAGGAATTCAGTAAGCGCTTTCATATTAAGAAAAAGACACTGCAGTTATACTTACAGGAATTAAAGGAAAAGAAGTATTTATTTGTGAGTAGGAAGAGAAATCGGGCATATAACTATGAAATGACAATGCAGAGAAGCAGCTGTCTGGATAAGAAGGGAATTATTCCTAATGAGAAAGCCGGCTATATAGATAATATAAAACAGCTTATCCGTGTGAATTTTCAAAAAAGTCTTACGGAAACTGATAAAAAATCTATTGATAATGTTGCTGGATTGGCAGAACAGCAGCGTGCCCTGGAATATATGGATTTTCCTTCTTTAATTGTGAACGCAATTCGTAGCAGCTTTTCTTTACAACGAAAAGAAAAGCGAAAATCATTGGCTTTCAATGCGGCCTTGATCAATAAGTTTTTAACACAACAGTTATCAGGAGAAATTTAATAGAGACATAGAAAGAACAACTCTGGAAGATATTTTTCAGGGTTATTTGTCATATCAAGTCATAAAAAATTTTGAGCATCATAAGCTTCATACACTTTGTAAACCAGTAATATAAGGTAAAGCGGAGAGTATGAAGCTGTTTTTATATTTTTTTATTCAAGTTTTACGGATATAGTGAAGTAGTATATTCAAGTATATGGGATAAACTGAATGAGGTAATTTTCAAGAAATAAAGATATTGTGGATAAGATTATTCAAGTATTACTGCATATTTATTTGAAAATAAAGCATTAGAAACACTGATTTTCTAATGTTTTAAATGATATATGATAGAATAATTCATTCTTATTCCTTTTTGTATTTAAAATAATTTCTCTTAAGTATGAATGCATTCAGATATTCATACTTTCAAATATCTGAAATCCAAAACAAAGCAAGCTGGGTACGTTTCCTAAAATTGCTACAATGCTATAATAATCTACAAGTTATCAATTTGAGATATTACAATTAAAAACGAAAAAGCAATCATTGTTTGCGTGGAGTCTAACAATGCATATTACCGACTGCTGTATGATGATAGCGGAGGTGATTTGGTCTTATGAGATACATTAAAAAGGATGGGGTGGAAGCAATATCTTATACGCCGGAAGAAAGAAAAAAAGCACTCGATATAAGTCTTACAGCTATTGCATCAGCACTTGGCTATACGCCGGTACGTGCCGGCAGTCATTATCATTTAAAAGAAATGGATAGTCTGATAATATATAATGACCGTTCATGGAATCGGTGGAGTGGGAAGGGAAATAAGACAGGCGGTACCCAGATTGATTTTATGATGGAGTATGGAGGAGCTGCATCAGTTCCTGAAGCAATTAAGAGGCTTTTGGATTTTTCAGGAGAAGGAATGGCGGTTGCTGCAGTACCGGTTGCAAATAATTCTCCAAGTAGGAATGACGGGTTTTCCATGGAATTGCCACCTAAAAATAATAATTTTAGAAGAATGTACGCATATCTGATCCAAACAAGAGGAGTATCACAGGAGGTTGTTTCTGATTTTGTTCATCGCAGGCTTATTTACGAAGATTCTGTTCATCATAACATCGTCTATTGTGGAATGGATCCGGAAGGAAATATTCGATATGCAGGATTGCGTGGAACTGGAGACATTTATGGAAAATCATTCAAAATGGATGTTCCTGGAAACAACAAAAATTATGGCGTAAATATTGTCAATAAAGAGAGTGATAAACTGAAGGTATTTGAATCAGTTATTGATTGTATGTCATACATTGATATGTACAAAGATAATGTGTCGAATAAACTGATTCTTGGAATGGTGGAGGATAACCCACTGGTACAGTTTTTAAAGGATTATTCCCATATCAAGAGTATTTCTTTTTGCCTGGATAATGATGAGGCAGCTCATATTGCTTTATATGGACGGCATGATACAGAGGGGAACATTACGAAACAGGGATTAGTCGAAAAGTACAAGGAACAGGGCTATAGCGTCAGAGTAGAAGTTCCGGAGAGAGGAAAAGATTTCAACGAAATGCTTAAAAGTAAGCTTACTGATCAGCAGAATGAACATCATGTTTTATCAGAAAAAGAGAATTCATTGAAAGCGTCTATACCAGAAGAAAATGATGAGCGTGCAGAACCGGCAGCGGCAGCTCTTATGCAACAGAAAAGAAGGCATGGAAGATAAGAGGGTGAAGAAGAGGGAATTGTGCTCTGAATAGTGGCATAATTCCTTTTTCTTTCATAATGAGATTGACAAAATAAAAATAAAATGATACAATTTATTTAAGAAGAGAGGTAGGTCTTATGAAGAAATCAAAGAAAATCAAAGAAACACTACAAAATTTTCCAAAGAACTTTTATCGGAATAATAAGAAATTTATATGGAAGATGGTTATTATTATTGCAGTAGGCAATATGGCTCTTTTTGTCAAAAACTATCAACGCCAGAGAGCATATGTAGAAGCGTTTCCAATGGGAATGGAAGTAACTTCTTTTGATGAATATATGAAAACGCAAAAGGATGTGCCTTCGGATATTGAGGGATTGTCTGTGTATGATAAATATACAATGGGATTACAGCGCCAGGATGGTTCTGATTCTGATTATGATGGTCTGACAGACAAAGAAGAAATTGAGATATATGGCACAGACCCATTAAAAGCGTCCTCTGCTGGAGATCTTTATACAGATGCCTATAAGGTTCAGAATGGTCTTGATCCTTATACTTACAAGGAATATACAGAAGAGATAGCATTTCCTTATCTGGAATGCGAAGAGGTGCAGCTTACAGCATCTTCTCCAATAGATTTTAATGCAGTGGTAACAGATTGCACATTTGCTTACGATTTGAGCAGCTTTGAGGTAGGTAAGGTATATAAGGGATATGACTTGTATAACTATGGCGGCATAGTAAAAATTAATGTGCATGATCAGCTGACTGAAAATGATATAAATGATTTTGAAATTTATATTACAAATGGTCCTTTTGTCATTCCGGGGGAAAATAGCTTTAAAAAATGTAGTTATAAATTAGAGGGTGATAATGCCACTCTGGATTATGAGTTTGAACATGGAAGTGAATATCTGATTTTCCTGACAGAAAAGCAGGGATTTAAAATAAAGAATTTTATCAATGGGATTTTTAACCAGGATGATGCTGCAGTTTCCACCAGTATGAACAATAAAGACAAAGGGGAAGCGTTAATATATGGATCACCATGGGGGGTTCTTTTGGGTGGAAAAATAACAATATATTATACAGAATGTTTTGATAAAGATAACACGTCCCTTTTTAAAGTGGAGGCAGAGCAAGCAATTCCAACAATTTTTACAAAGGAATCTGAAGATATACGTTTTAAAGCAATATCGTCAAGGGAGATGGAGAAAAAAAGAAACTTTTTTGACAAATTTTTAAAATTATTTAAAACATATAAAAAGGGTGAACATGTAGCATGGTATGAGTATTTTTTTAGATATGCTGTATTTTGCTATGATACTTATGAGAATACCTATGAATTAGCAGGTGGAAGCAGTACGACGAACGAGTTTAAGGCAAAGGGAACAGGTTTTGATAAATATGAAGATGAGTTACCCTTTCAGAATTTCCGTTCCTATATTGGAACAGGTGGAAATTGCGCAGGCATAACACATTTAACCTCTTATCTGTATAATACCGGCAGGTTCCCTTCCAGTGGAACATATAACTGTAACATAAATGGAACCTATGAACAGATTCAGTGGGATTTATCAACAGACAATGAGAATGCAACATTATCGAATCCGGGGCTTATAGATTATAAGGACATTGAATTTGTTACGGAGCATTCAGAAAATGGGGATTATCTCAGCGTGAATCTTACGGAAGGTGAGCAGGAATTTGTAAATATGATTGGTTGTTATTGGACAGAAGCCAATGACAGAATTAATATGAATGCATATGAAAAGACCACTGGAGAATACTATGATGCCTCTCTTCTTAATCGTATGACCGATCTGCTTGATCAGGGGAAGATTTTGGATGTATATTTGTATATGCGTGGTGGCGGTGCTCATGCGGTTAATATTTACGGTTACGAGTATATTGCTGCAAATAGTGTTTTGTTTACAGTGTATGACAATAATATTCCGCAGGATTGCAAAGACGGTTATATGATTAATGCTGATGCTAACGGAAACTGTTACCTGCAGGTAACAATTCGGAAGGATGAAGGTGGTAATGACATTTTAGAATATTTGTATATGCCACTGCAGGGGAGTAAAGATTATATTGCATCTTCCATGAAAAATCTGATGAAATCCCATGCTATGGTAGTTATGGATGAAAACTGGAATGTACTGAATTAGTATGATGTAGTATAATTAAAAGCAATGAAATGCAACTTCGTGCCATCGTGGCACTAAGTTGGAAAAGAGGTAGAAAATGGGAATTAAGAATAAGACATTAATAGATATGATAAGACGGAACAATGAATATTTTGAAGACTATATAACCAGGAGCGTTTACCATTCAAATGCGATTGAGGGAAGTACTCTTTCATATTATGAAACTTATCAGATTATTTTTAATTGTTCTTCTGATGAGCTGCTTACGAATGTGAAACCGAGAGAATTATACGAGGCCATCAACTTGAAGTATGCAATGGATTATATTTTCAATCATCTGGATGAGGATATAACAGCCTCCTATTTAATTGATATTGGAAAAATTATTAACAGAAATATAAATGAGATTAGCTCCTTCAGAACAGCTCCGGTATTTATATTAGGAGCAGAACATATTCCGCCAGCAGCAGCGGATGTTCCAAGGCTAATAAATGAACTGATTTATACATCCTTTAAATCAGAAGATTTTTTATATGACCTGGCAGATTTTCATATCCGTTATGAGAGAATACATCCGTTTGGAGATGGGAATGGTCGTTCTGGTCGTGTCCTGATGAATAAAATAGCTTTGGCTGAGGGATATGCGCCTTTTGTGATTCCAAAGGAAGAAAGGACGCAGTATATGAATTTATTAGCGGATTGTAATATTGAAGGGCTAAAGACAATGATTGAACATCTCATGAAACTGGAAATAGAACGCATGAAGCAGTTTAATATTCAGTTTGAAAAGACATCAAATATGCTGAAGGATGTACCTGATCCGGAATCAGCAGCAGCTTCTTCAGGAAGGCGCAGAAAAAGCAGATAGTGGTAATAGTACTAAATTGAACAACGAGAATAAGTAGTTGTAATTGGAAGTTATTCAGATAATGAATAGCTTCTTTTTTTGTCATTTTTTCTTTATTTGTAGAATATCTGTGGGGTGTTAGGGGAACTTCCCCTTGCTGCGAATCCGCCTGGCGGTTCGGTTGGCATAAAAGGATGCCGGAGCGGAGCGGGAGGTATACATTTATGCGTATCCTGTTACCGAATTTTGTGAAAAATTCGGGTGTTTTGGGGAGAATCTAAAGTAACTCAAATAATAGTTTCTAATCAATCCTTTTCTATTTAGTTAAGTTTCCATATTTGTACCTTTTAATTCTTGATAATAAGTCAATATTTATTTGCAAGTGTTAGGTTGTACTCTAACAGTGTCGTATGAAACAGGCCGTATACTTTTCTTATGGTGGAAAGTATGTGCAGGAGAAAAAGTATATGCCAAACAGAACAGAATTATTAATAGCGAAATTTATACAATACAGAAAAGTCTATGAATATGTGGGTGGTGCAGAAATATCTCGGCAGGAATTGTTGGATTGTCTGGATTCACTTAGTGTCATAATGGCACAAAGTGATATACCACAGAAAAAGGTGACGATTGAGGAACTGGAACCATTCCTGATTGAAAAAAGAAAAAATTGTTATGCAATGGATTTTGATGCGCTGGGAACTGTATTGCATGATTTCCTGATAGATTTTCTACCAGGAATTTTTAGTTGTGAAAGAGTAAGAACACTTGTACAAAAATATATACCGGGAAAGCTGATATGCGATGCGTCAGAAGTCGAACTGGATAAGCAATCATATAAGTATTTATATGAAACTCTAAAAGATAAATACAATTGCTTGGAAAGAGATTTCCATTCACAACGATTTGATTATGAAGATTGCCAGCGTGAGCTGGCATCATTAAATGCAGACTTACAGAATCTGAAAGAAAGCGGAAGTATGTATGCAGACAGTACAAAGTCATTAATGCAGTTTATTAGTAGGCTATTACATGAGGATATACAAATTAATTCAGTATATGCAGCTGATGGTAAAGGAAGAAAGATAGAAACTGCTTCTGACAAAAAAACATGGGTGGAAGAAAGTTCACTTGCAATTTGTCCAGGCATTTATAATTTTCAACGACCATCCTGGTTCACTGAATTGCATAATGAACTGAATAAGGAAAATGCTGGTAAGAAGGTTGTGAAAAATACAATTCCCTTTTTAAACAGGATATTGAGGGAAAGAAAAAGCATCTGTTCCGACAATTTGACCCCGGAAGAGAAGGCCGATGCGATTGATCGTAAACGGCGTGAAGAGATTGCAAAATTGATAAATGATGCGCAGAGCAGCAATGAAGAAAAATATATTAAGTATATGCTGCTTACTCCGGGAATGACAAAGGAATATATGAAAACGTTGAATGGAGCTTCTGAATTAGGCTTGGATGCTAGAACAGTAATCCAACTTCTGGAACAACCCAAAGAATCTTTTAACAAAGAAATTATAGAGGCTTATGTTTCTAAAGCACATAAAGGTTTGGAATACAATCTAAAGCAGGAATTGGCAGAAGAATTAATAAAAGGGGAATGGACAATTCATGCACTTGTAAATGGTGCGGACGAAGTATTTCAGCTTTTTCCTTATGAAAAAATACAGGAATTGGCAAAGCAATTTGAAAAAGTGTATGAGGCACTGCATCAGAAACACAAGAAAATGAAAATAATTCCGAAACGGCAGGAAGTTTTGATCAGGCATGGGAAAATATGTTGAATGATACACTAAACGATGATGAATCGGATCAGAGTGAATATGAAGAAGATGAGAACGATGATTTTTCCGGATTTGATAAGGAGGCATTTTAGTATATGGAAAGAAAGAGATTTATGATTTCCATGTCAGAAGAAGATGTTAATTGCTTTGAAGCAGGAAGAGAGGCAGCTGGTATGAACAAATCAGCCTATATCCGACTTCTGATTGCAGAGCATGAAAAGAGAGTGCCAGGATTCATAAAGTACAAGGACATAATCAAGGAAATAGCAGATACCAATACGCTGATCAAAGAAGTTATTTTAATAAAAGGTATAAATGATGCGGATAAAATGGTACTGCTTGAACGCTTGGACATAATTCTGGAGCATTTGAAAAAACTGACATAAATTTTGGTGTCATATAACTTCGTGCCATTATGACACGAAGTTATATGACACAGAAACGGATAAGAAAAAATGAGTGAAGGAATTGTATGTAAAGTATGGAATATATCAGCCACACAGAAGAAAGGAAGCAATTTGCAGCTTGGCGACAGTATTAATTATATTTTGGATGAAGAAAAAACAGAGGCTATATTGGCAAGTGAAACACAGGAACATTTTAATGAAAAACAACTTGGTCGGGAATGTCAATACATTGAGAATGATGTGAAAACAATAGATGGTGCTTATGTTGCAGTCCAAAATCTTGTATCTGCAGATGTAACCGGTGCTGTAAAAGAAATGATGGATGTAAAAAAGTTTTATGGAAAACTAGGCGGAAGAGCAGCTTTACATGGCATTATTTCATTACCTGTTGAAGAATCCGGGAAGGAACATGCCGGAGAACTTATGGCAATGTGTGCAGAAGTTATGCGAAAAGTGTTTCCTAATCATCAGGCAATTTTTGCGGTTCATACGAACACGGACAATCTTCATATTCATTTTGTTGTGAATTCTGTAGGATTGGATGGAAAAAAGATACATCAACCGAAAAATTTTATCAATGATGTGTTGCATCCATGTATTAATGAATTTGCCAAAAAGTATGGTTTTACACCTAATCTGGAATGGGATAAACCTCGAAAGAATAATATTACAGATTACGTGGCATTAAAGATGAATTTGCGTAAGTCAATAGATTTAGCTATTGAAGGAGCAGATTCTTTTGATGAATTCATAGAAAATATGAAGTTAGGAGGCTTTCAGGTAAATTGCGGAAAGCATATTTCTGTAAAAAATAAGGATATGGAGAAAGCGGTGAGGACATATCAGCTTGGTGATAATTATACAAAACAAGCAATTATAGACAGAATTATGAGCCGTAAACTTGCATTTGAAAAATTACCGGAATCGGATGCGCTTCGTGCCATGGTGGCACAAAGTGAAAAATTTTCAAGTGCTGATATATATGATCCTGCATTCACGGTAATGAAAAAGTATCGGGATATGTCTGTTGAAGAACGCCGGATGTCAATAAGCCAGCTGAAATCCGGAATTAACCCTTGGAGAAGGCATACGGCCACGAGTTGGCAGATGAAAGAAATTGCCGACAACCTGAATATGACAGTAAGAGCCAATAAATATATTAAGGCTTATTCACAGGATGGCACGGTAGAGACAGCATTAAAAGGTATTTTAGAATTAAAAAAAGATTGTGCAGATGAAAAGAAAAAGTTAAAAAAATATATTCATTCATATAAGCCGGTGATGGATATCTATCAGAGAATGCAGAAAATTGAAAGAAAATCCTACTTATATGAGCATGAGGGGAGAACAGAGTATAGAAATGAATATGAAGAATATAGAGAGCTGACCAGAAGATTGAAAAAGGGGTATAACAAGTCTGTTTCTGATGTTGCAGAGTTTGCAGAAGCATATGAACAACAATATATGCTTTTGAATGCACAGATTCAGGAATTATCACAGGAATACCGTGAACTGAAGAAGTATGCAGAAACCAGAGGATATTGCGTATCACAAGATAGAGGATTATGGGAAACGTTGGGAATTGATGATATGAAAAACGAAATCCGAAAGGGAGTATTTGATACAGGAATCCAATATTTAGTATCAGAAAACAATCCCAATGTTATGATCCGTATAGTGAAAAATCCTTATGTAGATAGCCAGGGAAGAACACAGGAGAATATCAGTGTTTCTTTATTATCTAGGTATGGAGAGGTACTGGAGAAACATAATCTTTCAGATGGAACTACAGAATTGAAGAAATTTGTTTCCAAATTGGAAACAGAGTATAACCTGAAAAACTGTGAATCCTTTAAGAATATTACGTTGGCAAGAGAATATAGTGCGGGGTGTCGTAATTCTAATGGAAAGATGGCAACGAGTGAACTTCGTGCCACAATGGCACAAAGTGTAGAAAGAGAATATCATAGAAAAACTTATTCTGTTACGCAGGCAATCAATCTACTCTCTGTAGGAGAAAAAACTGGAGTGTATGTGATAGCAAATGCTGAAAATCCATCTTATATGGGGATTGTGTTTTCTGATAAAACCGGAATTCGTTTAAAGGTATCAGATTTGGAGGGAGTCCTTCAGGAAGAATTTACAATTCCAAGCTTTAGAAATCGTAATCAGAGTGGATACAACACTATAACAGCTCTTAGCCAGAAATATGGCTTTTCGGATGAAATGTATGCTTTTGATTCATTGGAAGAGGCAAGAAGCTATTCTTCTGTGGAAACAAAAAAGAACACAATCAGATGATATTGTTATGCTTTGTGCCATTATGGCACGAAGTAGCATGATAAGGAGATTTTATGAGAATAAAGGTATGTCTTAGGTATGCCCGTGAGCCGGAACTGGTAGCCCTTCGGTTCAATCCTGGTATCTATATGCCAGGATTAGCAAAACAGGCATTGCAGGCACAAATAACAGGACATGAATTCAAGATTAAGATGCAAAAAGATGTAAATTATGTGCAGAGGTCTTTAGCTTTTTACCTGGTACTTAATGAAGAGTTGGATCGGGAAATTATTCAATGTCTTCATCATCAGTGTGCTCCTGCTACAGCATTTATCCGAAACACACTTATTCGATGCATCAGTGGAAATACGGACTTTATTTATAGTGATATAGAATTGAAAAAACTGGCATTGAATCAACATCGTGCCATTGTGGCACCAAATGATAATTCATATGAAAATAATATGAAAAGTGAAGAGGATGCTCTTCTTGCAGTAGCACTTGGTTTGAAAGGAGGTATGGATTAGTCATGAATAAATTGAATTATGATAAAGGTAACCTGCAGAATGAGGATTATTATTATCAATCCAAGATTTATAAAGTGAATTCCCTTTATAAACATAAAGACTTACATGCTATATTTTTACAGCTTAAAGCAAATGTAGTGGATCTAAATCCTGCACTTATTACAAAGTGTATTCAGGGCACAGAACAGGATTTTATTATGCTGATGAATAAGGCAAAGGATTTCCTGCATTCCTATAAAAACATTAATGAACAGGGAAAGGAAATCCTTTTAGATTTATTCCGTGACTGTGTATTTGGTTATTATGTATTGACTCCCTTGATTAAGGCAAAAGATGTATCGGATATTAAAGTACTTAATTGGAATCAGATAACATGCAAAGCAAATGGGGACCGGTATTTAACAAATTTATCCTTTGAAAATGAAGATGATTATAATCGTTGGTTTGACCGAATATTGCGTATCCATCGCTTACAGAGATTTGATGAAGCTGCTTTACAACAGTGCACGGATCGTAAGGGTGTAGAAAATTTCTACTTAAGAATTGATATTCAGCTGAATTGTGCAACTTCAACTGATATAAATAATATTCATATTCGTAAGATACCAAAGACAAAACTGTCATGGGATTATTTAAAAGATAACCGGATGCTTGATGATGAGATGATAGCTTATTTGAAAGACAGAGTTGTTTCCGGATATGGATTTCTAATCTCTGGACGTGGTGGCTCTGGAAAATCGACGTTGCTTAATAACATGATTGATTTAATACCATACACAGAATCTGGTCTGGTATCTCAGGAGTCTGATGAATTGTATTCAGATCATCCACAGATGCAATTCGAGCATACTATGAAAATTATCCGGGAAGGTGAAAAAACGGAAATTTCTCTAGAAGATGAACTTCGACTTGGTCTGTTGCAAGATATTGATAATTTTGTGATCGGAGAGATTAAGGGAGGCGAAGCGTTATATGTGTTTACAACTGCGATGAGTACCGGTGCAAGATTTTTTGGAACAATTCATAGTAATGATGCCAGAGGTTCCGTTCGGCGTTTGGCACAGTGTGCCAGATATATATCAGATTATACGGTTGAAACATTAGAAGAAATGTTGGCCAGTGTACCCATGTGTCTAATACATATGTCAAGATTTTCCATTGATGAAATTCTGGAAATTAAAGCATGGGATTATAAAGAGAAAAAACTGATTTATAAAGAGGTTTACTGCAAGGAGGGAAAAGCACATGAATAAGGATAATGTAAACAAGGCAACATCAGAAGGCGTGTCAAGATCACAGAAAAAAACAAAGGAAGAGATTATCAGGGAACGTAAACTGAATGCTTCCATGATTGTGTTGCCTAAGAAGAATCAGGAGCAACTCGGTATTCTTGCAGTACAACCTGATAAAAATATATTTTCACTTACTGGTAAAAAGTATATGAAAATATACAGTCTGAAAGGGGTAGAACTGACAGAAACACGGAAGAAGATTCTTATAGGAGAGCTATGTCGTTTATCAAAGTCCCGGATGCGTATTTCTACATTTTCGTATGCCAATAGTCCTTCTCCTATTATTTTCTTATCTGTATTTTTTGAGGGAAACTCCTATGCGGATGTTGCAGAAGAAATAGACGCTTTTGATAAATCCCTTATGTCTTTAATGGACTCTAAGTTTAAATTATCTTTCCTGGTTTGTGGGATTGGTGATGTATTCATGTTTATTTACATGAATTATAACGGACAAATGAAAAAAGTATCTTCTAAATCCATCTTAAAAAAATCAGCACATTTAAAGAAAAATTATTTCCAGATGATTAAAGAACAGGAAGCTGGATACATCATTCCTCAATCCGGAAAGCTTGGTAAGTCATATATTGGTATACAGTTTCCGGATAAAATGGAACAGCCATTGAACACTTTGAAGAGACTTGGAAATACCTATCTAAGTAGCATAGATTTTCAGGTTGTGGATCATGAATATGCTTCGTATTATGAACGGATGATAGAAGATTCTTATGGAAATTCCGGCGAAGTAGGAAAGGGAAATCCGTTGCTGAATTTTTCATTTATGTTTACTTATTTATGCGACAGCGAAATGGAAAGAAAAATGTATGATGCTGTTGTGAAAAAGTATTTTGCAGATAATGCTTTAGTGGCTTCATCGTGTAATGGTTCTGAACAGAAAGTAGTAGACAGTATATCTACATTTGGCTTGTTTGATATGCATTGCTGCAGAAATGTAAATATAGATATTATTTCTAAATTATTTGGATAAAGGAGAAAATAAGATGCCAATTACAATTTCAAAATATGGAAAAACAAAACAATATGATGAACCATTGCATGTAAAGCCGGTTTCTACACAGGAGTTATTTCCGGTCAGAGCTATTGATGAAACAGGAATATTTGATCTCGGAAATGGAAAATATTCTAAATGTTTTATTTTAACAGATATTAATTTTGCCGGTGTAACAGATCAGGAACAGAAACAGCTGATTATTAACTTTAGCCGTGTATTAAACAGTATGCCGTGCCGCTTTATGTATACAATCGCTAATGAATATGTAGATGAGGACAGCTTTAATCGAAGAATCCTTTACAAAATGCATGGAGATGATCTGGACGAGCTGAGAGAGGATTTTAATATCATTATCAAGGATAAGCTATCTGATGCAAAACAGGGCCTATATCAGACGATATATCTGACACTGACAATTCAGAGTGATGACTGGAGAGAAGCGAGAAGTAATTTTGCTTCTATTGAAGCAACATTAAGGAGTGCCTTTATTCAGATTGGCATAAATGGAATGGCAGGTTCGGAAATCCAGCCTTTGGATGTTAATCGCAGGATGCAGGTATGGTATAACTTTACGCATTCCGGCACTAGGACAAATTATAAATTTGATTACATAAGGGAGAGAGATAATCATGTATCCTGGCTTGATACGGTTTCTCCGGGAACAGCAGTTTTTTACAACGACTATTTTATTATGAATGGTTTTTATGGGCGTGTCATGTATATATCTGATTATCCAAAGGCACTTGAGTCAGATATTATTTCGGAAATATCAAAAATTAACTGTACGAGTTATGTCAGTGTATGTAATGAGCTGCTTGATTTAACAGGCTTGAAAACAGAGATATCAAGGAAGCATTCTTCTGTTGGTATGCAGATTGAAAACGAAAAGCAACGTAATAGAAATAATAATGACTTTCTCTCTGATGCCAGTGATAAATTACTTGATGAGAGAAAAGCACTTGTGAATTATGCACGTGCTGTAGATGATGGCGATGATCATTATTTTAATACAACAATATTGATTATGTTTATGGCTGAGAATATGGAGAATCTGACAAAGCTGACAGATAAAATCAAGTCAACTGCATCAATAAAATCTGTAACGGTAGATGTTTGTTTTCATATGCAGAGAGAAGCTCTTAATACAGCTTTTATGTTTGGAGTCCAGGAATATAAAAGGGTATGTAACTTCAGTGCACCTTGTCTTGCCATGTTTATGCCATATAAGACGCAGGAGCTGAATGATGAGAACGGAATTTATTATGGAATCAACCAGCTATCGCAAAATGGAATTTTTGGTAATAGAAAATTACTGCAGAATTATAATGGTTTGATTCTTGGAAAGTCCGGATCCGGAAAATCTGTTTTTGCAAAGTCGGATATTATCAGTAACTGTGCATTATATCCGGAAGACCAGGTTATTATCATAGATCCGCAAAACGAGTATAGACCGCTGGCATCGGTAGTAAATGGTACAGTAATTTCTTTTGATTCCCAAAAGGAAGTTTATGTGAATCCAATGGATGTAGATTTTACCGGAGTCGGTTATTCGGACTTACAGGAAATTATTGCAGATAAAACGGATTTTATCTTTAATCTGCTTTCAAGTTGTATGAGAAGAGATATTGATGCAGAAGAACAAGGCGTTCTTGGGGAGGTCATTGAAGCTGTATATTCAGAAAATTATGCGTGGAGAAAACGCATTAATAACAGTGAACAGGAAATTAATGAATATGCTGTTCCGGATTATATGAAATCAAAGCAAAATAACTTGCCGGTGTATTCTGACCTGTCACCACAGGAGCAGGTAAGAGAATATTCACCTACTTTACAGGATGTATATCAGCATTTAAAGGACAAGAACCTGCCTGTTGCAAATAAGCTGGCGGCCCATATGCAGATTTTTGTAAATGGTTCTCTGAATTTGTTTAACCATCGAACTAATATTGATTTGAATAAAAAGTTTCTTGTATTTGATTTAAGCAGCATTAAAGAGAATCTGAGAGTAACCTCCATGCTTGTAATGCTTGAAATTATTCGTGATAAAACAAAAGTTAATTTTAAAAATGGCTTTTGGACGCATCTCTATATAGATGAATTTCATGAGCTTCTTGGAATTGATAGTGTGGCTAAGTTTATCATTAAACTGTGGAAGGAAATTCGTAAAAATCATGGTGTATTAACTGGTATAACGCAGAATATGACGGATTTGCTTAACAATTCAGCACAGAGTGAAAATATTGCGGCCATTCTTTCAAATACGGAATATTTTGCACTTTTAAACCAGTCCACCATTGATCGTGATATTTTGATGCGATTTTTACCGCAGATAAGTCCGGCTATGTTCAACTATGTAGAAGGAGCAGCATCCGGTACCGGACTCCTGAAGATGGGAAGTATAACAGTGCCTTTTGATTTCCGGATGAATAAGGAGAGCCGGATATATCAAATTGTAAATACGGACGGAGTTAATTCATAGGGGAAGCAGCAAGAAAGACGGTGATGAATTCATGGGATTCAATGAAAAAGCAAAGAAAGAGTTCGTAAATGATATGGATTCTTTTTCCGAAAAAAGAAGACCAACTTTTGAGCTGGGTAAAACAGAAAATCTTATGACACAATATACTTCTGCCGCCAGTTCGGAAAGTTTTCATACAGATTTTTTAAGAAAAGAGACACCTGAATCCGGTATTGCAGATAATACATCAGCTGAAAATGCAGAAAAAACATTTAAGAAACAAATGCAGGGGATTTCTGCATGGGAACATCAGAAGCATATTGGAGATTCGGAGTCAACTCATACAGAAAAAGAAGCATCATCTGCAAGCTTTAATAGCAGAAATGCAGAGAATACAACTTTTTCATCGTATACGGATACTGGAGGTGGAGCATCTTTTACGACACAGCGTCAAGAGAATGGTAATTTCGGCAAGGGAAAAGTACAGCTGAACTCATTTAAAAATCGGACGGATAAGCAGACTTTTAAGGCAAAGACTGAGCATTTTATGGATACAGGTGGAAGAGCTTTTGAAGCTGTAAAGCCAGAAGAGAATGAAGCGGCTGCATCTACAATTGACGATAAAGCAATTCTCGCTACAATTGTGCTGCATGAAAAAATCCAGGAAAAAAAGAAACGTCTCAGAGATATTCAGATTGAGAAAAAAGATGAGGTAAGGCAATTACAGCAGTTTGTCCGAAAAGAGCAGCAGAATAGTTCCGATACTCTTGGATTTTCAGAATCAAGTGCTGAATTTACAGATAAGAATGAAAGATTTCTGGATAAATATTTTAATGCTTTTAAAGAAAAAGATTTGAGCATGTTTGAAAGAGAAAATCTTACTGCTGTTCCGGCAGGAGTCATGACGGATCAAACCAGACAGGGTATTGTAACTGCACTTCAATTAAAGGAAGGGGGACAAAAAAGTGGAAATAATGTTTCTGGTTTCAATAATGAATCAGTATTTGATAAAAAGAGCGAGTCCAACGGAAAACAAAGTGATGTGGAAACTGCTGTAAGTGTTTCTGAGACAGGAAAAGAAGAAAAGTTTTCAAAGACAACCGTTAATGCAGGTGATAATAAAGAGAAAAAATCAGTAGACTCTTATTTCAACAAGGAATCTGATAAAGCAAATACAGGAACTGAAAAACTGTCAAATAAGGAAAAACTGGAATTAAAGAAATCAGAACAGAGGACAGCAAAGAAAGCGGAAAGTAAGGCTACAAAAAGGGCTGCTGCAATGGCGGCAGTATCAAATATGCTTAGGGCAAAAAAAGAACTGCAAAATTCAGTAGGAGATATGAATTCTACCGGAAATCTGCTTAAAGATGGCAGTGGTGGAATGATAAAAGCAGCCATAAGCGGAATAAAAAATTTTATTGTAAATAAGATGCGGGGATTATTGCTAAAAGCTGCGTCAGCAATTATCGGTGGCTTATTACATATTTTGACAATGGCAACACCGCTTATTATGGTAGTCGTGATTGTAATTGCGATTATGACAACTTTTATGTCTGTATTTACGGATTCAACGAATATCCCGGATGGTGACGGATATGTGTATTCATTCCTGGATGATGAGGAAATCAATAACATTATAGAAAGTCAGTATTTGAACTTTCCGGATACGATGAATTATTTAACAGAAGGTGTTCTTCGTTATGCATTATCTAAAGTGGGATGTGCGTATGATCAGGCACAGCACTGGAATACAACGGTAGATATATTTGACTGTAGTTCGCTTGCTTATCGCACTTATAGGGAGATAGGCATAGACATTTCAAACAGTGGTGTCTATTCAGCTGCGGAAATATGCCGTGAAGCAGCAGAAAGTGGTTTTATTGCATATGGTGATTTGCAGCCTGGAGATTTGATTTTCTATGGAGGGCGTGATAATGGAAGATATTTAGGCATATACCATGTAGCCATATACGTAGGGGATGGGAAAATGGTAGAAGCAAGGGGACGATCATCAGGAGTTGTATATTGTGATGTCCGGACGGCAAATATTGTTGGGTATAGCAGATATATATGATTTTTTGTTTTTTGTATCTGTTTTTTTGAATTATATAGTTTTCATGCAACAGATTTAAGAAAAGCAATATCGTAAAATGAATATGCAGGAATATTTTGTATGGAGGTAAAGGAAGATGGCAGACGAAATTGCACAGGTATGTCAGATGGAGATTGAAGGAACAACTATGGTCATTAAAGGCTCTGTTAAAGTGATTTCCTGGCTTGCCCAGGCTATTAAAGCATTGCTGCAGAATGCGGCAGAGCGTAAGACTGAGCATGGTGGAGAGAAACATGATATGCGAGACATTTGGAAACTAAGTAAGGATGGTCCTCCGCAGGTAATACAGGTGGATGAAAAGAATCTGCAGACTGTATTGAGCGCAGCTGCAAAACAGGGATTACGCTGGACAAGGGCAACAGATTTTGACGGTTGTGATGGGAAGGTACCTATTTGCCTGCCGCCGCAGGATATGGCGATGTTTTCAGCAATAGTGCAGGCAAGTCTTCATAAGGATATTTCAGAATCACAAAAAATACTGGATTCCTATAATGAGGAAATATCTGAATTGAAGGAAAAGCTTCTCCATGTGGATGCAGGAGAACGTAATTCTGTCCGAACCAGGATTGAAAACCTGGAGCAGGCACGGGATGAATTGATGAATATTCTCGAAGAGAAGAAATCGATGGCTGAAAATGGTGGAATTATGTCATTTCAGGATTATCTTGCTACTGCAGCAGGAACAGAGTTTGAAAAGGACCCGGAAAAGGCTATGGCAGAATTTGCAAAGGGTGTAGAAATGGGGCCGAAAGTGACGGCGAAAGAATGTATGCAGCCAATCAGGTCAAAAGCAGCAATGCCGGATTCGGAAGTCCGTTTTTATTCTCCGGAGATGGGAGTTACTGTTACCCGTAAATTTGAGGTGGAAAATGATGTTGTTTATTCCATATATTCCTTCAAAACAGAAAAAGGAGAATTATATGAATTCTCTGATAAAGGAATGACAAAAGCAGAATGGAATACACAAACCTTACCGCAGATGCTCGATAAGGCAGGTATATTATTGGATACACCATGCCGGATGTTTGATTCTGAGAAAAGTTTACAAATATATGAGAAGTATTATAACAACACTCCAATAGCATCTGAGGAAAAACTGGCAGAGAGCTATGAATTGGGTTTTAGTTCTGCAGAGGCACAGAAAAATATCATATCGGCAATAGGAGATAAAATGAAAGAATTGTCCTCTGCAGGAATTGATGAAAACAAAATAAATATTTCAATATCTGCGGAACAGATGATTCAACGTGATGGAAAGATATCTGTGCAGGTCGGAGATTCCCTGTTCCAGTTTGAAGGTGTGATTCCAAAAGCGAAGGATGATGGGATGTATACATTGGAACTTGGAAAAGAATCTATGGTAACGGTAAAAGACAGAGATGGGGGAGAAAAGCAAATTTCAGCTATGCGTGCACAGAAAGTAATTTCCTCAGTACAACAGGGAATGACCGAAACTCCGGATATTATCTTTTCATCACAACGTGGAGCAGGAAAATCGTCATTACTTGAGGCAGCTCAAGCAGGTGCTTTACCTATGAAGACGAATTTGCCAGCAAAGAGGTAAGAACATGGCAAGAACACGTGCAGTAGTTATGAACGAGCAGCCTACGATACAATCAAGACTGATTACATATATTGTCGGATTTGCAGTTATCTTTTATTTGATGACACTGTTTGGAGCAGCATGGACACCGGATTGTGGCTTTTCAAAATGGGTAAATACTTTTGTGATTTTTATCATTGAGCAGGGACATTTCCTTGTAGGTTTTACACGGGCGACACCGGCGTTTATCTGTGTTGGAGAGTGTATCTGGACATTAGGATATTTGTATTATATTACGGCGATACAACATCCTTTCAGGGGGCGAGAACATGGTGATGCACATTGGGGCGATGTACATGCCTTTTCAAAAGCATACGCAAATCATGATAAACGTAATGAGGTAATAGTTAATTTTGGAAGCCAGGCAAAACCTAAACAACCGGTAATTGTAAATACACATAATTACTGGCTCGCAGAGGGGGTATATGTAAATATTGACAATAAACTAACATCAAATTTGAATATTCTGGTAGTAGGACCGCCTGGAACGGGTAAATCTTTCCGATTGGCAAGACCAATATTATCGCAGCTTTGCGGAAACTTTCTTGTTACTGATCCAAAAGGTGAATTAAGTAAACAGACCGGACAATTTTTTAAGGATAACGGGTATGAAGACCTGGTACTAAATATTGAATCCGAAGAATCCATGGAACACAGTATTCATTTCAATCCTTTTCGGTATCTGAGAAATGAATCGGACATTTTATCATTGACACAAATTTTGTTTAAGGCAACAAAGGATCCAGATGCAGATAACGGTGGGGATGCTTTCTTTGAACAGTCAGCAGAAACATTATGTACCTGCTTGTTCTACCTAATGCATTATACCTATTCACCGGAGGAAAAGGACTGGGAACATTTTGTAGATTTGCTTGAGAGTACCGTCGTAAAAGCAAATGAACAAACCGGCGGCATTGATAACTCTGATCCAAATGGCATTTTAAACCGATTTGAAAGAGCAAATGAAGGATGGCTAAAAGGTATTTATACGCTGGATAAGAATGGCAGACCTCAGCCTCAGAAAGACAATTTGAAGGGGCTGGTGGATATAAGAAAGTTTTACAGTGGCGCCCAGGAAACAACCTCATCTATTGTTGCATCATTGGATGCACATTGCCGGTATATGAAATTGCAATGTGTAAAAAAACTTCTTTCTGAGGATGAAATAGATATAAAAAATTCTTTTGGCTATTGTAAGAAAACAAAAAATTCCCCTACCGGGAAACGAGTATTGTTTATTGTTACATCAGAGGATAAGCGGTATTATGACTGGATTACCTCAATGGTCTATTCCATGTTCTTTGATGAATTATACCATTTGACGACGGTGGATGAAAAACTACATGATACTCTTCCGGAACATCTGACTTTTTTGATGGACGAGTTTGCAAATATTACATTGCCGGATAGCTTTGTAGAGAAGTTATCTACCATGCGTTCCAGAGGTATGAGCGCAGTAGTTATTATACAGAACCTGATTCAGCTTAAACGGAAGTTCCCGAAGTTTGACATGGACAAGGATTTAATAGGAAATATGTCTATTATAGATATTCTTGGTGCTCCTGATCAGGATAGCTGCGAGTATCTTTCAAAAGCCTTTGGTACCATGACCATTCATAAACAGACAACAGGATTGTCACGAGGTAGTATGCCAAGTTTTTCAGAAAATGAAGATGTGATGAACAAACCACTATTTTCTGCGGAAGATATGTATGGCATGAATAAAGACGGTCCGTGTGCAATGATTATCAAAGGAACGAATCCATTGTGGGTATCAAAATGTCAGTTTCAGAATTCACCGCTTTTGCCGTTACTTACAAGGAAAAAGCCATACCGCATGGTAAGAAATGATGATATGGGAATTGTAAAAAAGATTGATCATACACGTTCACCATGTGAGCAGCAACCGGAACTTCTTATTGGAAGTGCTGCTGAGGCTTTTCTGAAGCAGTGTGAGGATGAGGGCGTTAAAGTAGTGAAGCTGTCATTAGATGATATAGACAATATGGCTGTCTTAGATAGAAATAATAGGGAATTAATCTATAATGATGCAACTACAAAAGAATTCAAAAAAGATTTGCAGCGTCAGACAGAGCGTTACTGGAAAGAAAAAACAGAAAACACTTTGAATTATGATAATTATGATGATGAAAAAATACAAGTAGTCCAAAAGCTACGCAATGCCGGGTTCCCGGTTATAAAGATTAAAGCACTGGATAGATTGATTCAATGTAACATCCATTATGAGGAACTTACGACCTATTTCAGTCCTGATATGGATTTGAAGGAAATCAGTAGTTTTGCCGACAGGCTGGCAGATATTAAAGAAAAAATGTAAGAGAAGGAGAAATTATGATGATGAAGAAAGTATTGAACAAGTTAAAAAAGGTAATGAAAGATTTCAGAGAAACTGCTGTGATGGTTGTTTTTGCAGTTGCATTCAGTTATATGAACAGACCGCTTCCCGTTTGTGCATCGGGAGGTTATACACAGCCATTAGATAACCTGAAAACAGTATTGATTACGATTGCAGGCTCGGCAGGAGTAATTCTTGCCGTTTATGGCGCAATTCGGTTTGCAGTCGCTTTTCAGAAGATGGATCAGAATGGAGAGCATTCTGCTATCTACACAGTAATTGCTGGTGGAGTTCTGATTGGTATTTCAGCAGTTCTTGCTGTAATGGGTGTGTAGAAATGTGCAACTATCAAAAAATGGTCGGAGAAGGAATACAGGTAATATGGGAGATATAGTAAAAAGTTTGTATAATGCAGGTTATTCCTTATGGGATACGATTGTGGGAATAGCCATGACACTTTTCACAACATCACCGACCGCTGCAGGCGGAGGGGTATATGGAACAGCATATGCTTTATTTCTGGCGATTTCAGATATTTCCATCCCGATTGCGATTGTGTTTTTTATGATTGCAATTATTAAGGATGTGACATCTACTCCTCCGGACCAGCAGATACGCCGTTTTTTTAATGATGCAATCAAGTTTGGAGTTATGGTGGGAATTCTGGTTAATCTGTGGAGCATTATGGGGTATGTGATACAAATATCCGATGGTATTACAGGTAATTTAGCTTCCGGAGCTTCCTATTCACTTATGATACCTGCAGAACTGGAGTCAACAATAGACGAAGCACTTGAAATGCCAGATTTATCCGGGTATGGAATCTGGGAATCTGTTAAGGAAATTATGTCATGGATTGGAGCTTTTTTATTGTTCCTGATATCTGGTATTGTGACTTTGTTTGTAGTTGTTGCAAGTGCTATATCTATTTTATCCTGTGCTTTTCAAAGGATATTAAAACCGCTGGTATTACTGCCTTTTTCCTGTATAACGGTAGCTCTTGCAACAGGGACATCGGAGGCAGGGAGAGTAACAAGCAGTTACATAAAGGCTTTCTTCGGGTTCTGCATCAGTGGGGCTTTCATGGTAATTTGTGTGAATCTAGGAGCTGCATTAGGGAATGGTCTTGTAAATGTGGACTATAGTGCCATGTCAGATTTCGGGAAAATCATATTCATCAGTGTGCAGAATGCAATTATTCCGATTATTATTGCAGGGCTTGTAAAAAATGCGGACAGCATTATCGGAAAATTTTTCTAAGATAGGGAGAAATAGACTATGGCAACAATGAATCGAAATGTAAATTTGGAAGAAATCAATTCTGATGCTTTTATGGGAATTCCATTTTTAAACCATCAGACCATCGGACAGAAGGTAATATTTTGGGGAAGCGTGGTTGTGGCAGTGATATGGAATATACTTGGTACCTTTCTGTTTCATATCAATGCAGTAATCATAATTGCTCTCACGTTGGCACCGCTTGCTTTCGGGGTTGCATTTGGCTGCAATTACAACCAGGACCTATCACTATTGGAATACTTGAAACTGATATTATTTAAGCCTGCAACAACCTATTATACAAAGCCTGTGGAAGATTTGGAGCAGATAAAGATAGCTGCAGCAAGGATGGATAAGGAGGCAGAACTTCTGGAGAAGCAAAAAGAGGTAACACCGGAGCAACAACGAAAATTACTAATCAGACTGTTATCCGGAGTACTGATTGTGGTGCTTTTGTTTGTTATTTTCTTAATTGTACTCATAGCTTCCAAGGAAGATGTACTGCATCATGTAATCTGATTATAACGGTGAGGTGTACAAGTGAAAAAGGTATTGATTATTTTTATAGGAATTATGGTGGTATTCACCATATTTTATGCCTTATATTCGTCCGGTGTAATTTCATTTGAAACTGCGGAGGATATGGAAAGTAATAAGTCAGATATTCTTATTACGATTGATGATTTGGAGAATGACAGGTTTTATGTTTGGCATGATACACAGTATTCATTAGAACAGGATTTGTCAGGAACATCAGACCCTAGTGTATTTACAATTTGTCCGGAAGGAACAAATAACTGGGATAAGAATAAAAGTGTTAATCGTACTATCTGGTTTTCATCCGGTGAAGATGAAAAAATTCCAACTCTTTATCCGGGAGACGAGTTGATCTATGTATCACAAACAAGTGTGCCGGGAGAATCAGAGTCGGCACTTGAAAATGGAAATATAAAATGGGAACGGTTTGCGGATTACGGTTATTCCATAGGTGTAACAAATCTAACAGTTGATAAAAGTGGGCATTATTATATCTCTTATGATTCAGATGCCGGGTATGCTGGTTACATTAATGATTTGACAGATGCACGGGATGTTGCAGAGTTTAAAAATTTCGCAGGTTCAAAGATTTATCTGGATAAGGTAGGGGATGTTGATGTAAGGGAAGGACTTGTGAGTGATGGTGGTACAATCTTAAGCCTGAATCAGGATAATGAGTATCTTTGTAAGTGGTATAAAGGAACTTATGTCAGTGATTTCAAACTGACCGCAAATGTACATGTCTTTTGCAGTATGGAATCCTTTTCTACTGTTGAATGGGAATTTGTTTCAAATGATAGCAACTTGAATCATATAAGAAGTTGCATCACCATTACAATACCAGAGGAATTGAAGACGGGATATTATTATATATCAGAACTTGGTTTTTTCCGTTATGTAAATATGGATGATATATCTCTTTATAATGGTAAACCGTATGATCCGACAGTGAATTGGAATGATCCTATTATTTTGTATGATGTGCATGGACAGGTTATGTATAATCCATTCCAGGGAATTGATGAACGCAGCCGGGTAGGAGCAGGTACAAGCCGGAGTAATGGTGTAAAGGTTGAGAATCAAAATTATGAAAGTAAGGATGATAACTACAATTCTGATTTTCAGATAGTAGATGATCCGTATGAAAATAATTCGGATGCTGGTGCCGAGGAATACGAAAATTTTGATGATGACATCTATTATGAAGATGAAGGCGATGTGATGGAAGGTTATACAGACATGCAATAAACAAACATATACTTCGTGCCATAATGGCACGAAGTAATGAAATATAGCAAAGGGTATATGAATTGGGAGCAAGACATAAGAAATGGAACAGTATCAGGTTAAATATCGGGAAAATAAATATCTGGCAGTACAGATGCTGGACAAAAACATAAAGAATATCATAGAAAGAATTAACAAGTATTCTCCCAATGTCGGAATGCATTGCGTATATACAGCAATTTATGCATCTACTATTGCGGAGATACTGGGCTATGAGGACTCATTAATTCATCAGATTACTGCAGGAAGCCTGATACATGATTTGGGGAAAATATTTATACCTACAGAAATTCTAAATAAAACAACATCACTTACTCAAAAGGAATTTGAAATTATAAAATATCATCCACAATTTGGATATATACAGATTGAAAATCTGTTTGGCCCGGTTATAAGAGATATTGTTTTATTACATCATGAAAAACTGGATGGTAATGGGTATCCAAAAGGTATAACACAAATACCAGAATATGTTCAGATTGTTACGGTAGCAGATGAATATGATGCATTGACAAGCGAACGTTGTTATAAAAAGACATTTTCTTTTGAACAGGCTTTGATGGAATTAAAAGAAGATGTTCATAAGGGGAAGTTGAATGAAAAAATAGTAAATGTTATCTGCGAAGGATGGCTTCATGATATGGAGAAATATCATGATATAAGTGCATTGCAAAATGGCTTCGTGTCATAGTGGCACGAAGTATTATTTTGGAAATTGCACATTATAGCAAAATATTGGGAAAAATATAGCTTTCAGGGTTCATGTTTAGCCGAAGTGGCAACTTATAATCAGTTATATAACAGAAAAAAATTGTGAAAGAAGGAGTATCAATGGAAGATTACAGACTTATTACAATGAAAGATTGTGAAGAAGTGGAATTGCAGAAGTGTATGGACACAATTAAAGAAAAAAATGTACTTCTTTATAAAAGTATCATGCGGTGTCTAAAAAAAGAAGATTTCAAGGGAATGCGTGATGATGTATTGCATTGTCTGGCTGATAATGCGGACAGATTTGAAAATGATAAGAATATGGAAATATCATTTCAAATAGCTGATCTCTTGCAAGACCAGCGAATTAAACCGGAAGATTTTGAATGGCTGATTTCATATTGGAATACTACAACTCTTGCACCAAGTGCTGTGATAGTGCTTTTTATGATGGCATTAGACAAGAAGCTGCGCTTAGAAGAAATTCAGTCTTGTTTTGAAAGTGAAGATGAAATGTCTATTTTTGAACGGATAGAAGGATATTCCAATGAGGATAAAGAACAGAATGAGAGTAATGCAATAACTGTAGTCAATACAGAGAAGGGAAACGTGCAGAATCCGGAGAATGAGCAGCAGATAAGGAACAGGAATGGGATTGTTTCTGTATTCAGTGATCTATTAACAGTTATGAGTAGTAGTAAGCAATTTGATGGTAATGATACGGTTTTATTCCAGAAGAAGTTTACAGAATTGATGACTTGTCTGCAGAATAATATAAATGAGGTCAATGCTTTTGCTGGAGAGATCATTCATGAATGGGAAAAGGATAAAGAGGAAGTGCGCCGTTTGAGGGCAATTTATAATATTCAGCAAAGTGCGTTGTCAAGACAGCAGCAGAATTTGTATGATGCAGAGGATGAAATATCCAGGCTGCAGGCAGCTGTCCGTGATGCTGAAAAAATGGAACAGCATTATGAAACAATTAGTCAAAAGGTGGAAGAGATTCAAAAGCTTACTAATACTGCCAATTCGATTGTAGATTAGAAGGTATGTATGAAATAGATGTCATTTGAATAGTAAAGGCAGGAAAAGTATATGGGAAATGTTATAGTATTGGCAAATTGCACAGATGATAGTGCTGCGCATATTTTTGAAAAACTGAAAGCAAACCTTGTAAATCATGCTTTTGAGAACTGCGATAGTATTCAGACACTGATTCTTGATGAAAATGTTACAAACGTAGCATTTGATTGGGAAGGACATACTGGAAGTTACAATAATCGTAAAGTTTATGTTAAAAACAAAAATACTCTGTTTGAAATGTATGGCAAGGATAGTAATTATGTAAGTGCATTTGGTTCATCTGGAGATGTTGTTGTTTATATTCTAAATGACCAAACTGTAGATCAGGGAAGAAATGTTGAGCCAAACGGAAATGTATTATCCTTATTGGGATATACCTGTTACGCACATTCCCTGGATTATAGTAGTTATATTACAGGTCTTGCAAATTCAGTTACGTTCTATAGTGTAAACAGTATAGATGCACAGCTTATGTCTGACCATGTGGTATCTGATAAGCCGGAAAATGTACCACAGACAGGAATTGATGCTTATTATAATGGCGTGATTCTTACCACAAGAGACATTGTAAAGGATAATATGACAGTTATCCCGATTTATGGCAGTAACGAAGGGACAACAACATATAGTTCTGATGAGTTTTATATTATTAGAACAACAGAATTTAATGAATTGGAAAATGCACAGACAGTTACAGAAGAAGGTGTTTCAGCGTTTGAACCTGTACATGCTATGGATACAGATTTGGATGCTGGACAGGAAACTGGAACCATTTCGGTAACGGTTGTAGTATTCTATGAAAAAGATGGAGCTGAGGCATACTTTTCCGTTCCGGTATCAGTTCGTGTAGAGGAATACACAGACAAGTCATTTGTAGAACAGGAGTATGGTTCTTATGAGAATATTGTAAAAGAACTTGCTTCCTTATCGCAGAAAGTAGAGCAGCTGCAGCAGGAAATCGAAGCGCTACGTTCTGATAAAAATGCAGATACAGAAAAAATCAATCAATTATCTGTAGAATTGACAGCGTATAAGAGAGCATATGAAGCACTTTTAGAAAAATTCTCTGAATTTGTATCGAGTAGCACTACTGATGATTCCGGATATTTTGGAAAGTATGAGGACCCGGACACGGGAGAAGTAAAAGATGTAGTATACATTGAAGGTAATCCGATAGAATATGAGGATACTGGAGAAACAACCCAAGACGGAAAGAAAATTTATATTTGCAGGTATGATGTAGACGGAGATGGTGAAGCAGAAACAATCAAATTTTATGTGGACGAGCGAGGAGTTCACATTGTTGATGATACGGGAACTGACACTGGAAAAGTCTTTGAAGATACTTTAGGAGCAATTCAAAGACAGACGGCTGCTAAGCTGAAAGAAATTGAAAAAGCACTGAATGCATCGCAGACTGGTCTTAATAGTATTATTGAGGCATTAAAGGAAGCTGGTTATGATTTTGACCTGGATGTGACTGTAGATGAACAGTATAAGGAAGTCGTAAAAGATATTAAGGATATGGCTGAGAGAATTAAGAATCTGGAAGCACAATTATCCGGAGCAAACCAAATGACATCCCAATATGAAAGTGCATTGGCCAGCATCTACGCTTTGCTAACCAATTCTACCCTGGATCAGGATAATGTAAGTGGTATTAATAATACTTTGCTTGCAATTACAAGTAAAATCTCCACGCTGCAAAATAATCTTGATGTAGCCAAAGCGACTGTGAAAGATTTGCAGGATAAGCTGACAACAGCAGAACAGGAATACAGTGCTTTAGAGGAAGAACTTGCAACAACAAAAAGTCAGCTGCAGAAGGCAAATGAAGATTTGGCAAATGCACAGCAGCAGAAGGAAGATTTAATAGCTCAGTATGAAAAAGCATTAGCAGATGGAGATACTGCAGCTGCGGAACGTTTGCAGGCCCAGATTGCAGAAACAGAAAATGCAATCCAGAAACTCACAGCTCTGCAGAGTACTCTTGTTCAAAAAGAACAGGATATTAAGGAGGCTCAGGATACAATCAGTCAGTTACGTGAGCAGCTTGATAAAAAGAATCAGGAAATTGCTGATTTGCGGGCACAGCTTGATGCACTGACTGATACAGCTGATGGATTTAAAATTACTGTCGATACAGCTAATAAAATGTTCGGGCTGACATTGCCGGATGGCTCCACAGATAAAGAAATTGCTGATGCAATTCAGAATTATGTACGTGATAAGATTACGTCAGATGAAACAATAGAGGCAATTCAAAAATTGCTTAATACGGATAAGACAGGAAAGGAACTTGTAGCAGCGGTAAAGACGGCTATTGAAAATGCCGGAGATGAAAATCCTTCTGATGATGTTGCGGATCCGGACAGTAATAATTATAAAACTGGTTATCAACGAGGTTATGAAGAAGGTGTTACAGCAGGTGCCGCAGGAAAAACGGATGATAAAGTAGTCAATATGCAGTCTGAAAGCTATAAACAGGGATATTCTACTGGTTATAATCAGGGATATGCAAAAGCCCTGACAGATAATCCTAATTCTGACGGAAATGGAAGTTCTTCTTCGGATTATTCTGCATTAAAGGATCAGATTAACGGTCTGACATCCCAGGTTACAAATCTTACAACAAAGAATAGCCAACTCCAGAGTAAAGTAGACAAACTGGAGGATGATGTTGATGATCTTGAAAAGGATAATAAAAAGTTGAGCAGCGCAAATAGTAGCCTGGAAGAGAAAAATAGTTCACTTTCTTCTCAGGTAAATTCGTTAAACAGTGAGTTATCCGGATTAAAGACAACCAATACCAATCTGACATCCCAGGTTACGGAACTGAATAGTAAGAATGGAAGCCTATCAAATCAGGTAACTGACCTTACAACAAAGAACAACTCCTTAACCTCAGAAATGTCAACTTTGAGGACACAGGTAAATAATGCAAATAGAAATACTACTACACCGGCAGCTTCCTCGACTTCAAAGCAGGAAAATAAAACGACGGCTTCCGATACTAAAGATGCAGCCTCTAAAGAGCAGAGAAAAGGGGAAGCTGATGATGGGGATGTAATTGAAGGTTCCACGAATAATTTGGATACCAAAACGGAAACGAAGAGCACAGCTGTACCGGATGCTTTAGTGGGGAGTACGGTTGCGGCTGAAAACAGTCAAAAGAGACTAGGAACCACAAGTGAAGTTTCCATGTTTTCCGATACTGAGATTAACACCATTCCGGGAACCCAGTATGCAACAGGAAAAGTCATTCGTTTTGCAGAATCGAACCCGATTGTGAAGTTTTCAGATACAAACGGAAAGGAAATTAATGACATAACGGATGATTCTTTGGAAAATATTTATAAAATATTTAATTACTATGCAAACCACTTGGAGGAGCTTGGAAATCTGGGATCTGATGAAGTGATAAATGCAGCGAATGATGAATCCAAAGCGGTTATCTTGAGTTTGGTAGGCGCCGGTGATATTAAACCGAATGTCACTCAGGAAACAGCATTCCGCAATAACAGAAGTGCTATACTGAATCTCAAGTTTCCGAATATTACCACAGGTGCATTGTATCTTGTAGTGCATGAAAGAGCAGATCAGGCGGGACAGTATGAAGTGTGTCTGACAACAGCAACCGATAATTCTCTTTCTTTAAATGTAAGTAGTTTATCTCCAGTTGCTGTCGCAAAAGTTGAAATTAAGGATGCGACGGCAGTTGTAAATTCTACATTTACGGAAGATGTAGAAGCAATGAATACAGAGAAACCTGCAGAAACAAATACAGGAGCATTCAGAGTAGTTATGACGGTTCTGATTATTCTGATGCTGTTAGTATCTGTGGGAATTGTAGTAATTCTTAAATTGAAACGTGAAGGAAAATTACCTCAATTCCTGTCGTTTTTATACAACTAATTATGTGTTACGAGGGAGTGGTTGATAAAACCGCTCCCTTTTTTAGACAATACAGCATAATTTTTTTTCTTTATAGCCTGAAGTATAACAAGGCAGGATGTTTAAGAAAGTATAATTAATACATGTATGTAACTTGTAAAAATAAGAAGAAATGAAGGAGAAAGATTTATGATTACAAAAAAGAAAATGTGCTTGGCGATAGTGGTAATTTTAGTTGTAAATATTCTGGTTATTGCTGGTATTTTATACTATAGCAATATGAGGATGAAACAAGCATATGCCGTCGCACAAACGGAAAAAGAAGAGATGAATATGGATAATCTTACGACTGATCTGGAAGAGGTAGCAAACGAGTACGGTGATGGAATGATTGATGCGGAAGATGATGGATTAGATAATTTGGATGTGCTGCGTAATGCACCATCAGCTGAATCTTACAATAATGTTTATAATTCCTTGTTAATAGGAGATTATGTAACAGAGGATGGAACAGCTTTTCGTTTTTCCCCTGGCAATTCTTATTCGGGATATTTTAACGAAGATGCACCTGATGTAGTGAACTACTCCTATGAAATTGTAAATATAAGTGATACAGAAAATGAGATAGTCATTTATAGTGCGGATAAAAGGTCAGAGGTAAAGTATTCTCTGGATTTGGATATGGAAGGCAATGTAATACTTACCATTCCTGATACAGAAACGAAATATACCTTATGCTATGATGGAATGGCTTATAAGGGAGATAAGCCTGCAAAGGTAGATGAGGAAAAGAAATCTGATGAATCGGATACAGAAAGCACTGATAATGAATAATAGGAAAATTGACAAAGTAAAAGTAAAATGATACAATCTCCATGGAGGTAGTTGTCATGGAAGCATGTGAATATTTTAAACAAAAAAGAGAGCAAACTGGAATGACTATTAGAGAATTTTGCAAAAAGGTCAATATTTCTGTAGGTTCCTGTGTTGAATATCAGAACGGAACCAAGTCTTTATTATCACTACCTTTGGATAAAACTATTCGTATTTTCTCTGTTATAAATATTCATATTGAAAGGTTTTATGATGATTACTTTCCTGAATTAAAAGAAGAAATTACAAAAAGAATGATTGTATGGGAAGAAAAGAGAGCACCGGAACTTGATCTGGTGAAGCTTCAACACCGCTATCGTGCCCGGATTGCAAAGATGAAAGAGCGTAAGGTATTGCCTGATGTGGAAATAGAACAATTCCTGCAGGAATATAAGACTCTTTTTAAAGGGTTGAAGGCGGAGATGGATAGCTGTGGAAATATTTCTGAAATCTTATATAAGGAGAGAATATTACCATTTTCCTGTAGATTGAAAAAACAGATAGAAAATGGAGAAATCAAGAATCCTGTATCAAGACGGATTAATGATGCTATGTTAGCAAAAGAAATAACATATGTGGAACTGGCACATATTGTAGATATTACTCCGGTTAGCTTGACCTATGCAAAGACATCCCAAACAGGATATTCAAGTATGAAGATAGGCACGGTACTTAAAATATGCTATGCTTTGGATATATCATTTGACGAAATTTGTGAGTTGTTGCTTAAAAACATTTAAAAGGCTATTTTGATTTAGTAAAGGCAACGGTTAGAAACCTCTTTTTTGTTATGCTATTAGTAGAATGACAGAAAAGAGGTTTTTTTATGAACTATACGACAGTAAACATACAAGATGAGCAGCAAACCCGGCATGAATTTTTATATGGATTGCAAACAATGGCCGTACTATTCAGAAACATAAGACATAAGGGATTTATGTCTGATAGCAGAGAAGGCAAGGTGGTTCTTAGATTTAGTCATGAATGCAGTTCAGCCAAAGATTTTCTTTCTTATCTGTTAGCGGTTCATGAAACCGGGCAGGTTATGCTACAGCATGGCGATGTAATTGGCATTAAGATTAATGGTTCTATTATCTGCTACAGGTATACTGAGCAAGGACACACAAATAAAGATTTGCTGATTTGGAATTATTTTACGGAGCATAAAGAGTTTGAAAAGCGAGAAAAAGAGAGATATGTTACTAATCTCCATAAGAATAATCAGGTGCTTGATGTGTTGTCTGGTAAGGTCGTGAACATTGATAGTATTCAGTTTGCAGATACACGCATCTGTGCCATTGATCAGGAATGTTATTATCCACATGGAGATAGGAGCAGCTTAATTATCACTGATTATTTTGTATATGAATTGAAAGATATGGGTATAGAAAACATAAATCCTTACCAAAGACCGTTTTGCGATATTAAGTCTGCTTTTATGTTTTTCCAGCATAATAAAAAGAAAGATAGGTATAGTCAGCGGCTTTTATTATTGAATAGAAAAGAATTGTATTTAGTACGGGACTACAGGCACTTGTTGACAATAGCATTATAGGGAGGTTAAGATATGGAACAGAAAAGAAAAGAAGACCTAGTAAATAGTGATGATATTTTTAAATATCAGTTATTGAGCAGACTGCAGGGTGACTGCGAATATTATTTAGGAAATGGTAATCGAAATAAAAAGCAGTTATGGGCAGAGGATGAGCGTGAGCAGATAGAAGTGATGAAATTACTGTATAATAGCTTTGGGGATGAAAATAAGCCAGAATGGCTCTCAATGACAGATATTGAAAACTATGAAAAGCAGATGGTAGTAGATATAACACTTGAAGAGCGTTATACAGAAGCTATGAGAATGACAGGATATGATCGTATTGAAACACCAACAGACAGTATGGCAACAGTATCCTTTGTTTTTCGTACAGCACCGGAGAGAAGGATAGATGCTGACGGATGGGAGGCATTAGGGGAAGAGCTTGAAGGTATGAGTCCAATCCTTGAAAGTGATAGAGCAAAATATGAAGATTTAATACATCCGAGTGGTAGAATTGCTTATTATACTCTTAACTTGGAAGGGAGTGGTATGGACTCTGACCTTAAACCTGTTACTTATTCAAATATAAAGGATGCATTGAGTGCCTACTTAATGTCAGATGCAGATGGTAAACAGTTAGGGTACATAATCCATGGTGAACTGCAGTGCATGAGTCATTTTGATTATGTAGATATGAAGAATCATATTACATCCTTATCCGATCCGGCATTATATAATGAAGAACTGGCAGGGAATGAAAAGCAAATTATTAGAAAATCATATTCTTCTATGAAAACTATTTTGGATAAGGATAATGTTTATTGTGCATTAAAAGCAGGCGTTGATTACATAGAAAACGTATGTATAGGAGAGGTTGGACGAGAAAATACAGAATGGGGAGCATGGAGTGGAAGAGTGGCGAATACTCATCGTCCACAGGATTATCTCGATATTAATATTATGGGATATGAGAGACCGCATCTGGTTATATATACTTTATCAGCAGTTCATGCCAATGAAATTGTTCAGGAAATGCAGTATACGGTTCACACCAATCCCGAAAGACTTGTGGAAAGTATAAGGCAAGGAACAAAAAATATTTCAGAAGAGATTGATGAATTTCTGCATATGGCAGTAGAAAAGTTAGATACGGATATTATATATCCTATGCAGTTTTATTCGCCATATACGAACAGAGAACTCACAGAGCATTATAGAAAATTGGAAAATGCAGGATATGATCCTTTACCGTTGAACCAGGAACAGGAAGTACAGGTGGTCACCCCGGACAAAATAAAGGATTTTGTGAAAAAGTATTATGATCATTATGATGGATTGGTTTGCACAGAAAAGATATCTGAGGTTCTGGCAGTTTCCATTCAAAAGATGATTGATGCAAAACAAATGGATAACACAAAAGAATCAATAGAGAATGTATTATGTAAAGAAAGCACACTACATTTTATTGTTTCCAGAATGCCTAATGTGTCTCCGGTGCCGGAAGAAGTAAAGAATGATGTTGTATCATATTTTGAACAATCGTCAGGTCTTGCAAATTATAAGCCGGTTGAGATATGCAGAGTGTCAAATGATCCGGAAGATTCTCATTTATATGCGGTAATTGGGTATAACTCACAAATGAATCAGTATGCATGTTGGACTTCATGGAACCAGGACCGGCATAGTTTAAATTATGGTCATCATAATCTTATGGATGAACAGACAGCAGTTGATACTATTAAGGAAAGGTTTAATGATATAACAGATGAAGTTCAGAAATATGGTATTGATAATACTTTGTTTAAACTTGTGTCAAGTGAATCTGAAAGAAGTAAGCCGGATGTAGAAAAGATAGAAGCAGATATTCCGGTAAAATTAAATGGAAGAAGAGGAAGATAAGATGGATCAAGAGAAAGTCAGAATAATAAAGGAGAAAGAAGATGTATTTTACCAGGTAGAAGGAGATATTACCCAATATTATGATTTAACTAATCTCAAAAGGAATCATCCTGAATTGAAGGTATATATTGAACAACATCAATTTGATTTACAAAGGCAGTTTTTTAGAAAAAAGGAACTGGAATGATATGAGAGGACAGCGCAGTGGCTGTCTTTTCTCATTGTATGTATAATTATAAAGCAATGCATTGACAAAATAAAAATAAAATGATACACTAATTGTAAAGAGGAGGTAATATAATGAAACAGGATATATACGGACCTATTGTTGATCAGATTATGGCAAGCATGACACCGGAAGCCATCCTGGCACATGGCGGCAGAGAAGGCATGATCAGAGAAATGAAGAAGCATGATAGAAAGAATCGTATCATTGTTACAATAAAGAATTTTTTTAGAACAGTCTGGAACTTAACAAAGGCTGCTATTCTTGTACTTACAGTATTATATTTTATTAATGCAATCTTTTTTTGAGGTGATGTATATGCATGTATTTGAGTATGGGAAAAAATCAAATATGAATGAATTATCTCCGGATCAGCAACGATTCACTGCTAAGATGATTGTAAAAGAGGTGCAGCGCATTGCAAAGGAACATAATATTAGTGAGGAGACTGCGTATTGGGGATATATGCATGGACTTTATGATGGAGATCGGGAACTGCAGTAAGATATATATAGAATTGTTGACAATTAAGAAAATAGGGGCAGATAGAAGGACATAAACGGAATTATCTGACAATAGAAGATTACTTGTGGGTTACAAAAAATCTTCTGTGCGCCTAAAATAGATAAACATTGCGCTTTCGCCATGACAGCACAGGGAATTGTATAAATTTAATAAAGAGTGCCCGGAAACGTTATGTTTCCGGGCTTTTTTGATATTCTTATATAATAAGAACAGGGAATATGGTCGAAGAAGAATATGATTCATACTATGGATTCTGAATATCCTCTTTCAATCGGGCCGAAAAGCTCCGAAGACATGAAATAGTCTCATAAACACACAAATGACAACAGAAGGCGTCCGGTATTTAACAGATAGAGATAGAATAAAACAGAAGAACTGGAAATCTGATTCAGTTATAATGTGGGAAATTTGATTTGGTTCATAAATAAATATAGAAAGATTGATGTCTGTATATGCACATTTTGTATTTCTGCAAGGATGCAGAGGGGAATATACATGGAAAATCTGTGCGCAAGACACTATATTTAGTATAGTGCATAGATAAATAAAAAGCAAGATAAAATACATATTTATGCAAAAAACGTAAAAATAGAGAAAATAGATTTTTTGTAAAGACTATGATATACTATACTACATTAAAAGATAGATGTGAGGTACATAATGAGAAAACAATCAAGAGGAATCAAAAAACTTGTATTATCGGCAATGTTTATGGCAATTGGTCTGATTCTTCCGTTTATAACAGGTCAAATCCAACAGATTGGCAGTATGCTGCTTCCAATGCATATACCGGTATTATTTTGCGGCTTGGTTTGTGGGTGGCAGTATGGAATGATGGTAGGTTTTATTCTTCCGTTGCTGCGTTATCTGTTATTTGGCATGCCGCCAATCTTTCCGATTGGTGTTTCCATGACTTTTGAACTTGCTGCATATGGAGCAGTGATTGGATTGATTATGCAGCAGTTAAGCAAAAAAAGTGCAGCCGGGAAGGGAAAGAATTATGTACTGAATCTATATGTATCACTGATTGGTGCAATGCTTGCGGGAAGACTGGTCTGGGGATTGGTCAGATTTATTCTCACGCAGGTAACCATGGAACCATTTACATTTGAGATGTTTATGGCGGGAGCATTCCTTGGTGCAGTACCGGGAATTGTTATACAAGTGATTCTGATACCGGGAATTATGGTAGTATTGGAACGTGCCGGGGTTTTAAAAGAGGATGGAACTGCCAGGTAGTGAAAGGAGAAAGCGATATGAATGTAGAGAAGTCTTTGGAGCAGCTGGAAACTTTGATTACACAACACAGGACAAATGAAATTGAAGGATTTCTACTTGAGAAAATCGAGGACTCTGCAAGTCAGGAGGATATCGGATCCCTGATTACTTTAATGAACGAGCTCATTGGCTATTACCGGGAAAGTGGTGAATTTGAGAAGGCACTGGGATATTGCAGGGAGGTACTGCAGGTAGCTGCACAGGCAGGACTGGCCGGTACCATTCCTTATGCGACAACATTGCTTAATGTTGCGAATACCTGCCGGGAAGGTGGACTGGTTCGTGAAGCCATGGTGCATTATCAGGAGGTTCGCGGGATTTATATCAATAACATAGAAGATACGGATTTCAGATATGTAAATTTATATAATGGTATGGGAATGCTTTTTCAGGATATGGGAGATTATGAGAGTGCCTGTGACTGTCAGGAACGTGCGTTATCTGTCGCAGTTTTATATCATGAAGCAAGGGCTGAGACTGCAATTCTTTATACAAGTCTTGCAATTTATCAGATAAAACTGATGAGATACCAGGAGGCAATTGAGAATTTACGTCGTGCTTTTGAACTTTTTGAAGAGGATGAGAAAAAGGATTATCATTACAGTAGTGCGCTTTCTGCCATGGGAGAGGCTCAGTATCTGGCAGGAAATATGGAAGAGTCTGCATATTATTATGAACGGGCACTCCATGAAATTGAAAGAACGTCAGGAAGAAATAAAGCATATGAAATTACCCTGCGGAATCTGAACGCTGTACAGAAGCAGTTGCAGGATCTGCCGCAGGAAAGTATTCACTTTCAGAATGGATTGGAGCTTTGTGAAAGCTTTTATAAGGAGTATGGAATTCCAATGATCCGCACGAAATTTCCTGCCTATGAAGGAATGATTGCAGCCGGACTTGTGGGAGAAGGATCAGAATGCTTTGGGTTTGATGATGAGGTATCGAGAGATCATGACTTTGGACCGGGCTTTTGCTTATGGCTTACGGATCAGGTATATGATGAGATCGGAGAGGCACTACAGGAAGAATATGATAAGCTGCCGGATACCTATATGGGGGTAACCAGAATCGAGACACATAAGGCACGCAGGAGTGTCGGAGTGTTCCGTATTGGTGAATTTTATGAACAGCTGATTGGACTTACGGATGTGCCAACTACACAAAACCAGTGGTTATTTTTAGAGGATTATCAGCTGGCATCAGCGACGAACGGAAAGGTTTTCCGGGATGATTTAGGCGAATTTACCAGAATCCGGAATGGAATTCTGAAGTATTATCCGGAGGAGGTCCGAATTAAGAAAATTGCAAGGGAAGCAGCACTGATGGCGCAATCCGGACAGTATAATTATAACCGGATGTTTGGACGTGGCGAAAAGGTAACAGCTGATATTGCTTTGGCAGAGTTTCTGAAGCATACCATGTCGATGATCTATCTGCTGAACCGGAGGTTTGCTCCTTTCTATAAGTGGATGCATCGTGGTTTACGGGAGATGAAGGTGCTTACGGAGATCGGGGATATTCTGACGGCTCTTGTTGAACTTCCCAATGGAGATGAGCGGATTCCGGATATGATTGAGCTGATTGTGGCAATGATCATTAAGGAGATGAAGAAACAGGGATTGACAAGTGGTGAGGACAATTATCTGGAGCATCATACGGATAACATTCTTCACAGTATTCCGCAGAAGGATCGAAAGGAACAGAAGGAAGGTTCTTTTCAAATGGCACTGATTAATGAAGTGATCGGACTGGAATGGGAGACAGCAGGGAATCCGGTTGAAGGATGCAATGTCCGGGATACGGAGAGCTTTGAGGTGTTTGCCATGTCGAGAGAGAGTATCTATGGAAGCTGGACAACAGAAATGCTGAAAAGCCGGATTCATGATCTGCGGATGATGAAGGATAAAGGGTGGAATCCAGAGATTACTCCAGTGAAACAGGAGATTGCAGAAGAAATCATGAAGGTCTGGATGGACTGGCTGGAGGAACTGGCTGTCAGATATCCAAAGTCAGCTGATTTTTTGCGAGGAGCATTCCTTTTGGCTGAGATTTTTGCTTCCCCGGAAGAATGTCTGCAGGCAGAACTTCTTTCTTATTCTGAAGAAACGCTGGATCTGTATGGAAGATTTATTGCACAGCTTTGTGAGGAAGGAAGAAATCTGGCGGAAATGACGATACATAAGCTGGCCTTGTACTGTGGTTCCGGTTCTTTGGACAAATTTGAGGAAAGTCTATAGAGACGAAAGTTACGTAACTGTTCAGTACCTTCACAGTTACGATGCAAAATCCATTCCAAATCGGCTTCGCCGATGGGATTTTGCATTACTGAATCATTTTCTTACGGTCTCAGCAGTAAATGCTTCGACCTGTACTGAATCGTTACAAATTTACAATAATGATCTGAGGGTAAGGATAAAATGGAAAAAACAAAATCCTATGAAATCGATATGTGCCATGGGCCTTTGTTTCGAAAAATACTGTTATTTACGCTGCCATTGATGCTTTCAGGTATATTACAACTGTTATTTAATGCGGCGGATGTTATTGTGGTTGGACAGTTTGCCGGTAACGAGGCATTAGCGGCAGTGGGTTCTACGAGTGCATTGACCAATCTTCTGGTGAATTTGTTTATTGGATTATCGGTTGGTGTCAATGTGTTGGTAGCACGGTTTTATGGTGCACAGCAGGAGCAGGAAGCACAGGAAGCAGTTCATACTGCAGTTGTAGTAAGTATTCTTGGCGGTATTTTGCTTGCTTTTATAGGAATTGTACTGGCACAACCACTGCTTCAATGGATGGATACACCGGACAATGTCATTAGTCATTCCGTGCTTTATATGCGGATCTACTTTGTGGGAATGCCGGTGATGCTGCTATATAACTTCGGAAGTGCAATATTAAGAGCAATTGGGGATACCAGACGACCATTGTATTTCCTGGCAGCCGCAGGCGTGATTAATGTTATTCTGAATCTGATTTTTGTGATCAATTTTCATATGGGGGTTGCGGGCGTAGCGCTTGCAACAATTATATCCCAGTGCGTTTCAGCGGCATTGATCATGCGTTGCCTGATGAAGAGTGAGGGCTGTATCAGGGTAGAATGGACGAAGCTTCGTATTCATTGGAGAATGCTTGGAAAGATTGCACAGATCGGACTTCCGGCGGGAGTACAGGGTGTGCTGTTTTCCATATCCAATGTGCTGATTCAGTCATCGGTAAATTCTTTTGGATCAGTAGCTATGGCCGGAAATACCGCTGCACAGAATGTAGAAGGGTTTGTGTATACTTCAATGAATTCGGTGCATCAGACGGCCGTGAGCTTTACCAGTCAGAACCTTGGCGGCAGACAGTATGGAAGAATCAATAAAATATTGACAGAGTGTCTTTTATTTGTAACGGCGGTTGGACTGATTCTTGGCAATGGTGCTTATCTGTTAGGAAATCAGATTCTTGGAATTTATTCTTCTGATCCTGAGGTCATTGCTTATGGATTGGAACGGTTGTCAATTATCTGTACCATGTATTGCCTGTGCGGAATTATGGATGTACTGGTGGGATCCATCCGGGGGCTTGGCTATGCAGTGATGCCGATGATTGTTTCCTTAATGGGGGTATGTTTTTTTCGTGTGGTTTATATTTATACGATATTCCAGTGGAGCAGAACCTTACAGACGCTGTATATTTCCTATCCCATTACCTGGACGTTGACGGCAGCCGTTCATGTAATCTGTTTTGTGATTGTGCGAAGGAAGATCGGGATGCAGAAATAATGGCAGTACAGGGACATTAGCATAGATAAGTAGAAGTACAGTACAGAAATGATAGGATGTAGTATAGAAGTACTTGTAAAAATCATGGAAGGAAAAGCTCATAAGCATATAGATAACAAGAAAATAAAGCAATAGATAATAAAGTAATAAGGTAGTGAAATAACTGGTTAATAAAGTAATAGAGGTATGGTGAAAATCCCTGTAGAATCCGGAGTTATGTTAGAAAGAACATGGCGTTCGGTTTCCTACAGGGATTTCTTTGACTTCAAATAAGCTGCAAATGATTTATTATGTTCTTCTGGAATTGTTGGGTTCATTGGAGAGAACGGAGCTGGAAAGAGTTCAACCATTAAGGCAATTCTTAATTTAGTACATAAAGAAACGGGTGATATTTATCTCTTTGGACATCCAATGGAGGGCAATGAAAAGGAGAATGGAAGCAATCAGTGGAAGGAACAGCTTGGTGTTATTTTTGATGAATGTAATATGCCTGTTGAGTTCACGGCAAAGGAGATTCATCATATTATGAATGAGTTTTACCGGACATGGGAGGGAAAAGAAATATTTTGCTTATTTAAGGAAGCTTCAGGTTCTTACAGACAAGAAGGTAAAGGATTTGTCGAAGGGAATGAGATTCCGGATGAGCAGATCATCGGAAAGATGGAAAATGCATATGGAGCCCATGTACTGGTAAAAAATACGGCAGGATGGAAACAGGAAGGATTTGTTGTGGATCATGCTTCCGTTGAAGATATTTTGCTTTATATTGTTAAGAGAGACGAGGTGAGATAAGAATGAAAGGATTATTGTTAAAGGATTTATACAATGTAAAAGGATTTGCCAGACAGTATGTGATCGTTATTCTGGCGATGGCTGTGTGGGGAGTCTGCATGAAAAATATATCATTTGTGTCGATTTATATGGTGATTCTAGGTGGGATGATGAGCATTACAACCATGAGCATGGATGAAAGCAGTGGATTTAATAAGTTTTATCTCACAACTTGCGAGGAGTGAACAGTAATCTGAAAAAGGATTGGCATGAGACGAAAAAAATAGTATAGTTAATAGGATAGCAAAGAAAGGGAACACTTATGGAAAAAGCAGATAGTTATCAGGTAAGAAAACTGAATCCGAGGAAAGAGTATCTTATTCAGGTGCCAGGGTCGAAAAGTATTACCAACCGGGCGTTTTTGTTAGCTGCGCTATCCGGTAAGAAGTGTGTATTGTCGGGAGTCCTGTTTAGTGATGATACAAGAGGCTTCTTAGACTGTCTGATCCAGCTTGGATTCCGGGTAGAAATCAAGGAAGAAAAGCAGAAGGTGACCATTCAGGGTACGGATGGCAGGATTCCAAACCCGGAGGCATCCATCAATGTAAGAAGTGCAGGAACAGCGGCACGGTTTCTTACGGTTGCACTGGCTTTTGCAGGTGGTAATTATTATCTGGATGCATCCGAACAGATGCGTAAGCGTCCGATGGAGCCGATCCTGAAAATATTAGAGAAATTGAATGTTAAATTCAGATTTAATAATGAAGAATATCATTTTCCCTTTGAACTGTCTTCGCAATTTACAGAAGATGAAGAACAGAAAGATAAAGTACAGAATGATAAAATACAGAAAGACAAAATACAGAAGATGGAAGCGGAAGAAGATAGATGCCGGAATGATGTAGCACAGGAAGAGAATGAGATGAGTGAAATCACTATTGATACGAATCTCAGCAGTCAGTTCGCAAGTGCCTTACTGATGGCAGCATGCCTCCTTCCAACGGGATTAAAGATACATCTGACCGGAAGCAGAACCGCTGGATCCTATATTAAAATGACACTTGCTATGATGAAGCAGTTTGGCATTCGGGTGGAACAGTCAGAAAACTGCTATGTGATCGCTCATCAGGAAGGATGGGGGCTTACGGAATATGAAGTTGAGCCGGATGTATCGGCAGCCTGCTACTTTTATGCCATGGTTCCTTTACTGAAAACAAGTGTTATTGTTAAGGGGGTTCAGGAGAAATCCTTACAGGGAGACATTCAATTCCTGAACGTATTGGAACAGATGGGATGTCAGAAAGAGAAGACGCCCAAAGGAATACGGCTGACTATGAAGGAGCCGGAAATGCATGGCGTGGATATTTCGATGAAGGACTTTTCGGATCAGACGATGACACTGGCTGCGCTTGCACCTTTTGCAGACCGTGTTACCAGAATTCACAATATCGGACATATACGTTTTCAGGAATCGGACCGGATCCGTGCGATTTTGACAGAATTGCAGCGAATGGGAGTTCGGTGCGAAGAGGCTCCGGAGATTGACGGAATTCAGATTTTTCCGTGGGGGAAAGTTCCTGAAGATCATATTGTAGCGGAAGGTGAAAGTACAATAGAATGTGAAAGTACAACAGAGAATGAAAGTGCAGCAGAAAGTAAAAGTGCAGCAGAGCGTGAAAGTATAATAGAACGTGGAAACATAACAATAGAAACCTACGATGACCACCGGATGGCAATGGCGTTTACGCTTCCGGGATTAAAGACGGGAAATATAGTGATTAAGAATCCGGGATGCTGCCGCAAAACATTTGAAAATTACTTTTCGGTAATTGATTCCTTATATCAGTGTCATTGAAGCATGGGGAAGATAAACATTTACAGAAGTAAATGGATACAATAATAAGTAATTGGATAATTTCATAAGAGGTGCTATGGAAGAGTATTGGGATATTTTTTTAGAGGAACAACAGAATAGAGAATTGGAACGGGTACTGCTCGTCGGAGTAGATACGGGAGAAGAACAGAATTTTGATAACTCCATGGAAGAATTGAAACAACTGGCGAAGGCGTGTTTCATGGAACCGGTTGGGACGGTTACCCAAAGAATGGAATTCGTGCATAAAGCACTTTACATTGGAACCGGAAAGGTACAGGAAGTACGGGATGCTGCGCAGGCTTTGGATGCGCAGCTTATTCTAATTAATGATACCTTGACGCCTTCCCAGATCAAAAACCTGCAGAATGAATTAAAAACACCTGTTATTGATCGGACAACCCTGATTCTCAATATTTTTGAGATGAGAGCCAGAACACGGGAAGCCAGGTTACAGGTAGAAACAGCCAAGCTGCAATATCTCCTGCCGCGTCTTGTTGGAATGCATGAGGCACTGACCAGACAGGGAGGAACCAGTGGCAGTATGAGCAGCCGTGGTGCCGGAGAGAAAAAGCTGGAGCTTGACCGCCGTCACATTGAGCACCGTATCAGTGAACTGCGTAAAGAACTGGATGCCATTTCCAGAGAACGTGAAACACAGAGAAAGCGCAGGGGACAATCCCGAATTCCTCTGGTAGCATTGGTTGGCTATACGAATGCAGGAAAATCGACCATTATGAATCATATGGTCGAACGGTTTGTAGGGGATGAAGAGAAAAAGGTGCTGGAAAGGGATATGCTTTTCGCAACACTGGATACGACAATCCGGCGGATCAACACCGGAAATAATCAGGATTTTCTGCTAACGGATACAGTCGGGTTCATTCATAAGCTTCCACATGGTCTTGTGAAGGCATTCCATTCGACATTGGAGGAAATTAAAGGAGCAGATCTGCTCCTGCAGGTCGTGGATGTTTCTGACCCCGGGTATCAGGAACAGATGGAGACTACGAGAGAGACCCTGCGGGAGTTGGGGGCTGGAGATATTCCCATGCTGATTGTCTTTAATAAGGCCGATCGGCTCACGAATACAGCGAATACGACCGGGAAGCCACGGAACCAGATGGAGCAGGAGCAGAAACTACAGAACCAGAAACTACAGAACCAGAAACTACAGGACCAGAAACTACAGGATCAGAAATTGCAGGATCAGAATCCACAGAATCAGATGCTGCAGCTTCACAAGACACCGGATCAGGAAAAAGAATTGCAACAGATGTCTTTGGGGGAAACCACATATCCGAGAACAGCAGGAACGAATAAGATATACATCAGCGCAAGGCAGCCGGAATCCATCGAATTACTGGTAAAGGAAATTATCAGGAGAGTTTATGCAGATTATGAGGAGGTTCGCTTGCTGATTCCCTATGACAAGGGCAGCATTGTTTCGTATCTGCAGGAAAATGCACAGATTCTGGAACAGTCCTATGAACCTGAAGGAACACGGCTTCGTGTGAATTGCCATCATGCCGATGCCGGGAAGTATGAGCAGTATGTTGTGAAGTGAAATTGAAATTATTAATGAACTGAGTGAACAGTGAGAACCGGAATGGTTTATGTGCTGAAATTGTTGATCATGGTAGAAGTTGAGTTAACGGAATCATTGATGAATTTATAGGAGCTGTATGAAATGAAATCACGAATGAACAATAAGAGTTACATGTAAAGAATGCAAAGCTTAAGAATATAGGTAACTATTCAGAGCCATGCAAATTATGACAATATGGACGTCGAATGCATGCATTCGTAAGGACATTTGGCATAATTTATATGGCGAAGTAACCACATGAGGTAAACTACGTTGCGTTAGCAACGGTTTTACGAATGGGGATCTGAATAGTTACGAATATAGAAAGATTAAAATACAGAAAGATAAGGAAGATCAGGGATATCAGGAATATGGAAAAAGAACGCTTGAATAAATATCTGGCATCCTGTGGCGTCTGTTCACGGAGAGATGCAGACAGTCTCATTGATCAGGGACTGGTTACGGTGAATGGAAAACCTGCAGCCATGGGAATGCGTGTCTCGGCAGAGGACTCCATTTTAGTGCGTGGAAAGAGCATTCATGGAAAGAATGATAAAGTGGTTCTGGCCTATTATAAGCCGGTGGGAGTAACCTGTACGGAACGGGATCGCTTCGCAGACAGGAAAATTACGGATATGGTAAGGTTCCCGGTGAGAGTGACTTATGCAGGGCGCCTTGACAAGGATTCGGAAGGACTGATTCTTCTCACGAATGATGGTGAGCTGATTAATGCCATGATGAAGGGGAGTGCCGGACACGAAAAGGAATATATCGTAAAGTTAAATAAAGAAATTACAGAGGATTTCATTCAAAAGATGGGAGAGGGAGTCTGGCTTCCAGAGTTAAAAATAAAAACCAGACCGTGCAAAGCTGAGCAGATCGGCAAGTTTACTTTCCGTATCATACTGACTCAGGGAGTCAACAGACAGATACGCAGAATGTCGAAAGCACTTGGGTATGAAGTGAAGGAACTGAAGCGTATTCGTGTGGTAAATATCGAACTTGCAAAGTTAAAAAAAGGAGAATATCGGCAGATACTCGGGGCGGAATTACAAGCGTTATACGATGCGGTCTACCAATAGAAGAGATCTGTGAGGGATTGTGACCCAAGATCTTGTTAGGAAACGACAAATAGAAAAACAGGTTTCATTTTATGAAAAAGAGTAGAAATCGAATGAGAACGGGAATTATGAAATAACCGCCTGAAAGTAAAACAGAATGACTTGCAGGAAAACTTGCAAAATTCAGTTTGCATAAGAGATATAATTCTTATTTAAGCTGAAATATAAAAGAAAGAGATTGCCAAAATGGAAACTAAGAAGAAACGAATTGAAGAGCTTGTCGGAATTTTGAATGAGGCATCTGGTGCCTACTATCAGGGGCAGGAAGAGAAAATGTCAAATTATGAATGGGATGCCATGTTTGATGAACTGACGGCATTAGAACAGGAAACCGGTTATATTCTTCCGGATAGTCCGACGCAGAATACCGGAGCAGAGGAAACGGGAGGAAACCGTGAACCGCATGAATTCCCTGCGCTTTCCCTTGCGAAGACCAAGCAGGTCTCCGAGTTGAAAAAGTGGGCAGAAGGGCGGGATATCTGGCTGTCATGGAAGCTGGATGGTCTGACACTGGTTCTTACCTATGATAAAGGGAAGCTTACGAAGATTGTAACCAGGGGAAACGGTGCGGTTGGAAATAATATTACTTTTTTAAAAGATGCCATTAAGGGATTCCCCTTAAAGATTTCCTATCAGGGGCATATGGTTGTCCGTGGAGAAGCAACGATTTCCTATACGGATTTTGAGATGATTAATGATCTGATCGAAGATGATGATGAGAAGTATGCCAATCCGCGAAATCTTGCCTCCGGAACCTTAAGCCTGGATGATCCGCAGAAGGTAAAGGAACGCTGTGTATATTTCCATGCATTCACGCTGGTTTACCGTGAAGAAGGAATCCGGTCTTTCGGAGAGCAGATGGATTATCTGGATAAGGAAGGATTCCTTACAGTTGAACGGGAACGGTGCAATGAGGACAGTCTGGATGAAGTGATTGCACGTTGGACGCATAAGGTTGAGAGCGGGCAGATGGATATTCCGGTGGATGGACTGGTCATCTGTTATGATGACACCGTGTATGCTGCTACCGGATCGGTAACCGGTCATCATGCGACACGTGCCGGATTTGCGTTTAAATGGGCGGATGTTTCTGCAACGTCAAAGCTCCGCTATGTAGAATGGTCCTGCGCTGCATCAACAATTTCTCCCGTAGCTGTTTTTGAACCGGTGCAGTTGGAGGGAACGACGGTGAGCCGTGCTTCCCTTTGTAATATCAGTGAAATGGAGAGACTTGGAATCGGAGAAGAATGCACCCTGGAAATTATTAAGGCAAATAAAATTATTCCGAAGTGCATTGCAGTAAAGGAGGCAAAAGGCTCTTTCCACATTCCGGAGACATGTCCTGTATGCGGTGCGCGGACGCAGATCCATATCAGCAATAGCGGGACGAAAACACTTCATTGTACGAATCCGGATTGTACCGCCAGGCAGGGAAAGAAATATACCAGGTTTGTAAGCAAGTCCGGAATGGATATCGATGGCTTATCAATTCAGACTATGCTGCGGTTTATGAACGAAGGATTTGTACATGAATTTGCCGACATTTATCATCTGGGACAGCATGCTGAAACAATCCGCAATATGGAGGGATTCGGAGATAAATCCTGTGAAAACCTGTTGAATGCGGTTGAAAAGAGCCGGGAAGTGAAAGCGGTGAACTTCATATATGCGCTCTGTATTCCCATGATCGGCGTCGATGCCGCCAGGAAGATCGTAGGAAGTGTGAGCTTCGGAGGATTCCTTGAGCGGATGAAGAACGGACAGGGATTTGAAGATGTTGACGGAATCGGACCGGAAAAGTCTGGTTCTGTCATGGAGTGGTATCAGATTGCGAAGAATAAGGAAGCCCTGGAACACCTTTTGCAGGAGGTTCGTATTATACAGGGGGAAGTTGTCAGTGCGGAAGGAGGTACCTGTGCCGGGCTTATCTTTGTAATTACCGGTGATGTACACCGGTTTAAGAACCGTGATGCATTTAAAAGCTATGTGGAGCAGCAGGGAGGAAAGGTGACCGGAAGCGTCAGCGCAAAGACAAACTTCCTTATTAATAATGATTCTGAGTCCTCTTCAGGCAAGAACAGGAAAGCCAAAGAACTGGGCATTCCGATTCTGACCGAGGATGAGTTCATAGAAAGGTTCTGAAGGTATTTATCTACTGATAAACTGCCAAAGGAGATCTACTGATAAACTGCGCCAAAGCAGAGGTTGTCAAAAGAAGAGAAAAGGACTATGATTAATAGTATCGCATGTCAGAGGTAATGACAGCCAATATAACAGGGAAAGGAAATATGTACAATGCCGATTAAAGTACAGAACGCATTACCTGCAAAAGAAATTTTGGAAAATGAGAATATATTTGTTATGGATGAAAATCGTGCCATGCATCAGGATATTCGTCCCTTAAAGGTCTGCATTCTGAACCTCATGCCAGTGAAGCAGGATACCGAATTGCAGCTGTTACGGGCACTGTCCAATACACCGCTGCATGTGGAAGTGACGTTTATGAAGATGAACAGTCATATTTCCCTGAATACGCCGATCCAGCATTTGAATCGCTTTTATAATACCTTTGATGAACTAAAGAATAAAAAATATGATGGTATGATTATTACAGGGGCACCAGTGGAGCAGATTCCGTTTGAAGAAGTAGATTACTGGCCGGAGCTGTGCGAAATTATGGACTGGGCGAAGACGCATGTAACGTCGACCTTTCATATCTGCTGGGGAGCGCAGGCCGGTCTGTATTATCATTATGGATTAAAGAAGGTATTGCTGCCTAAGAAATTATTCGGGGTATACCATCATAAGGTGATGAACCGCAAGAATCCGCTTGTTCGTGGATTTGATGATTATTTCCTGATTCCACACAGCCGTCATACGGCAGTTCTTTCCGAAGATATTCATCAGTGTAAGGAACTGACGGTTCTTGCAGAGTCCGAGGAAGCCGGTGTTCTGCTTTGCATGAGTGAAGGCGGTAAGGAGATTTATGTCATGGGTCACCCGGAGTATGACCGTTATACACTGCACAAGGAATATGTGCGTGACAAGGAAAAGGGGCTTCCGATTGATGTGCCGAAGAATTATTATCCGGAGGATGATGATACGCAGAAACCCTGCCTGGAATGGCGTGCACACTGCAACATTTTGTATTCGAACTGGCTTAATTATTTTGTATATCAGATTACACCGTACGAATTATAATAACATCAGTGAGCAGAATATCTAAGAGAAGAGGTATTCTGCTTTCTTAATTAAAAAAGATAAAGACTGTTTAAAGAGCTTTGGTATTACCAAAAAGGAGGGACCGATCATGTGTACAGCAGCAACTTATAAAACAAAAGACTTTTATATGGGAAGAACTCTGGATTATGAATTTTCCTATGGAGAACAGATCACGATTACGCCAAGGAAATATCCGTTTGCATTCCGGCATGACGGAATGCCTGATACACACTATGCGATCATTGGAATGGCACATGTGGCAGAAGGGTATCCGCTTTATTATGATGCGGTGAATGAAAAGGGACTCGGTATGGCCGGACTTAACTTCGTAGGAAATGCGGTCTATGCAGAGGTTCAGGATGGAAAGAATAATATAGCACAGTTTGAATTTATTCCGTGGATTTTAAGCCGGTGTGCAGATCTGAAGGAAGCAAAAGAAACACTTGCTGACATGAATCTTGTGGGAACTCCGTTCAGTGAGCAGTTCCCTACAGCACAGCTTCACTGGATTATAGCAGATGCGACGGGAGCCGTTGTGGTTGAATCTGTGAGAGACGGTCTGAAGGTATATGATAATCCGGTTGGAGTGCTTACGAATAATCCACCTTTTGAAATGCAGATTTTTAATCTGAATAATTACATGCATCTTTCGGAAAAACAACCGGAGAATCATTTTGCAAAGGAGGTTCCGCTGCAGGCCTACAGCAGAGGTATGGGAGCATTGGGAATGCCGGGGGATCTGTCATCCATGTCCCGGTTTGTACGTGTGGCGTATACAAGAATGCATGCAGTATCTGGAAAGGGAGAGGAGGACAGTGTCGGACAGTTCTTTCATATTCTGGGATCGGTAGAACAACAGAGGGGGTGCTGTGAGGTGACGGACGGAAAATATGAAATCACGATCTATACCTCCTGCATGAATGCTTCCAGGGGAATTTATTATTACACCACTTACCAGAATCATCAGATTACGGCAGTGGACATGCACAGGGAAGATCTGGACGCAGAAGAATTGATCTGTTATCCGATGAAAGATGAAGAAACGTTTGTATATCAGAATTAATCGAATCCCTTGAGAAATATAATAAATAAGAATGTTAAAAACCGTGGCGGGAGCCACGGTTTTTCTAATCACGCTTTTCATCAGGTACATGCGGACGTTTGTGGGATTTTAATTTCATAAAGTCCAGAATGTCTTCTTTGTCACGCAGATCCAGTAACTGAAAATAATATAAGAGCAGACGTTCATCACGATTGAGGTATTTCAATTTGTTACGAATTTGTGGATCGTTGGTATATTCAACAAATGCCTCGATTTCATCAGGACAATTCATGTTCGTTGGTTGTATGGTTCGTGCAAAATCCATATTAATATTATAGGTGACTACTAAATTTAAAAGGTTCTCCACCGGAATTCCATATAATTTGGCAAGATTGTACAGGGAATTAACAGGTGGAGTGATCCGCCCGGTTTCGTAATGTGAGTATGTCTGACGCGTAATGTTTAAGTGCGATGCAACAAACTCCTGGGAATAGTTGCAGGATTTACGCAGTTCTTTCAGATATTGTTCTAATGTTCGGTTTTTATTTCCTGTGATCATCCACTTTCCTTTCTGTAGATTTCTGCCGGCCCATCGGGGCTCAATGTTATGATATGTATAGATTCCAAACCTCTTGATCTCTATAGTATCCGAAAATGCCCCTCTAAAACATACAAAAAGCACAATAAATATCAAGAAAAAAGAAAATGCACTATAAAAAGTGTATAAATTTTCGTGAGAGGATAAAATTGAACATAATTTATAAGATTTTATCGTAATAGAATTTATTTTCATGCAAAATATGTCTTGAAAATATATTATTAATAGCATAATACATTATGGAAAGATATTAAAAATAGTATACATATAAAAGGGAAAAGGATGAAAATATGGATCTGATTGATATTCATTGCCATATTTTGCCTGGGGCTGATGATGGATCCAAGTCTATGGAGGAAAGTCTTGCAATGTTACGGATTGCACAGCAAAATGCTATCCGTACTATCATTGTGACACCACATAATAAACCTGGACGACACAATATTCACATCCCCAGTATGAATGTCTATATTAAACAACTACAGGAGCAGATGGGCAGAGCCGGATTGTCAATTGAACTAATCGGAGGAAATGAGCTCTATTATCGTATGGAACTTGCACAGGAGCTGCATGGCGGCGTGGCAAGGACGATGGCGGATTCCAGATATGTACTTTTGGAATTTGGACCAATGGATGATTACGATTATCTGCGTAATGGTGTCTATGACCTTTTGTCTGAAGGTTATTTCCCGATTATAGCACATGTGGAGCGATATCAGTGCCTGGCAGATCATGTTGAACGTATCAAAGATCTGACAGGAATGGGCGCGTATATTCAGGTGAATGCCGGAAGTGTAATGGGTAATGTGGGGTTTGGAATGAAGAGCTTTACACGAAAGCTGTTAAAGCAGGAGCTGGTACATTTTGTGGCAACAGATGCACATGACACGAAGAAACGGGCACCGGAATTAAAGAAATGTGCGGATTATATTGTTCACAAATATGGGAATCAATATGCTGAGGATATTTTTGTGAATAATCCGGAACATGTTATACGAAATGAGATTCTCTGATGAATCCTGTCAGATGATTAATGTGAGAAATTACCAAGGAGAACTTCATGGAAAATCAAAATGAACGTGATGAAATAGAAATTGATCTTGTGGAGTTGTTTTATGTCCTGTGGGGACATGTGTGGCTGATCTTAAGTATCGGTCTTTTTTGTGCGCTCAGCTGTTTTGCTCTAAGCAAGTTCGTAATTGCTCCGACGTATAAGTCTACAACCAAAATATATATTTTAAATAAGAGCGACAGTTCTTCTGTTACCTACAGTGACGTGCAGATGGGGACACAGCTTACGAAGGATTATACGGAGCTGATCAACAGCCGTTATGTATTGGAGGCTGTGATTCAGGAGCTTGGTTTAAATATGGAATACAAAGATCTGCTTAAGAAGATCGATGTAACAACGCCGAGTGATACGCGAATCGTTTCGATTACCGTAGAGGATCACGATCCGGTGCAGGCAATGAATATAGCGAATTCTGTAAGAGAAAATGCAAGCACCCATATTCAGAATGTTATGGACATTGACGCAGTTAATGTAGCAGAGACGGCCAATATGCCAACCGAAAAGGCATCCCCGGGCTGCTCAAAATGGGCACTTATCGGAGGACTGCTTGGATGTCTTGGAATCAGTGCAATAATTCTGATTCGTTATCTCATGGATGATACGATCAAGTCGTCGGATGATATTGAGAAGTATCTGGGCTTAAGCACACTGGCACTGATTCCCATGAAGGAAGATGAGGTCAATTCCAAAAAGAAAAAGAAGAAGCATAAACAGAGTAAGTAAGGTGTTAAGGAATAACGGGATGATCCCGGATGGGATCACGAAGGAAACATAGAGAAGCACGGGAAGATAAGGAGAATGACCATGGATGAGTTAACCATGCAGCATGTATCTTTACGATTTGATAAATCTGAGGATTACCGGATTAAAGAAGCATTCAAAACATTGCGCACCAACATTGAATTCAGCGGTGCAGACTTAAAGGTAATCGCCGTAACCAGCTGTACTCCGAATGAAGGAAAAAGCTCGGTTGCCATGGAACTTGCCAAAGCTTTTGCAGAGGCAGGAAAACGGACACTGCTTATCGATGCCGATATGCGTAAGTCTGTATTAGTAGGGAGATACAAAACAGGTGCAGTGCGCCTGGGTTTGACTCACATTCTGGTGGGACGGGAGAAACTGAGTGATGTGATCTGTAAAACAAACTTCCCCAAGTTGTACATGATTTTTGCAGGCCCCGTTCCACCTAACCCCAGTGAGCTTCTTGGCGGAGAAAATTTTGAACGCCTGATTAATAAAGCAAAGCAGCTGTTTGATTATGTGATTGTGGATACTCCACCGCTTGGGAGTGTAATTGATGCAGCAGTTGCTGCCAAGAAGTGTGATGGAACCATTCTTGTTATTGAGAACAATGCGATCAGTTATAAATTTGCACAAAATGTAAAAGCACAGCTTGACAAGACAGAAAGCCGTATCCTGGGTGTCGTTCTTAACAAGGTGGATATGAGTACGAAGAGCTATGGTCATTATGGTAAATACTATGGCAAATATTATGGAAAATATTACGGACAATACGGAAATGAAGGCGGACATGCGAAGACAACAGATCTGAGCAGGCAGGGAGCGGAAGAAGCCGGAGCAGAAGCAGGAATGCGTGCTTCAAGAAAATTAACCGAGAAGCGTCCGATGGATTCGACAGTAGAAGAAAGTGCAGAATCGGATCTGAATCTGGATGAGATGCTGGATAGAGGTTCTGACTTAGAAGAGATAAATTTGTAGTCTGAACTGATTTGAAAAGATGCGCGAACAGTATATGCTGTCGGAAAAATTACAGCCGGAATAAATGTGACAGAGGAATAAAAGTATGAAAGACAGTGGAAAATGGGCAGTTGTTTTTACCGTTTTAAATATCATATTGATTACCGTTTGTGTGGTGCTGCTGCTTAATAAGGACAGGAAACCGCCGGTAATTTCTTTTTCCGGAAATGACCTGATTTATTACAGTGGCATTGACAATGAGAAGCTTCTGCAGGGAGTGGGCGCTGTAGATGCCAAGGACGGAGATGTCACAGACCGGATCGTAGTAGAAAAGATTGTTCAGAATAAGAATGAAAACCGAGCCATTGTTTATTATGCGGTAACGGATCTTGACGGAAATGCGGCGAAAGCATCCAGAGTGTTTGAAGCAGTAAACGAAGCTACCGGAGATGCTATGAAGGATATCGGAATGGCAGGATTTGACGGAGACATGGATGGATCGCTTCCGGGTGAGCCGGAGACTTTGGAACCTGCAGATGCACAGGAAGAAGAACTACAGGCCACAGCAAATGCAGAAGATACGTCGGAAGAGGATACAGAAGCTGAAAGTTCTCCTTCCGTATCACCGACACCGGATATAGAGGAACAACGCCGTAAAGAGCAGGAAGAGGCGGACCGGAAGGCACAGGAAGAGGAAGAGCAAAGACAACAGGAAGAAGCGAGGAGACGGCAGGAGGAGGAAGCTGCTGCCAAGGCCGGAAATCCGAAAATTATCTTAAAGAGTACTACCGTAAATGCGACCGCCGGGCAGCTTCCGGCATGGATTGATGCGGTTGGGAGCTTTCAGGATGATAAGGATGGATATGAGACGTTATTTAAGAATCTGAAGGCGTCCAAATATGATGTCAATGCCAGGGGAGATCATGCCGTAACGCTGACGACGACAGACTCTGATGGGAATGTGTCGGATCCGGTGAGTGTGACGGTGCATGTGAAGTGATTGATTGGACGGATATTGAGTGCCGGACGGACGCTCAACCGACGGAATATCAACGCAGACACGCGGCGTTTCCTACTCGGCTCGTGCGTCGATTAACCGGCAGTCGCGCAAACTCGTCCTCCGGACTCAGACAGTGCGTTTGGTGCCGGTAACTGGCACAAGCCTCCTGACGGAAGCCTTGCGAAAGGTCTGCTTGTGATATTTCGTCGGTAGAGCTGAGTGTGGAAGAATGGACTTAATGGAAGAAAAAATGCCAGTTGAAGAATAATAGTTAGTGGATAGCAATTAATGAATAACAGAATGGATCCTTGGATGATGAGTAAGAACATAAGAGTTCATCCGGGATAAAAGGGTAAAAAGTAGTGAATAATTTGCTGACAAATAAGAAAAACAGAAGAGACCGTGTGGCGAATCTGGAGAAGTCACAGATTCTGGATCCGGAAAAGGTGAAGCGTGATAAGAAGCGTAAACGCAAGGTGGTTGCGTTGACTGTACTTGCTGCGATTACGGGACTGCTTGCAGCTGCATTTGCAGCGTTCCTGATTGTGGGAGCGATTGGTAAGGCAAACCTGCGCAGCAATGTGATTGCGGCGCCAAAGCTTGAAAATGCGCCGGTGGTGATAGAACTGCAACCGACAGAGGAAGAAGCTGCAGGCTGGAAAGAGGGCTGGGTGAAGTATAACGGTCAGATTTATGCATATAACGAGGATATTCTGACATTCCTTATCATGGGAATTGATAAGACGAAGGATGTGAAGGAAGTAGCGGAAGGAACAAACGGCGGACAGGCCGATGCCCTGTTCCTGGTGGTATTAAATCCGCATGATAATTCCTTAAGTGTCATTGGCATTAACCGGAATACAATGACGGATATTTCTGTTTATGATGATAACGGTGCCTATGTTAATACGATTAAAGCGCAGATTACCGTGCAGCACGGCTTTGGGAATGGTGTGGAAGAAAGCTGTGAGTATCAGGTGAATGCTGTACAGCATCTGTTCTATGAAATGCCGGTTCATGGGTATGCAGCCATTAATATGAGTGCGATCGGACCACTTACGGATATGGTAGGTGGTGTGGATGTAGTGGCACTGGAGGATATTAAGAGTGGAAACAGCACCGTAATTAAGGAGGGTGAGGAGGTTCATCTGGAGGGTGATCTTGCTTTTGCCTATATTCATAATCGTGATACGAAGGAGTTCGGTTCTGCGGATCATCGTTTGGAGCGTCAGAAGCAGTTTATTACGACGTATTTGCAGAAGGTAAAGCAAAAGACAAAGGAAGACATTGGATTTCCGATTTCCGTATATCAGTCGATCGCTCCGCAGACTGTTACCAGTCTGACGGTGGATGAGATGACCTATCTGGTATCCATAGCAAAGGATTACAGCTTTGATGAGAATTATCTCTATACCCTGAAGGGAGAAACAAAGCAGGGGGATGTATTCGAGGAGTTTTATGTGGATGAGACCGATCTGTTTGAATTGATTCTAAAGGTATTCTATGAGCCGGTGGAGCAGTAATTGCAGATAACAGAGAAGTACAGGCATAACAAGTACAAGCATAAGAAGCATAAAGGATATTCAGAAAACAGCAAGAGGTATCAAAAGAAACCAACGATGAGATGTGTAAAAAAATCAGAAATGAAAAATCAGATCAGACAGAAAACAATAAGTAAATTAATGACTGTAATCGTGAGTATCCTGCTGATATTGGGAGCATTCAGTGGATGCGGTTCTTCTAATACAGACAACAGGGAGGATACAGCAGGAACGGAAGAGCAGACATCAGAGAGTGTATCAGAGAGTACACCGGAGGCAGAAGAAAATCGTACCGGACTTCAGTTTGAAACGGCAAAGGATGGACGAATTGACTTTACGGTTTTACAGGAAGAAAATCCGGAGATCTGGGGATGGCTGTATATTCCGGGAACGGATATTGACCGGCCGCTTTTGCAGAGTGCTACATCGGATACTTATTATCAGAATCATATGGCAGATGGACAGGAAGGAGAGGCAGGGGCTCTTTATATCGAGATTCCGAATCAGACAAACCTCTGTGACTTCAATACCGTGATTCATGGAAAGGATCAGAAGGAAGGAGATCTTTTCTATGAACTGCATAAGTTTGAAGAGCCTGATTTCTTTAATGAACATGAGGCACTTTATATTTACACACCGGATAATGTATATACCTATAGTATTTATGCTGCCTACTATGATGAGGGCAGTGATATTCTGCGAAGATACGACTATACCACCTATCAGGGGTGCAATGCATATCTTGCGGATTACTATGACCGAAGAGACATGACTATGAATAAGAGGGATGGCTGGGAGGACATCACAGCCGGACATTTCCTTCTGACACTCGATGGAATAACAACAGGAGACCGACAGTTCGTTGTGATGGCAGGACTTGTAAATGCAGGCGTGGCAAGCATGGACCGTATGATATTCGATGGAACCGACTTCGTATATGACTTTGAGGACGAAGAGTAATGTATTGATATCTGCATCGAAAGATGTTGATATAAACCACACTTAATTTTGCAAGAAGGGAGGAATTGGTCCAATGAAGAAACTTATTGCATTAGTATCTGCAGCAGCAGTTCTTGTAATGCCTATGGCAGTATGCGCAGCTCCTTCACCGTCAGCAGGTGCAGTAGTAGCAGCATCTACACAGAGCGCACAGAACAGCGCTGTTGAAACAGCAGCAGCTGAAGTAAGCATGTCTGTTGGTGAATACACAAACAATGCGATTGTATCTACTCCCGGACTCTCTGCTGCTGACACTTTGCCAGTAGGACAGGGCGGAAAGATCATCGTTAATGGTGTAGCAACCAATATGACTGTTATCTTAAGAAAGGTTGACGCTGCAACCGTTAAATCTGCTAAGACAGCAGCAACAGGAAAGATCCTTAACCTCGTTAATGCGAAGCTTCCTGTAGCAAAAGGAAACACTGTAACCGTTAACTTCTATGTTAAAGGCTTAGCCGGAACAGAGAATGTTACTGTATTACAGCTTGTAAATGGTGAATGGGTTCCGGTTACCGTTAAGGAAATCAGACTCGACCATATCGTACTCGACCTGACACAGTCCGGTCCTGTAATGTTCGTTCAGAACTAATAATCTGAACAAAATTTAGAAACTAGTTTTTATCAATAGGTAATTGCGAAACTCGCTAGGCTCGTTCGCAATCTTGATTACGCTGGATCGAATGGCTAAAATCAGCGAAAAGATTAACCACTCACAAACGATTGATGAGGCCATCGACAGCCTGTGGTATTTTTGGCTTCAGTACACAGCCGAACAATCCCTGCAGCATCCGGAAATCCGCAGGGCACTGGAGCTCATCAATAAGCATCTGGATCAGCCAATTACACTGCAGTTCATTGCCAAACAGGTGGGCTTAAGCTCCCACTACCTGAGCCGCCTTTTCCACGCGGAAACCGGAAAGCCTTTTAATCAATACGTTATAGAGGCCAAAATGCAGCGGGCCGCGAAGCTCCTGCGTGAATCCACAATGAAGGTCTATGAAGTGTCAGACAGTATCGGAATTCCCAATTACCGATATTTCGCGGCGCTGTTCAAAAAGCATTGGGGTATGACACCGATAGATTATAGAAAGAATGTGATGAAATGAGAGTACGGAGAAAGCATTTGTTCCACTGGGGACTCACCCAGCGTCTGTTCGTAATGACATCCACTATCTCCATTGCAGTGTTGGCCATCATGGCTTTATACGGCTATAATTCCGCTCATAAGGCCCTCGAACGGCAAATCGCCAGCAACATCTCCAGCTTGAACGACCGTACCCTCAGCTATGTTGACAGCTATGTAGAGAGTGCCCAAAGCCTTGGCCGTATGATTGCCGCGGATCGTGGAACCGGCATCAGACAGTCTGAGCGTATCGGTATCTTAATTAACACCTTCAGTCAAACCCTCTATCCCGTCGCCCGCACTATTTATTATATACCTGCCAACGGTGAAGTAATTTCCACTCGTCAGACTTATTATGACATCATGGGAAATAAGATGCTGCCGCTGCTGGCAGAAAGTGCACAGGATAGTCTCACCGGCCTCGCCTGGAGCCAGCCGTATCACTCTCCTGTTTCCGGTGACACCGTTGCCTTTTCACTGGCTGTAGAGGACCAGCCAAATGACGAAAAGGGTGTCTTAGTCATAGAACTGGATCTGGGTTACATCAAAAATGATCTGGACCGTTTTCTTCATAAAGGGAACCAGTCTTATCTGCTAATGACATCAGAAGGGAACGTCATCCTTTTTAATCGTAATACAGATTTACTGCAATACGAAAACGACACCCTGCGCACCTCTATCGCACCGCAAATGATTGCCGAGCTGGCAGACTGCCCTCAGGGAATCTCCTATTTACCCAAAGAAGCTCCTTCCTTGCTCGTCACCCGTTCGCCTATCAATCGACTGGGTTGGTCGCTATTCACGCTTGTCAACAGCGACAGCATTTTTGCGGCGTACAACAAAACCCTGACCAGGACCTACATTAACGCCGGAATCCTGATTCTGGTGGTTTTGTTGGGTGTATGTTTCTTCTTAAGCCGCAAATTCGTTTCTCCCATTCGTGAACTGGATGAGAAGATGAGCCATTTTTCCAAGACGCAGCTCAATGAGCCCCTGCCCGTCAAAAGAAGCGATGAGATCGGTCACTTGACGGAAAGCTATAATCAAATGCTCATGCGCTTAAAACGCCTCATCCGGGAGGTTAAGCAAAGTGAAAAAGAAAAACAGAATTACAAGATTCAGATGCTGCAAAGCCAAATCAAGCCCCACTTCCTTTATAACACGTTAGCCTGCATCAGAAGCCTGGCGAAGCAAAACAGAATGGAGGAAATCCGTGAGACAATCTCCTCTCTGGTGGGACTTTTGGCTTATACCTTCGATAAGACGGATGATTTTGTAACCATCAACGAAGAAATTCAGTCACTCAAAAAGTATATACAAATTCAGCATATGCGATATGGAGATGTCTTCCATATAGAATATCAGATCAGTCCCGATACCAGCGAGTGTTATTGTCCAAAGCTCACGCTGCAGCCAATCGTTGAAAACGCAATCTTTCATGGAATCTTACCCGCCGAGGAAAATGGAGCTATCCGAATCGAAACAAAGATTTACAACGAAGAATTGCACATATTTGTAAAAGATAATGGGATTGGATTTAGTGCAGACCGATTTGAGAAGATATTGGCAGGTATCGAGCCGGACAACAATTCCAATGCATTCAATCATGTAGGACTTAAAAATGTAAACAACCGGATTATTCTTAATTATGGAGACACTTACGGTATTCATATTTTATAGGTAATTGCGAAACTCGCTAGGCTCGTTCGCAATCTTGAAAGAAAACAAGGAAGAATTCGCGCAGAGCACGAATTCTGGAATGAAAAATGGATAACTGGACATTTTAGGCGCACTTTAATAAGCTATGGGCTTTATGAAGTGGTAAGTCCTAAGCTATGAGTGGTTTTATGCTTCGAATATATTCGTGATGATTGATTTTATCTGCGAGAACAACAGTAATAAACGTATACTTTATTGTTCGCTTGTTTCCAGCCTTTCCACTTGTACCGATATGTCATCGGATAGTTTTGCTGAATATTCTTGATTCAAAAAATCAAAGCAGGCTTTACAATAAAATTCATTATTGTATTGATATATCTCAAAATTTATAAGTCTGTTTTCGTCTGTTTTTTGCTGTTCCACCGATTTTTGCTTGTCAGCCTGAAATATAACTATCCTTTTATACCTCATGGCTTCTTCTGGGATTCCGACATTTTCGCTTTCTACGTCTAAAAAGAAATCACATATCTGATTAACTAAATCATCTATTGTTTCATTAGTAGAATCGTATTCTTTTTCTGTGTTATCTGAATAATCATAAATCACAATAATCTGATCTTTGCTGCTATCTCCACAACCACTAATTAACAAACAAATAAATGCAACTAACAAAATCATTATATTTTTGATATGCATGCCTTCTCTTAATTTTTTTCATTATTATTTCAAATTTCCTTTCATTGTTGTGGCTAATCACTATTTTTGGACGGGATTTCAATAATAATATTTTGTGCAAGCCCTCTTAATAATTCTTTTGTGATTTGCAGTTTAAAATCTTCCAGCGCATAATACTTCATGGCTTTACCACTTTCAGATATTTCCATTGCACTTGTAACAAGTCGAGCTGTTTCTAGCTTCTTTAAATGCATATAAAGCAAAGGCCTGCTAATATTTACCAATCGGGCTAGTTCACTCACATATTGTCGTCCCTCTGCCAATATACCGATTATCTTTATCCGTACTGGATGCGAAAGAGCGTCAAAAACATTGATGTAATCTTCGTATTTATTTAATTTTAAATCTCCAACAATATTTTCCATAATTAAATATCTTTCATCATTTTATCAATGACTTCGACTTTTTCTTTTACCGTCTGTAAGTCCTTTTTTATTTCGGCATTTTCACGCCTCATATCTTCTGCAAAACTGTCAAACTTTGCTACATCAACGCTCTTAATTCTTTCTCTTTTTTCCATACTCCGAATAATCAGAATAATTGAAACAAGAATAACAATACCAATTGTTCCAATTACAGGAATAATAATAGAAATATTCATTCTCTTGTTCTCCTTTTAATATATTTTTATCATGTGTAAATACTTTATTATACATGATAAAAAATGTCAACATCAAATTAGAATATAAAAAGTATATATGTAACTTCTATTGGAAGCATATCAGCTTTTAATGCTAGAGTAGATAGGTTAGAATGAGTTCAACACAATAGAAAGTCAAAAATCAGAAACTTAAGAGTACATTAAGGATTCTACATTAGAGTTACTAGATGTACGGACAAGCACGACATTTTCATTTGCGAATATTTCACATACTAGAATTAAAAAATGTATTTAAATATCAATCTTGAAATTATCATGCCAATGTCTGTAATCAATAACATTCTCTCCATAAATTTGGATTTAGTATAAGTCAATATGACGCTTATGGAAATTGAACATATCTATAAAGAAACGTATTCCATCACATCTTACCCCTAAAAGAGGTTTTGGTATCAAACAATTTGAATCTTTTGTAAAAGGTTCAGTTATTGCTTTACTATAGATATAGATTTCCTCCACATCATCCCGGTACAGATAACGTGTCAGAAAAGAAAAACCTGTCATCTCCCCATAAAGGAGATCGCAGAGTTCCGCCTGCTCCATTCCTTCTACACCCACGTTGCTCTGTTCCAGATATTTTCCGATGTAGGATTCAATCAGCTCCCGGTTCTCATCCGGATTGTCACGAAGCACAGAAGCGAAATTCTTAGATATATACTCCTGCACATCCTTCAATACTTCCGGGAAAGTACGGTATATCACACTTTTGTTTAACATCCCGGCAGTTTCATGTATGCCCCATATTTTCATTCTTCAAACCCCTTGGTCTGGTTGCAATATACCGGATATGGGCATAGTTTGCTCCCGGTGTGTCCTTTTTGTTCGGATGCCGGAAACGCTGCTTATACACTAAGATTGACATTATTTTCTACCTTTCTCCGTGTTATTTTGTTGTACTCTGTCACATTATCTGCTAAAATTAGGAATACAAACCTGCAAAGGAGAATTGCCTTGAAACATACAGCAACATTAGAAGATACGCGCCATTCCTTTGATGAAATGGCTTCCTCGTTACAAAATCATTTTCAGCAGATTAATCTGGAAGAACCGAAAAACGTCAAACTTGCCAATGAATACTATAAATGGACTTCATTAAAAACAAATCTGATTCTGAATGAAAAAGCCTTTCAAATACCCTCCTCCGCCCTGCCCAATGTCATCAAGCCATCCGCATTTAAGTGGCTGCACAGCGATAAACAAGCAGTAGTGTCAAAATACTATCAGTACGACAAAGCTACCGATAAATATGTGATTGCTGTCAAAAAAAGTATCGTGCCGGAAACGGATATTGAACTGATTATGCGCTCTCTTGTACTGATTCGGAAAGCTGTTGTCTGGGTAGATTTCGGTTATAACATCGGCACGGAATTTGGCGGCAGGCATCCGGCAATCATACTGAAAAATTTAAAGGATTCCCTTATCGTTATTCCTTTATCTTCACAAATGCCCAAAACTATGGACTGCAATATAATGGTTGATAAGGTCTACGGTTTTCCTGAAATGCCGCGCTGGGCAAATGTAACAAGGATTACACAGGTCAGCCTTTCCAGAGTCCACTTCGAGAAGTTTGGTGATGTAAAACCCGGCGTATTAAAAGAAATCCGTGAAAAACTGGTTTCCTGCGGTATCATTTAGGCTTTTTCTGCATACTTTATTACTGCTACAAAATGTTTGACATCACTGCTGCTTTGTGCTAGTATGATGATGTAAACGTAGGAGCAATCCTGGTAATTTTGTAACCGTGAAGCCGTCATTTATGGCGGCTTCTTTTCGTACTATAATATATTTGATACCGTTTTCAATCTTCCTCTCCTTCCCTTTCCTCTGCATCTGCTTCTTCCATTTGGACCGCCAGCCGCTCTCCCATTCTTTGCAATCCTTCGTATATCCTCTTTGTTTTCTCATAAGGTGCTGCATCCAAAACCAGCTCCGGCTCCCCACTTTCATTCTCCTGTAGCAGCACAGAAACCTCTCCACTGGATATGTGAAGATAGCGTTGCAGGCAATCTCCATCCACGGATAGATAAGACGGGACAGTTCATGGGGCGTGGCGGTCGTCCTGCTGTTCCATGAGAAAAGGTTATGTGCCATAGACAAAAGCTGGCTCTGATACTCCTCCAGATTTCCTTTACATGATCTTTTGATTTTGTCAAAGGAAATACCATATGGATCCACACATTTTTTTGCTGCCTCAAAAAGCTCCGGTACACTGGATAAAATGTAAAAGGCTGCCCGATAGTCAGAATCCAGTTTCTTCCCTTCGGTCAGCCCTACAAGATGCTCATATCTTTGTGCCTGATTCACTTTTGCTCTCCTCCCAATAATCACTTAATAACTACTCTCCCATACATAAATCCGCTTCCTGTTCTTCTTCGATGAAAACACCATGATCGCACATTCCTGTTATTTGATCTAGAAGTTCCTTGGTCTGTATGGGACTGGTTGCCATAGTCAGCTTTTGTTGTCTGTAATCATAACTGTATACTTCATCAGACAGCACTTCCTCAGGTGCAACCTGTGTTCTATTTATTTCCATTACCATGCGTTGAAGTTCCTCCGCATTCATATCTCCATTATCCTTCATCAGGATAACTTCATGGATACTGCTGGGAAGAATGAAAAAATTACTTTGTGTTGCTTCCCCGATTTCCTGTAACAAATTTGGATAAAGTATGGCTGTTGCACCATTTATTTCCGATTATCAAGAAGCTCCATAAGTGGAGAAATCAAAGAGGCTATGCGAAGATACTTTGCAATTTTATCTTTCCCAAGACAGTATTCCTCGCTGACTTTTTCATTAGCATTTAACTTTTTCCGAATTTCAGACCAAGTCCCGTTTTCCCCAATTTCATGCGGGTTTACGAGTTCTTCAATCTCTTTTATCAGATCATTTCTCCGCCCCTGGCTTTTGATTGCATCATAGTGCTGTTTCAGACAATATGCCTTTTCAGAGGGGCTTAAATCATCAAAAGAACGCTGGCGCAGATTTGTCTCTGTCGCAATCAGAATGGCATCCTCATAGGTCAGATTTTCCTTGATAATGACCGGACCTTTGGTAAGTCCGGCGATACTTCCTGCGTTCTGTCTGTTATGTCCGCTTAAAATCGTGTTTTTTCCGTCATGTACCCATACGTTTGCTTCCTTTCTCTTGTTGAATTTGTTATTTTGGTTACATTGGATTCTCATACAGGCAACGAGCCAAGATCAGGCTTGCTGAACCTTAGCGACTGCCCATAGTTTCAATTTCATATGACACTTGGATAAAAGTAGGACTGTTCACTTACCTCCTCTGTTCTTGTGCGGCAGCTAAATCAGCCTCTATCCTGCAATTTCCTTTTCCAGCCTTTTTCCGGGCGAAAAAACGGGACTAAAAGAGCCTGCATAGAAGAAGGCTAATTTAGTCCCACTCAAAATTCATTTTTTGCATTTTGTAGCTTATTACCGCAAACAACCCTCCTTATGTTACATAATTGCTACATCATGCGATTTTACTCCAAAATATGATTGCAAACAGGCCTGTCCTAACCAAACTTCTGAATAAAATCAGTATTTTTCATTAGGACTGAATTAGCGGAATCCCCTTTGTTTACGGGCTTCTTACTAACGTAACCTTATTATATCCCCCTCCCCCCATTCCATAAGAAGTGCAGCACTTCCTGAAGCAAAGGGCGTGGCAAAGGAGGTTCCTGACACGGCAACCGGAACATTTCCCGGACTTAACGTTTTAATGTTTACTCCTGGTGCTACAAAATCCGGTTTTATGTTAATCGATGAAGGAGGCATATTCCTGCCTCTTCCAGAAAAATCCGCATAGGCTTCAGTATAGGTATCATAGGCCCCAACGGTAATCACTCTGGCTGCTGTAGAAGGTATCGTCAGTGTCTTTTCCGGTGTTGACTGAAAAAAGCGGGTTTCCACGCTAAGCACAGAGCTGCTTGGCAGATAGAAGTCATACCCTCCACCTTCCACCTGTACCGGCTCTATCATAAAGCTCCAGACCCCTTGGTTAACATAACTATTCGCCGGTAAAAAATCAAAATATATTTCCTGTCTGACGGAATACGGGGTGGGCTCACCCTGATAAATCAAAAGCTCTGTATCTTCCATCCGATAACGCACGGCTGTATCTAATGCAGAATTAAGCTGCAGGATCTGCCCTCCGGGAGATTGTAAGACAATCCGGAAGGTATCAGTATACTCCTTCCATAGCTGCACACTGAATGACGCCTGATACTCACCAACTGCCAATTCGGTCCGTGGTATATTTCCCTGTGCATCCCTGTTAAATGTTCCGGCTGCATGCCCTCCGGCTGCTCCCTCATTGCCACTCCCTACACAGATCACACATCTCCCGAGCTCTGCAATATTATCAAGGAACCTCTCTACAAGTGATGTTCCGTCATGAACCCCATAGGTATTTCCAAAGCTCAGATTAATCACAAGCGGCATGGAGAGCTGCAGTGCCGTCCGGGCAGCAAAGGTAAGTCCCCTCATCAGTTCTGTAGTCTTGGGAAAAGAATTCGGTCTGCTGTTCCCGAGCTTTACAATCAGCAGTTCTGCTTCCGGTGCCACTCCCTGAAACCTGCCATCCATAAAATTCCCTGATCCTGCCGCAATCGTTGCAACTGCGGTTCCATGTCCGGAAGTGTCCACACTTGGCACGAGCTGTAACGGTGCAGTACTCTGCAATGCCGCATCAATCCGTTCTTTCGAAAACATGACTCCCTGGGTAAAGCCTTCAGGCGGTAAGCTTTGCATAAATTCTTCATTATGATCCGTAAGAAGTACATCCACCTCCTTCGGATTTAATGTCTGATCCCATAAATAACGGATTCTCGTTTTTCCACCTTTTTCCTGAAACTCCGGACTCTGATAATCAATTCCGGAATCCAGTATGGCCATTAATACTCCTTTCCCAGACAGGAACGGATCTCTCACCGTAACCTCCGGGATACAGGAGGTCTGCTTCCCGTCCAGCACCGAAAAATACAACCGCTTTGGTTTTTCGATATATTCTACCTCCGGCAGCTCCGCAAACGACTCAATCAGAGATTCCGGTAGTGTTACGATCGCATAGCCTGCAATCAATTCCTCTACCTGTATCAGATCCCCAGACAGCGGCTGCAGGCTTCCGTTGTATTTCACAATCAGCTCCCAGCGTTTCTCCTCCTCCAGATATCCCACATCCAGCTGTCTGGACTTTTCCCGTTCTTCCCCGGTTGCCTCTAATGACAGATTTAATACACCTTCCAGCTTCTGATTCTGCATCCTTTTCCCCCACAATTCTATCTGCATAGCAGTTCTGTTAGTTAAGGAGACTGCCCACTCCTGAATTAAATTCTTGCGAAGCCTGACATCATGTGTCCGGCTGCTGTTTAAATACTAACAATTGTTACATATATATACGCAAGAAATAAATTGAATATTTCTGACAGATCCGATAAAATGTAATTTATAAAATATAACCAGGGAAATTTGATTATGATTAACAATTCCGAAGATATACAAAAACAGACTGATCAGCGCATATGCTTTTCCGGGGAAACTGAATATCCGGTTCACGTTACCTATGTGGATCTGAACCGTTCCTATATGAACCGGATTGGCTGGAACTGGCATCCGGAAATTGAGGTATTTCTGGTGGAAGAAGGCTCTGCCATTATTTATTACGATGACAGCCAGATATCCCTGGAGGTCGGACAGGGCGTGATTATCAATCAGAATGTCATGCATTCCATTCTTTCTGTTTCTCCGTCCCAGAGCTGCAAACTGTTTTCCTATGCCTTCCACCCTTCCTTTCTGTTCGGTTATGGAGATACTCTGTTTACCAGTAAATATGTAACCCCTCTGCTTCATCATGCAGGTCTCCGGGCACTTCACCTTCATTCTTCCGATGAAGGACTTGCCCATATTCTGTCCCTTTCCTACCGGATCGTCCAGTTAAATAAGGATCAGGAATGGGGCTATGAACTGGCAACCAAAGCCTGTATCTGTGAGCTCTGGTGTGAACTTCTCAGAAAGTTTCCTTTCACCCCGGAAAAGACCCGGCACACAGCAGTTCTCACCTCCGATGAACTCCGTACCAGGGAAATTATGAAATACATTGAAATCCATTATGCTGAACGCATCACACTGGATGATCTTGCAGCCCAGGTACACATCAGCAAAAGCGAGTGTTGCCGCTGTGTTAAGCGCTGCCTTCACATGACACCGGTCGAATATCTGATGAAATACCGCATCTATATGGCGGCCTATCTGATTCAGAAAAATGATCCTGCCGTATCTTCTATTTCAGATCTTGCCTTTCAGGTTGGCTTTAACAATGCCAGCTATTTCAATAAGGTGTTCCGGCAGTACCTGCAGTGTACTCCCGGAGAATTCCGTAAGAAGATTCGCCAGAACCCGGATTTTCAACCTTTTCATACTGACTTTTATTCGGAAAATCTCTCCTGATCATCGATTGCAGAGTTCCTCGGTCTGCTCATCTGCCTTCTGATAGCAGGCTGCAATCTCCTGCTGCAGCGAAGCCAGCTTCTGCATTTTCTTTCCCAAATGCTCTACCTCAGAAGCTACCTGTTTTAGCTGAAACGTCACCAGATTTCTGCCCTGCATGTAAAAGGGCATTTCCTTTTCATAGCTTTGGATCTGCTCTCCCAGCCTTATCGTTTCCTCTGCTGCCGCAGATAATCCCTCACTCTTTGAAGCAAGTGCTTCATAATCCACCTCGATACAGATTCTGTCCGGTATTTCCTTCGTATAAGAATCTTCCCACAATGTCTTTCCAAGGAAGTTGAGTCCCCCTGCGGTTTTGGTTGTTGCATCCGTAATTGCCGGAATACCGGCAAATAAAAAGTGTTTTACATCAGCCAGGGTCGTCTTTTCCCCATTCAGTCCACGGGAGGCTCCACCTGCCGCTTCAATTCCCTGCATCACAACATTGGCTGCTCCTGCCCGTTCCTCCTCCGGCAGCTTCATAATCTCTTTGGAAAGCTCCGACGCATATTTTCCAAGGGATCCCTGCTTTAAAACTTCTTCATTTCTTCTTCCTGTAAATTGTGTCACCCATTTTCCTGTTGTCCGGTCCAGCACCAAGGTGGCAAACATATAAGTAATATCATGATATCCGGCAAAGTTTCCCTTCTGTACCGGAGTCCTGATATAGGTCACATGATTCTCCGGAATGATCTGGTTTCCCAACGGACTTACATAATCATTCTCTCCGTGAATTCCATATAACTTCTGTATCCGGCCCTGATATTCTGCTTCACTGTATTTACGCTGGAATCTTGCATCCGCTTTCTCAGACATTCCCTGCCCATCCACGGAATAACAGCGGTCAATCAGATCTCCAAATTCTGTTTCCATAGTTACAAACTGCGCTTTATTTCCACCTTTGGAATGCCCGGTTACGATTACTCTCTGATTCTCTGTAAGCTGCGCCTTTCTTGCCACGGTATCAAAATAATCAACGGCGCGCTGTTGCTGTGTCGTGATTTCCTTCGTCATGCCCAGTCCATTATCCGGCCATTCACCATCTCCTGTCCCCCGGTAGGCAACAAAGATGCGGTCATTCTTCTCATCCAGAAAGGTACACGCCTTCGTTCCATGGTCAAACCCAAGCGTACTGCTCGCATAACATACCTTAAGGTTACCGATCTGCTCATCCTGCACTGCCTGCTCCAGAATCCGGTATTCATTCTGGTACGTACCTCCCGTTCCGTATTCCGGGACACCGGAAAGCTTCCCGATCACCTCTTTTAATTCCACCGGTTCCTTAGAAGCTTCCTGATATCCCAGATACATATAGGTATCCAGAATCATGCTGATCTCTTCTTCTGTATACTTTCTACCCATATCCTGCTCCTAGTTGATGATATTGGATTCCAGACCGCTTCCCTGTTCCATATTGCCGCTTTCCGCTCTCTGGTAATGACCGGCCATCTCCGTCAGATCCTGTGAATGCTCCGCAATCATCCGGTAAAGCTTATCCATATCCGTCTGCAGGGTTTTAAAACGGGTCAGAAACGTTCCGGACGCTTCTCCCTGCCAGATTCCCTGCAGTGAATCCACCAGGGTCATCATTTCTCCTGTCAGATTCTTTACCTGTGTTCCTGTTGTTGCAAATGTACCGGATGCCTGAATCAGTTTTTCCGGTGTAACCTTTAAAATACCTTCCATATGCTGTATCCTCCCGATTTTATTTAGTAACTGCGTGATGCTGCAATTTCTGCATTTCTTGCTTCCACCTCTTCATATCTGGCGGCAATTTCAAGCATGACCTCAACATATCGCTCAATCAGCTTCTCAAAGAGAAGCATCTGCTCCTTATCCCTTGCAAATGCGTGGTGAAAGGCTTCCTTGGCCTGCCCATCCCACATACTGCACAATTCCTGTTCCTGGGAATCCAGTTCATTGCACTTTGCCCGGAACTGACCGTTTAAGCCCCGTAAGTTTTCCGCCTTATTTCTTAATTCTCTTGAAGTAACCTCAAAAAATGCCATAATATCCCTCCCTAATACGTTCTTAGATTTCCAATTGCTTCATTGCATTTTTCGGCACAATACATAGCTTTTGCGTAACCCTCTACCATACGTGCCACCTTTTTTAATTCATCCGCTTCGCCGGATAATCTGGTACATAATCTCACCTCCCTTTCCATGAAAAGGTCTGCACTTTCTCCCATCCAGCACAGCTTCGTCTCCAACAGGAGCTGACAAATCTTTTCATCTGCCAATAGCCGGATCTGGTCTGCGGTTGTCTGCATCTGATCCGCTAATTCCTGCAGCCTGTTAAACTGAACCTCAATCCATTCCTGCAGCATCCACATTTCCCCTTTCTGCCTGTTCGTAATACTCTGCAATCTGAAAAAGGCGCTCTGCAAACCACTTCGTTCTTTCAAACGGCCACCCCGCCGCTTCCAGTTCCTCTTTTGCAATTATACAGAGCCGTTCCATCCCTTTTGTTTCAAATTTTATGGCAAGTGCCATAAACCGTTCCACCGTTTCCTGATACTGCGCAAGAGCCTGCTCACATTCTTCGCTGAGCAATGCAGCTTCCTCCCGCAGATATTCCGAACGGACCTTCACCATTCCATCCATATCTCTACACTTCCTGTGCACGCATAATATTGTTTTGTTCCACAGCTGCAAGTAATATTCCCATCTGCTCTGCCCTGTCCAGAATTTCCTGCATGGCTGTCACATGCTCTGTATCCATCCTAAGCCATTCCATAAAGGTATTGACCCAGGTGGTTCCTGCTTCTCCTTCCCAATGCTCCTGAAGCATTGCTGATCTTTCTTCCATCCATTTAAGAGAATCCTTTACCTTCATCATCTGCTGCCGCATTTCCATAATTTCTTTTTTCAACATACTGCTGTTCATCATTACATGTCCGTTCACGGTAACCTTGTCCTTTCTACCCGGTTTTGTAATCCAATATCCATTCTAAATTTCATTTTCAAGCGCTTCCTGCTCAGATCAAAACAAATGGCTCTCCCGGAAGAATACCCTGTGAGATCAGACTCTGTTCCGGATCCATCACCCGCTCGAGATCAAGTGCATACAGATAATAATTTTTTTCTTCAAAAGAAACCTCCTCCTTACGTTCAATCAGTTCTAAGCTCTGCCTGACAATTTCCCCTGCCGGCATCTCTCCGTTCCATTCAAAATCATAGCTTTCATTCAGCATCGGCACATAAAGATCTGCCATTATCATCATACCTCTATTCCTCACCTTCTTTATACGGAATGAGAAGCTGCACACTTCCTCCTCCCGATCCCTTTTTCAAAAATCCATTTCCCGGTGGCTCCGACCGGTTCAACAGGGAAAAATTCAATCCCTCAAATTCCAGTGCCCTCTGCAAGGATGCATTTCCTCCCAGATGAACTCCCCACTGACAGGAGGCCAGGGATTGAAACAATGGTGTTGCATATACTTCCAGATCACGCTGCGGATGATACGCTCCGATCACCACTACATTCTGTCTCCGTTTTCCAACCAGATCTTCCCATTGCTGTGTCTTTTCTTTCTCTTCTCCGCAATAGGAATAAATCTGCCTTGTAAATGCTGCCAGATGTGGAATCATAAGCACAAGCCGGCTTTTCTTCTGCTGTTCCTTTTGCAGCTCTTCCTCCAGCTCCCCTGCATTCCGGCAGCAGATCACCTCCGGTTCCTTTATTAACCCGGCATGTTCCCCTTCGGTATCCAGAAGCAGTATTTTCCAGTCTGTAACACTTCTCACACTGAATAACAGATGATCAATCAGACTGCTCTTTCCGGTCTGATCTGCACCGGATATCAGAAAACCGGAAAGCTTTTGAAGCTCCAGAATTTCAATTGCTCCTGTTTCCTTGTTATACCCCAGTGGTACCCGGCTGCCTGTTCCGTCATACTTCCGGCTCTTACGATAAACCGTAAGGAACTGCATAAGCTTCGGATATTCCGGGATCCGCACAATCCGGTCATAAAAGGGCTGCCCCTCCTGATAACCTGCACCCTCCTTATGAAATGCCAGGGTCTGAAACTCCAGAACCCTCTTTTCCTTTTTACATAATCCTCTTCCTGCAACACCGGCTTTCGGAATCGAAATCCCATGATACTGCCGCAGCACATCCCCATACTGAAAGGGATCGCTTAATTCAAGTGACAGTGTTGTCTTGATTTTATTCCAAAGCTTTGATTGAAAATCTGACACCCCATTCCCGGTCAGGATAAGAAATACTCCAAGACTGATCCCCTCTGCTGCCATGGAAAGCAGGAATTCCTCTTCCGCTTCTCCCAGATATCTTCGTAATGTTCCGATACCGTCAACCATGCCGTACAGAACCGGAAGCTTTCCCGGATTCTTTCGTATAAAAGTCTTATAATTTTCTCCATTAAGTATCCGTTTCCTTTCACTCCAAAGCTGTCTGAACTGATAAAAGAATACCGGAAGATCCTTAGGTGTCTGCACCAGCGCAAGACAATGTGGCTGTTCCTCATACAAAAGGAACCCCGGCTGTTCCACAACCAGCAGAAAATATTCTGCCTCCATTGGTGTATTATTCCTTGCAATCTGTTCCAGAATAAGGCGGATAAAATGAGACTTTCCTGTTGCCGGTCCTCCACAGATTCCCAGATGCCCCTGTTTCTGCGGTTCATAATACAATACTTTCTGGCACTGATTTTCCGGATCATCATATTTCCCGACCCGGAATACCTGTGCATGGCCGATTTCGTTTTCGGACTCTTCCTTTTCCTGTTCCTGGATTTTTTCCAGATAAATTACTTCTTCCAGCTCCGGAAGCCACAACAGTCCGGGCCGCCCATATCCATGCTGCTCTGCTATATGGTTTACATAATTCTCAACGCATTCTATAAGTGAGTCTGCTGTATCACTTACTTTCTCCTTTGGCAGTACGCTTCTCCTTCCGGTTTCCGAAAGAAGAGCCACAGTCTCTTCCTTCTGTTCCTCCGGCTGATATCTGCCGCCACAGTAGCCCGTCTGGAACAGCTGATATAATTCATCATTCCCAATCTGAAGATAGCATTGTCCGGGAGATGTCAGATAAGCGGCATCCGGCTTATGAAGCATATCCATACTGTCCTGCTTATCCTGTACACGAAGACAAAGATGGAAACGGGCATTGCTCCAGATCTTATCATCTACCGTTCCTGCCGGCTTCTGGGTTGCCAGAATCAGATGCACCCCGAGACTTCTCCCAACCTGTGCAAGCGAAATTACCTCCTGCATGAATTCCGGCTCTTCTTTCTTTAATTCTGCAAATTCATCAATTACAATGAGCAGATGGGGCAATGCAGCCGCGGCTTTTCCTTCCCGGTAAAGCTGCATATAAGCATCAATATGGTTCACCTCGTATCGGGAAAAAATCCGTTGTCTCCGCTTATTCTCGCTGCTGATTGCAAGCATGGCTCTCCGGATCTGACCACCGGACAGATTGGATATCACTCCTGCACAATGTGGAAAATTCCTGACTGCATTTCCTGTTCCACCACCCTTATAATCAATCACAAAAAAGTTCACATCCTGCGGACTGAACTGGATCATAAGGGAAAGCAGGTAGGTTTGAAGCAATTCGCTCTTACCGGAACCTGTTGTTCCCGCAATCAGTCCATGGGGGCCATGAAATTTTTCGTGCACATCCAGATATACCGGTGCACCCTGCATTCCTTTCCCAATCACTGCCTTAAGACGCTTTTCCGGTCTTGCTTCCTGCCAGCGGACTTCACAGTGAAGTTCTTCGATCCGCAGGCAATCAAAGAGTTCCAGGAAATCCACATTTTTAGGAATTCCTTCGTTCTTTCCCCTTCCTGTCCTTTCCCATAACGCAAAGTTCCTGCTATAGGAAGAAGCTTTCTTCCGGTCCATGGTATCGTACTGAACAGGAACGGTAATCCTTTTATCCTTTTCATACAGCTGCAGTTCCTGACGATCCTTCTGCCAGATCATCCGGCTGCGGTATTCCTTAGGAAGCTCCTGTTCTTTCCCTGCAATTCCAACTACCATAACCCGGTCCGCCTTTCCCTCCTGTAAAAGGCTTTGCAGAACTTCTCCCAGAATCAGCATGGGATCAAACAGAAAAATCAGAAAAGAAACCTGTTCTTTCTGTGCGGAAAGTTCTCTGGTAAGATCCGGGAGAATTTCAGCCGCTGCTTCTTTATCCCCGGCCAGAAATCGGACTTCTCCGCTTTCCGACCAGATATGCGGAACCCATTTCATACTGTGATAAACGCTCATCTGCCAAGGTATGGACGAATCAAAGAAGCAGGCCATACGCATTTCCTCCGGTGAGTGATGAAGCACCTGCTGCCAGAAAATCTGTAACACCCCATCATGCAGGTGTTTCTCTTCTCCTACTACACCAAGCCGGGAATTCTCCCGGAAGTCCACACCAACCGGTACCTCCTCCAGATACTGAAACCTCTTCCATAAGGCTTCTGCCTCCTCTTCCATCGAATCCTTTACGAAAACCTTCCTTTCCTCCGGAAGCTTCAGTCTTACAGGAAAATCCTGTCTTCCTGTTCCAAGACGTGTAAACCAGAAATCCAGATCAGCTTCATACCGGTTCCAGTTCAATATCAGAAGCCGGTTCTCTGCATAATACTCCGGAACCGCCGGATATCTTCGATGCCAAAGCCCAGCTCCCTTCTGTGCTAACATCTGCAGCTCTGCTTCCAGTTTTCCCAGATATTCCCGGTACTGGATGATTCTTTCCCTGTTACTCCTTTGCTCCTCTCGACGACTGGCCAGCCGGTTTGTAATCCCCCAGAATACTCCAAGCAATGCACTGCATACTCCTGCTGCCAATGTCACATACCGATAGTTGTTTCCTGTTCCATTCGAAATTCTGCTTCCAAGAAGACTCATCATCAGAATTGGAAAAACCATTGTAACCGATGGGCCTATGGACAGAATCCACGGCGTCTGCGAAGTCTCCTTTTTCTGTGGTGGACTTAAGACCTCTCTTTCCTGTTCTTCCGGTAAACAAACCTGTTCCGGAATTTTCTGTATGGAGCGTGACACCATTACCGCCCCTGCCCTTTGCTGTAATTCCTTCCCCGTAAATCCACTGTCCATCACCCGGCATTCTCCAACCAGTGGAACATAAATGAGATATGGGGGAAGAAATTGCATGGAAAGACCGTATAGCTGCAGGGAATCTCCCTTCTCAAGAATGGTACTTTCCTGCGCTCTTCTTCCGTTATGATATACTCCATCACCGCCAAGATTATGGAGAACACAATTTTCGCCTTCCATAACCAGTACGGCATGTCGGCCTCTGACACTGGAATGAAACTGGTAACAGATTCTGTTTTCATAATCACTTCCCAAAGTCACCAAGGCTTCGGCTTCCAGACGGATTCTCCCTGCGGGAGCCAATCTATGTACAGGCCCCTGCCTGCTGATCAGTACCTTTTCTTCAACCTCAGAATCCGGTAACAGCAATGAATCCGATAACATGGGATGGGTATTTACCAGAAAGCTTCCCTGCTGATAATTCAGACAGATTTTCTGTCTCCGCAGATGCAAAAAAAATGCTGTATCACCCATACAGGTAACATACTTCACAACAGATTCTGAGTCGGAAAAGGCACAAAAGAAAAAATGTTCTGCGTGAATCGTTTTCTTCAAATAGCACCTCTTTTATTCTTTCGTGAAAATATTAGATGTCATAAAAACTAATAAAAGATGAAAGGATATGTTAATCGATCAACAATGAATTCATAAGTTATTATGTAAGATAACAGATTTGGCATTTCACGTCAAGATGTTTTTGGTAAATTTAAACAATTATTTTACCAGATTAGTTTTATAATTTGGTTATTATCACGATACCTTATCCCTCTCACTAAACGCATGCTGCGCCTCCGGCTTGCATTCCTTAAGTGTTCCGGACTGGTTCGCACTCAAAATGATCCACTGAATCATTTTCTCATATGCATGGCAACAAAAAAACAGACACACCCATTTAAGATGTGCCTGCACTTTCTCAGATTATAAAGCCAATTAAACGTCCTTCCGGTAAAACCTAAAAATAGGAATTAAAAATATTACCGGAAGCATAGGTATTACTGTAAGTTCCCTTCGTTGTATAGGTATTTGCCTTTGCTGCTTCCTGTGTTGCTGCAAAATCGATAAAGGAAGACTGGGAAGATACTCTGGATGCATAAGAATAACTTCCGCTAAACAAAGTCTTCACGGTGTTTGCATCTGCCTTTGCAAAAGCATCCTTGTCAAGTGTCAGTGTATCGTCCTTACCAATGGTAATACCTGCCTGACCCAACAGCTTCTGATTGGACTCTGTCATGTTCTTTAAGGTATCTACACGCTTCGTGATACTGTCGGAAGCGGACTTGGCAGACCCTTCAATCAGCTTGTTATAATTGGTTACAAAACTGTCTACCGCTTTATAAATCTCATCCTGACTCTTACTGAATACAGAATCCTTACCTGTATTCGTTAACTGATCTGCAGAACTCTTCAAACTCTCTGATGCCGTCTGGATCTGCTTCAAGGTCTCTGCAGAATCCTTGGATGTGGAGAGTGTTTTCTTCTTTTCATCTACAATAGAAGCAGCTTCCTTGCTGATCTTGTTACCTTTGCCATAATAGGCCTTCATCAGCTTGCCATAGCTTCCATTCTTAATGCTCATGTAATCGGAAAGAAAATTTAAATTAGAATTTCCTGACATACTCTGAAACAAAAAAGAATAATTCTGCTTCATACCGGTATATCCCATGTTCAATCGTACTCCCATATGACTTCCCTGCCTTTCCATACGCTAATTATATATTAGCAAAATAATCGGTAAAATACAATCCGATTTACGCAATTCATGTAAAAAAATACGCAATATCTGATAGGCATACCTTTCCTCCGTATGTTATGCTTAACGAAACGGAAGGGAGAACTATTATGCTGAAAATACATCCTCATCGCAAGCACCTTAACATTCTTACATTTATACTGACTATCCTGCTCATAGTGAGCGGATGCCGTAAGGAGGAAACAGTCCCTATGCAAATACACGAAACTACGAGTCCAATATCTGAAGAGTCCGTTTCTACAGAAGCATCCTCACCCCAGCCATCAGCTGACAGTCCGGTTGTTTCCGATCTTCCCTCCCTGAAAGAACTCTATGCAGACTATTTCCAAATGGGTGTATGCATTAATCCGGTCACAGTTTCTGACAACCAGTATAAGGAGCTGATCTGTCATGAATTTAACAGTGTTACCAACGAAAATAACCTTAAACCGGAAAATATCATCAGCAAATCGGCTACTCTTGCCGATCTGGAAGGAAACCGTGAACATATACAACTTGATTTCACCCGTGTAATACCGGAGCTTGATTTTGCTGTCCGGAATCACCTTAAGGTACGCGGACATACTCTCATCTGGCACAGCCAGACCCCGGACTGGATCTTTTATAAAGACTATGATCCATCGGGAGAGCCTGCAGACCGTGAACTGATGCTGAAACGTATGGAAAATTACATCCATGATGTATTTTCCTTTATATCCACAAACTATCCCGATCTTTTCTATGCATTCGATATTGCTAATGAATGCATTGATGATAACGGTGGTATGAGAGACTCCTTATGGCGTAAGACCATCGGGGACGACTACCTCAATTATGCATTTTCCTATGCGCGCACCTATGCCCCGGAAGAAATTCTGCTTTTTTATAATGACTATAATACTTATCAGCCAGCCAAACAGGCTGATATCATAAATCTGCTTTCCCCGGTTGCAGAAGCTGGAAATCTGGACGGAATTGGAATGCAGAGCCACCTCGATACCGACGTATCTCCTGCCAGGTTCACCTTTGCGGCACAGAAATATGCCGACGAACTCCATGTTGTGATTCACATAACTGAACTGGATATTGTCCAGCCGGATGCAGGAAATCCTGAGAAAATACAGGGACTTTATTATAAAAGATTCTTTGATGCACTGGTTGCGGCCAAAAAGAACGGAACTCCGATTGAAAGCGTCAGCGTATGGGGACTTACCGATGGCCTCTCCTGGAAATCCGATGACCATCCGTTGCTTTTCCACAGTGACCTGACTCCAAAGGATTGCTTTTATGAAATCACATCCGGTGAAGCTTATACAGGAGCGGCTTCACCGGAAATAATGGCTTCAAGCTCCCGGAATGCCTGTTCATAGCTTTCAAACCGGATCCCATGGAAACCAAGTTTCTTCGCAGCTTCTACATTCTCCTTGCGGTCATCAATAAAGACACATTCCTCTTCCTTCAGATCATACGTGTCAAGAAGTGTCCGGTAAATATTCGGATCCGGCTTAATCATCTCTACATAAGCCGAAACAATCTGTCCATTTACATAGGGCATAAACGTAAACTTCTCCCTGCTGTGCAGATCATAATAACTTGCCGGATAGTTGGTCAGAAGATAGGTATGATAACCTCTCTCCTGAAGCCCTTTCAGCCACTCTGCCGAATAGTCAAAGGCTTCCACAACATCCCGCTTTCCATTTGACATAAAAAACGCAATATCCTGTGCATATTCCGGCGCATCCTCCTGCATATACTTCATGACTTCCTCTTCTTCAAAAAATCCACGATCCAGTTCCTGCCACCATTTACAATAAACCGAAGCCTTAAGAAGCGGAGCGATTTTTTCTTCCGGAATTGCGAGCTTACGCATGGCTTCTCCCGGCATAAACCGGATCAGTACACCACCAATATCAAAAACAATATTTCTAATCATGCTGTTCTCTCCATTTTCTGATCGTAATTATTCAGCTGCTTTTAATCTATAGTAACGATTCAGCCCGGCTCTACCTGTAATTCTCCCGTACTTCATCCACGCTCATATAAACTACATTATGCTCCGGTTTTATGCCGCTTTTCATAAAGATATCACGGATTGTCACAAACTCATAGCCCTGACGCTTCAACTCCGGAATCAAAGTCTTGATTGCCTCTACCGTCTGTATATTATCTGCCATATCATGCAGCAGAATCATAAATCCGGGTCTTGCCACCTTAAGCAGACGCTCTGTTCTCTCCTTTGCACTCACCTCCGGCAGCCAGTCCTCACAGCCATAGCCACTGATAAAGGTAAGATCAATGAGATCATACATTTTCTGATCATAATCAATATAGGGCGGTCTGAAAAATTCCGGCTTCTCTCCCACAATCTTCTCAATGCGATCGGACGTTTCCCTAATCTCATCCACAATTTCCTGCTCACTCTGCTTCGGCATGGACTGGTGCGTTTTTGAATGGTTCTCAATGGTACAGCCCATATCATGTGCTCTTTTCACAAGATATTCTGTCTCCTCCGTAATCTGCTGTCCAATCAGAAAAAAACTTGCAACTGCATGATTTTCTTCAAGGACATCCAACACCCGGTCTGTAATTCCCACAGTCGGTCCATCATCAAATGTCAATGCAGCCAGCTTTTTCTCACTCATCCTGTCTATGCCTCCTTATCTATTTTCTGAAAAAATTGAAATACCTTCCTCTTTAGCAACAAACTTCCATCCAACTACTATTTTAACCAAAGTAATCAAAAGTGCAAGAATAATCTGTGCTTTTCTACGAAGCTTCCAGCTCCCTGCGATCCCTGGTAATATTCTTCAGCCATTTAAATTTAAAGTAATGAATAAATACGATCGGCATCTTTTCAAACTCATCCAATGTCATTACAAAATAAACCCAGATGGGCGGAAGCTTTAACACATAGGCCGCAATTGCCATCAGCGGCACTGCCACACACCACATCATCACGGTATCGAGAATCATACCAAACTTTGCATCTCCGCCCCCACGGAAGCATCCACAGATCAGACAGGTATTCACTGCTTCCCCAACAAGACGCCAGGTTGTCATAATCATGATCATTCCCAGATAGGAAATTGCAGTTTCGGTCAGCTTATCACTGTAAAACCTGATCATAAACGGACGGATTGCAAGAATCACTCCACTTCCAAGCAGACTCACCAGAAAAGTGATCCAGAGCATTCTGCCGGCATACACCTTCGTTTCTTCAATCTTATTGTTTCCAAGACTCTGGCTGACAATAATGGTGGTCGCATTGGCAAAACCACGGCAGACAATTGCTCCGATATTCACAACCATCACCGCCACGGCATTCGCAGCCACCATATCATCTCCGATATGGCCTAAGATCACGGTAAACATTGATGCGGCCAGTCCCCATACCAGATCATTAATAACGGAAGGGGCACTGATTTTCAGAAAATCCTTAAAGAGAACCCCGGATCTTTGGAACATGGTTTCCACACGGAAACGTATCTCTTTGCTTCCTGCTGAATAAATAAGACACAGAACCGCTTCCACTGCTCTTGCCGTTACAGTACCAAGTGCCACACCGACAACACCAAGCTTCGGTGCACCAAATAACCCGAAGATAAAGGTTGCATTCAGGAATACATTCACAAGCAGAGATACTACATAAATGACCGAAGGGAAAACCACCTTCCCGACACTTCGCAGCGCACTCACAAAAATCTGTGCAAATCCCATAAAAACAAAGGAAAAAGATAATACCCGCAAATAGGTAACTCCCTCTTCAATGGTTTCCGGGCTGTTCGTAAACAGATGCATAATATATTCCGGGAAGAAAAAGGATACTACAAAAAACAACAGTGAAATCAAAAGTACAATCTTAGTGGCCAGACCCAGGATCCTCTCCACGGTCTGGTGATCTCCCTTTCCCCAATACTGCGCACACAGGACGCTTGTACCAATGGCCAGTCCATAGTAAAAGCAGAACAGGACAAACGTATACTGATTCGCAAGTGATGACGCAGCCATAGCCGTCTGGCTGACATAGCCTAACATAACCGTATCTGCTGAATTAACCAGTGTACTGATTAAATTCTGTATCATAATCGGAAATGCCAGCTGGATGGCATAAAGTAAAAATTGTTTTTTATTGAGCATCGTATTCATAGTGCATCCTTTTCCTTACATATAATTCATCCGGCATCTTCTGCTGCATGGATTTTCAATACATGCAGATCCATGCTTCAGAGCTGCTCCGGTATGATCCGTACAAAAAAGAGCAGGAAATTCAAACAGCTTGAATCTTCTACTCTTTATATGCATGCAGGAAAAGGGACTTGAACCCTCATGATATTGCTATCACACGGACCTGAACCGTGCGCGTCTGCCAATTCCGCCATTCCTGCGAACAAAAACTATTCTACATATTTTTGCCCTTGTTGTCAACAGTTTTTACCTGTTTTTCTTTACGATTTTGCTGAATCTTTTTCTGAGCAGCATTTTTTAACGTTTTTGCGTCTTCTGACCATCTCTTTTTGCTTTTTTTCATGGATTTTTGGAATTCTATCTGCAGCTCTTCCCATCGAAGATTAAATTCTTCCCTGAACTTTTCACCTGCAATCTCATATAATGCATGAAGAATGGTATGCACAGCTCTCCTTGTATTCTCATCCAGATCCCTCATGGCCTCATAGCTTCTGGTAATACATCCCTTCAGATCCCCTCCAAATTCAAATACATCTTCTGCTCCGGATGCCGTAACGACCTCATACAGCGTATCTACAAAGGTACGTACCTGTTCCTGTGACAGGGACAGAATCCACTCATTCAACGCCTCATCCTGCAGTTTTTGGGCCGTGGTCCGGTCTTCTACCCGTACAAAATGATCTCCGTCAATTCTCCAGTTAAAGGAATTATGCTGCATTGCACCAATGCTGCGGCTTTCAATGATTTCACAGTTCTCACAGGTTTCCATGATGACTCCGACAATCGAAGACTTCGGAATAAACTTAAACATCCGGTTCTTCACCGATGCATAATCACATTTGGCAAAAATTTCCGGCCGGAATCCAGGACCATCATGATTATAAATACACAACAGATGCTTTTTGGTCCTGGCTGAACAGTTCATGGCAGCATAAGAAGCAAGATTACCGCCCTTTGAGTGTCCACCCACGAAGAGCTCCTGTTTTACCCTTGAATACACCTTATTCAGATACTCTACTGCAAGCTCCTGACTGTGCGTAGGCTCAGATAAGGCCAGATTAAGATCCTCCTTCCAGCCTACAATCGTTGCGTCCGTTCCACGGTATGCCACATAGCAGATTCCCTCATCCGGAAAACAGGTCAGCGCGGAAAACTGGGTATCCGTTTCCTCCTCAACCACATTCTCATGGTAATTCAGCTTCATATTGCCAAACCGCTTTGAAGCGGCTGCCGCCCGGAACAGTTCTTCATTCTGTTCCTTATACCAATACCCTGCAAGCAGCTCCTCCATACGATCCTGCTCCAGAATACTCTGTACGGAAACCGCCTCCTTCTTTTCCTTAAGGGAGGGAACAAATGGCTGGAAATTCATATAAGAAAGCTGGCAGATCACCAGCGAATCCACTTCATTAAAGGGCTTCTGAGCAAACGTATTCTGCCCATAAGTTCTGATATATTCAATAATATTGTCCATAGAATCCGCCTCCTTATTTTATTGTACCATAGATAGCATCTGCACAAAACCTGCAAATCCACACTTTATTCCATCATCCGTAACAGTTTGGCCATGCCCATTCATAAGCTGCCAGAACAACTCCCAGATAAATCATCATTTCTCCCACTGAAAAAGGAAATAATCCGCTAACTCTTCCATAGCTTTCCACCCATAGAGGAAAAATATAGTTTACATAATATTGTGCAAATTGTGGACTGCCTCTGGAAATGATATTGAGCAGTACCGCTATCAAAATAAACCAGATTGGAATTCTTATCTTTCTTTCAGGCATAAATCTGTAATCTCCTCATAAACTGCACTATAACTTCCTATGTAAAGGCAGTTTCGTATGAATACCTGGTTTTCCTTTGTACAGGACATCAATCAGTTCCTCTGGAGCGGCCCACTGCTCCTTCTGCTTTCCGGAACCCATATCTATTTTACACTTTTATTGAAGTTTCCGCAAAAGCATCTTCTTTCCGCAATCCGTATGTCCGTCTGTGCACCTTCCGGGGAAAGCAAAAACTTCTCTGTCTTTGCCACCCTGTCTACCACGCTTGCTTCCACCCTCGGAACCGGCAATATTGTCGGTGTTTCGACTGCGGTAGCCCTCGGCGGTCCCGGTGCCATCTTCTGGTGCTGGCTCACCGGCGTGCTCGGTATGGCAACCTCCTATGCAGAATGCTTTTTAAGTGTGCGTTTCCGGCATCAGGACGCTTCCGGCACCTACCACGGCGGTCCCATGTATGTCTGGGAGATCGGCTTACATAATAAATCTATCGGGAAATTTTATGCATTCCTGACCTTTCTTGCCGCCCTGTTTGTCGGCTGTTTCACACAGGCCAATGCCGTAACCCAGACGACGGAGCTTACCTTCCATATTTCTCCATACATCACCGGCCTTGTGACGGTTGTACTGATTGCTTCCGTGATCCTTAAGGGCAACCACTCCATTGCCAATGCCTGCATGAAAATTGTTCCGGTTCTTGGCATTCTTTATACCTTAAGCTGTATCCTGCTTCTTTGGATCAACCGCTCTGCCCTGCTTCCCGCCATTATCCTTATCATAAAGCATGCCCTCGCACCAAGAGCGGCCTTAGGCGGTGCTGCCGGCTCTTCCCTGATGCTCACTGCCCGCTTTGGAATTGCCAGAGGGCTTTTTACCAACGAAGCCGGGATTGGAACGGCTGCCATTACCGCTGCCGCAACCTCTGAACAGAATCCCGTGCGTCAGGCGTATGTTTCCATGACCGCCGTCTTCTGGGATACCGTTGTGATGTGTCTCTTAAGCGGCCTCGTCATTGTAACCAATATGATTCTGCATCCGGATTCCCTTGCTTGCGCAAACGAAGGAAGTCTTGTTGATGTTGCCTTTTCTTATCTGCCATTTGGCGGAAATACCTTCCTGTCCCTGTGTCTTGCTGCCTTTGCCGTGACCACACTGATCGGCTGGTCTTACATGGGACAGCAGGCTTATGGTTACCTGACCGGCAATAAGGGCTTTCTTTACTATAAGCTCGCTTACCTCGTGATGATCTTTATCGGTGCCATTCTGCCACTTCGCTTTGTCTGGGAATGTGCCGATCTCGTAAATGCCTGTATGGTCATTCCAAGTGTCGGGGCGCTTTTCCTTTTGCAGAAGGAGCTTCGCATTACCTGAAGCATTCCTCTCTGATCGATAAGGAAAAGTAAACATCACCGGCCCTTACCTGCCAGTTCCTGATATCGCTGCAAACAGACACAGCAGAAGTAAAAATACCACATTGTATACCGTAAAAACCAGCATATATCTTCCGCGCTGTGCTCCTTTTACGGAAGCATAGAACTTATAGGAAATGAGACTTGCCAGGGATGCAATCAATGTACCAAGTCCACCGATATTCACGCCCCACAACAGTTCCTTATATTCGGTCGTAAATCCAGAAAGCAGCATGGTAGCCGGAACATTGCTGATGATCTGGGAACAGCCAATGGACAACCAGAATTCTTTTCCCTCCATCACACTTCCAATCCACCGGCTTACCGAAGGTATTCTCTGCACGTTGCCAACAAAGATGAAGAATCCGGCAAATGTTCCGAGCAGGAAATAATCCACCTGCGCAAACAGATCCCGGAAGGCAATCATTCCAACGATCACTACAGCAAGAAAACTGATTCCATAAGGAAGAATCCTTAAAACCGTACCCATACAGACCAAAAACAATATTCCAAGAAGAAGGAGCTTTATTTTCTCCATCGGAATGTCCTCTTTCTCCAGCACTGCTCTTGCAGAAGCCAGTCTGGTTCCCCTCTCCTTCCATCCCCTGAAAAGCAGGATCACCAGCAAAAGAAAGAAGGATACTGCCACCAATGGCAGCATATAGCGGATAAACATTCCAAATGAAAATGCAGAAACCGAATAAAGATAAAGGTTCTGCGGATTGCCAATCGGTGTGAGCATACTTCCTAAATTTGCTGCAATCGTCTGTAATACGATCACCGGTATCAAATACTTTTCTTTATGAATACTTCCCAGAATTTCAATCGTAAACGGCACAAACGTAATGAGCGCCACATCATTGGTGATGATCATACTGAAAAAGAAGCATAAGAAGACAAGAACCATTTCCAACTGCATTTCATTTCCGGCATGTCCGGTCAGAATCCGGCCCAGATAACGGAAAACGCCCTGTTTCCGGAATCCTGCCACCAGAAACATCAGGCAAAACAATAATGCCAGTACCCGATAATCAAGATAACCCAGATATTCTTTGGAAACCGGCACAAAGAAAGAAGAAAGCACTGCAAGAAGTAATGCTGCCGTAAATACAATCTCCTTCTTTAAAACAAGTCCTAATTTTATCAATGTATTTTTCATTTCATCCTGTATCCTCTTCTTCCAAATCCATTTTCTGTTGTAATCTCACAGGAGCCGACCAACTCCCAAACCGCACGCTCATACTCGGAAACCCGCTGCGCCTTACGGATCTTTTTCAGGTAGTATTCCGGCTCTCTTGTGTTTTCTTCTACAGAATTCCCACTTTCACGATCCTGTGACTTGAACAGATACTGCCAGTAATTCCATAATTCTTTCATTTTAAACAGGACAGTCTTATCTCCCCATTTTTGATTTACATAATTATTAGTTATGTTATCTTGATAGTTCAGAAATTCTTCCCTTGAGATCGCCGGACCTCCCTGAATCTCCCGGAGCAGGGACGGATTTACCAGCAGTCCCCGTCCGAACATCCAACGGGTATTTTCCGGGAAAAGCTGTTTCATTTCCCCGAAATCTTCTTTTGTGAAAAGATCCCCATTGTAGCAAAGCGTATGTTTACTATGGGAAACCGCATAAGCAAAATCCTGTGTCTGCGGATGATTCGCATAGAGATCCGTCCCGATCCGGGGATGCAGAATCAGCTCCGATAAGGGATATTGATTATAAATCTCCAGAAGCTCTTCCCATTCTTCGTGACGATTCATTCCACTCCGTGTTTTTACCGAAACAGAAAGTGTACTTCCTATCCTGTCTTTCCACGCAAAGATCGCCTCCAGATAATTCTCTAAAAGCTCTGTCTGCGCCAGTAGTCCTGCACCCTTTTTCTTGGAAACCACCGTACCATACGGACACCCGATATTCAGGTTCACTTCTCCGTATCCAAGCTCCTCAAATTTTTCCAGATAAGGAATTGCATACTCTCCGGAATTACCAAGCAGCTGCGGAACCAGCGTAATCCCCTGATTATTCTGTGGATCCACATCCTTCTGATCTCTCGATTTCGTCAGTCCCTCTCTCGTAGCTGCTACAAACGGACCAAAATATTTCGTAATTTCATGGTTCGTATCAAACTGCCTGTGAAATTCATTCCGGAACAGATATCCCGTGATTCCCTCCATCGGAGCAAAATAAAATTGATCTTTTTCATCGGTTAACATAATGTTGTTATTGTATACCTTTCATTCTATATACTACCTATGTATCTTCTTATACGCTATGTATTGTATAGTGCCCTGCACTTCTAAACTCCTGCTTCCTATATACCTATCCGCTATACGAATAAAGGGGTAAGCCGAAGCCTCCCCTCTATGTTTTGATTTATTGTAACTATCTGTTTATCATCTTTTACAAATCTAATCTTCCTTCGGAAGATCAATCTTAATATGCACATCACGGAGCTGCTTCTCATCTACGGCAGAAGGTGCTCCCATCATGACATCCTGTGCCGTCTTGTTCATCGGGAACGGAATGATTTCACGGATACTCTCCTCACCGGCAAGCAGCATAACCATACGGTCTACACCCGGTGCAATTCCTGCGTGCGGAGGTGCTCCGTAACAGAATGCATTGTACATGGCCGGGAATTTTGCTTTCACTGCATCTTCGCCCAGGCCTACGATTTCAAAGGCCTTTACCATAATTTCCGGATCATGGTTACGAACTGCTCCGGAAGATAATTCGACACCGTTACATACCAGGTCATACTGATAAGCATTAATAGAAAGCGGATCTGCGTTGCACAGTGCATCCATACCGCCCTGCGGCATAGAGAACGGATTGTGACAGAATTCCAGTTCTCCGGATTCTTCTCCGATTTCATACATCGGGAAGTCTACGATCCAGCAGAATTCATAACAGTTCTGCTTCATATGTGCTTCACTGTTCATTCCAAGGTATTTCCTCAATACGCCTGCCCCTTTCAGAGCATCGCCCTTCTTACCTGCGGTAAGACCTACGAAATCACCTTTCTTAAGGCCGAGCTTTTCGATGACTGCTTCTTTACGCTCCTGCAGGAACTTCGCAATTCCTCCAACCAGTTCGCCGTTTTCATCCAGCTTGAACCAGTAAGCCTTCTGGCCGCTCTGTACTTCAACATCGGCACAGATCTTATCAATTACCTTACGGGTTGCCGTGAACTGATCCACCACAATGGCTTCCACGCACTGTCCATCGAAAGGTCCGAATCCACAATCCGCAAGCACCTCTGTTGCATCCTGTAATACCAGATCAATTCTTAAGTCCGGCTTATCCGAACCATACTTCTCTAATGCATCACGATAAGAGATTCTGGCAAACGGTGCCTTGGATGCTTCTTTATAAATACCGTACTTTGCAAATACGGGAGGTAATACATCTTCAATAACCGCAAATACATCTTCCTGGGAAGCAAATGCCATTTCCATATCGAGCTGATAGAACTCACCGGGAGAACGGTCTGCTCTGGCATCCTCATCACGGAAGCAGGGTGCGATCTGGAAGTAACGGTCAAAACCGGACGTCATCAGCAGCTGCTTAAACTGCTGCGGTGCCTGCGGCAATGCATAAAACTTGCCCGGATGATTACGGGACGGAACCAGGTAATCTCTCGCTCCTTCCGGAGAAGAACAGGTCAGAATCGGAGTGGTGATTTCCAGGAAATCATGCCCGGTCATTCTCTGACGCAGCTCTGCAACAACCTTGCTTCGAAGAACGATCTTTTCTTTCACAGCAGGATTACGCAGATCCAGATAACGATATTTCAGACGGGTTGCTTCATCCGCTTCCTTACTTCTGTTAATTTCAAACGGGAGTTCATTGTAAATACACTTGCCAAGTACCTGGATATCTTCCGGTACGACTTCGATTTCACCGGTAGGAAGGTTGCCGTTCTTGCTGGAACGCTCCCGGACTGTTCCGGTGATAGATAACGTGGACTCATTATTGACGCCGCTTAACTTGTCCATCATCTCTTCGGTCTCCACAACCACCTGGGTGATTCCGTAAAAATCTCTTAAGATCAGGAATCCGAGATTCTTACTCACCTTTCGCATATTATCATAAAATCCGACCAGCGTAACCTTCTCTCCCACATCCGGGAGTCGTAACTGGCCACAGTTATGTGTTCTTGACTGTACCATGACTAACCTCATTTCCTTGTGTGTTTGTAACTGTTCAGTACCTTCACAGTTACGATGCGAAATCCATTCCAAATCGGCTTCGCCGATGGGATTTTGCATTACTGAATCATTTTCTTACGGTCTTGGCAGTAAATGCTTCGACCTGTACTGAATAGTTACGTGTGTTTTATCATTAAACCGTATGTATTATAGCACAGCACATCCTTTACTGTCACTACTCAAAAACAATCTTCTTTGCAAAGATTAATCATTCTCTCCTTTATGAATTTTTATCCGACGCCGCCGCATATCGATAGATACACTCGAAGATCATATCAATGTTCGTCTCAAATGTTTCTGCAATGAATGTATCCCGGTTCTGCGCCATACTGTAAATTGTTTTAAAAAAATTAATAATGATGCGGATATCCAGATCGGACCGCAAGCCATCTACACAGGCAAGATAACGCTTTGCCTCCTGCTCATCGTGCGCTGCACTGAAAAGTCCATCCTTTGTCCGATGGGATTTGAGCCCCCCCAGTCATCCAAAGTCAATTCCATCAGGATGTTATTCTCTGTCCGGAAAGAATCCCGGAACCAGCGGATGGCCTGCTCTATGGTGAGTTTTCCGGTCTTTTGCAGCATTGGCAGCAATTCTGCCTGCATCTTCCGGTCCTGCGCTTCCAACAATGCTTTTACATAAGCCTCTTTGGAGTCAAAAAAATGATAAAAAGTTCCCGTCGCAATATCGGCCCGTTCGGCAATCATGGACACTTTCATTTTCTTAAGTCCCACCTCCTGGGTTCAGATCATATCCCACGGCAATCAGTTTTTCCTGTATCATCTGTCTCTGTTCCTGCGTAAAATTAGCCGGCATATGTTTCCTCCCCTCGCCAAATTTTCAGTGAATATTTTATAGTTTTATTCACCGAAAGAATTTTAACTCGGAAGTTTTTCATATGCAATGGAATGGAAGTCTGCTTCATGAGAATTTTTTTCATGTATATAACAATAAATGGTAAAAATAACGGGAAGACAGCAAAAGCTGTCTTCCCGTCATTCAAGCTTCATATATAGAAGAGGATACGGATTTCCCTCTTCATCCTGATCTGTTCTTTTGTATGTCCGGAATCCCAAATGCTCATAAAATCCTACCGCCTGTGGATTCTGTTCATTTACCGTGACCTCCCTGATTCCATATTTCCGAATTCCATATTGAATGAGCTGCCTGCCAATTCCCTTCCCCCGCTCCTTTGGAGAAAGAAACAGCATCTCTAACCGCTCCTTCTGAATCCCCATAAATCCTGCAATTCCTCCGCTTTCCTCTTCCGCAAGAATCAGATATTCCACTTCTTTTAATGCCTGCCGAACATACTCTTTATCTGAAGAAACGTTCCAGATAATCAGGAAACCCTCTGGAAATTTCTCCAGAATGCAATAGTTTCCTTTAAATCATCTTCATCCTCAAACAAATCCAGTTTCTTCGCCACTTCAATGGCAAAATCCACATAGCCATTGGCCCGCGCTGTAATCACCTGATCTGCCACAGCTACATCAAGATCCGCAGAATGCGTTGATACAATCCCCTCCAACACTCCGGCATGTTGAAGCACATCGACTCCGGCACAAATTCCTGCCAGAATTCCTTTCTTGTCCCTGACCTTCCGCAGATATTCATAGACGATTTCCTGATCAATTTCCCTAATGTCGCCTCCCGGAATTACCATAAGTTTCGTCTGCGCTGCATCAATATCCGTTAATCTGGCAGACACATTCATTGAATAACCTTCTGTGGCAGTTACAGGATTTCCATCCATCGACACAAATACCACATCCCCGCCGGTAACCTTCAAAAAGTAATTCAGTATCACAATTTCATAAATACAACATGTCGGATATAAAAGTACAACACTCTGCATCCATTCTTTCTCCTTGTTTTTCTTACTTCGTCACATAACGACAGAAGAATGCACACTCCTCATCATTACACTGGTCTGCCTCCGGCAGCCGACAGTTAATATGAAAGACATGCGCTACCTCTTCCTTTTCCTTGCTTCCATAAATATGCAGTTCACTGTCAATTCCAACGCTCTGCAGCTTTTCATACATCGGCTGTGCATTCGGAAGTGTAAAGTCATGAACTGAGCTCATAATAAATGCCGGTGGGAAATCCACAGTCAGATAATGCAGGGTGTCAAGGCTCTTAAGTCTTGCCTTTGCCTCCGGTGTATCATCATAAAGATCCTCTCCCACATATTCCTTAAATACATCAAAATCAGAATTGGCCTTCGGATCATGGGTATCATATACTCCACAATTAAGCCCCACTGCACGAACCTTAAGCCCCGACGGAACAAACGGGAACTGCTTTGCATATTCCGGATTGGAGCAGATCGTCAGATACTGTGTGGAGAGCTGTGCTCCTGCCGAGTCTCCTACTACAAAAAGATGATCCGTATCAATCGCATACTCCTTCGCATGATCCCGCACAAAGCAGAATACCTGATTGATATCCTCTAAGGCTGCCGGATATTTATGCTCCGGAGCAAGACGGTAGTTAAAGTTCACAAAGGTAAATCCCCTCTGTGCCAGCCGCATTCCATAGAACTGGTACTGTTCCTTGCTTCCATAAACCCAGCCTCCTCCATGGACACTGATAATCGTTTTCTGCGGTTTAGTCACCTCTTTCTGATGATAAATATCGAGCAGATTGTCACTCCCGTATGGTCCGTAGGAAATATTGTCAAATCTCACAATATCCTCCGGCGTGGTAAGTCCTTCATCTCTCTTGTCATCACTGATTTTCCAGTTTACCCGGATATCCCTTACCTTTTCACTTAACATATCCTTTTCCTCCTTCATTACTGTATAATTCGTTTCTTATTTTATCTCTTAGATTTTCCTTTCCACTCCCTGTTACAGGAAAAAATGAATCCCCCAGAGTACCAGCAAATGTAACGGGTAATAAATATAAAACAGCCATTTGTTAAGCACTACATGCTTCTGCGACTTTTTCCCATTGTAGAACACCAGAATGACAATTGCTGCCACAATCCAGGCGATAATTGCATAAAAGCTGTGCAGTAATGCATATCCGGATAAAAACGGATAGACTGCATCATCCGGTGCATATCCGGGTATATTGAGTACAAAGAAAATGAAACACATCATTGCCCATGCACCAATCTGTTTTTTCCTGTTTCCACGGCTGTACCGAAACAATATGGCTGCAATCGGAAGAATCAGCGCACAATCACAGAATACCGATAGAATCGTCAGCACCAGAACAGACAAAATTTTCAATGCTTTGTTTAACTTACTGTCCAGTACCGCCAGAATACACAGGCACAGGAAGAAGGTAAACATCACATCTAATTGAAAATATCCCATAGCTAAAACAAAAGGAATCTCTGCAATAAATGCAAAAATCAACAGGCGCTTCGCATAATCTTTTCTGGAATGAGTATAAAAATAGCCTTCCACCATAAAATAGCACATGGTGATGGACGTGAAATATCCCATATCTTCAAACACTTCATAAATAACCGTTCCTGATGGCAGCAAAATATGGGCGATATGATTGAATGTCATTAAAATAATTGCCAGATACTTGATCTGGTCGCGATTCATGATTTTATATTTTTTATCCATGGTATCTTTCCTTCTTTTATATAATCTGTCTACCACAGCATATCATAATTTACTTTGGTAATTCTCTAACTGATGAAAAATAGCAACTATATTTACAACATCTGCTCTCACATCAAAAATGACAACATAATTCATCTGCATGCTCTGTAACATTTAATTTATAAACCATACTTTAACCTCGTTTCGCTAAGCGCTATTCTGGCATCCTTTACCTTTCCTGCTTCTACTTGCTTTTCGGAGAGCTCTATATCTCTGTACATAGCAATCTGTCTCATGGTTGACTCATAAATCTCCATGCTCATAATTACCATATCACCATAGCCATTTTTAGTAACATAAATAGGCTCATCTGTCTTGTGACACATCTCAGATATCTCCGATGTATTCTTCAAATCTTTAATTGGAATTATTTGTGGCATAATATGCACCCCCTCGATCATGGTCTAATTATACCATAATTATGCCCTATTTCAACTTCTTTTATTCATGATATATATCATCGCGTATGCCATTCTTCTACCTGCTTTCCTTTAGCCTCCTGAATCTAAAAACGACAGGCAATGACATCCCATCACAGCCCGCCGCTTTTCATTAATCATTCATCATTCATCTTAGCCAGTTTCGCAGCTTGATCGGCTGCAATGCAGGCATCGATAATTTCCTGAATGTCACCATTCATAATTTTATCCAGCTTGTATAAGGTAAGGTTGATACGATGATCGGTCACACGTCCCTGCGGGAAGTTGTAGGTACGGATCTTCTCGGAACGATCTCCTGTACCGATCTGGCTTCTACGCATTTCTGCTTCGGCATCATGACGCTGCTGCTGTTCCATATCGTACAGCTTCGCTTTCAGGATGGCAAAAGCCTTGGCCTTATTCTGGATCTGGGATTTCTCGGTCTGGCTGTAAACCACAATACCTGTCGGATAATGGGTCAGACGTACCGCAGAGTCTGTCGTATTCACACACTGACCCCCGTTACCGGACGCACGCATCACGTCAATACGGATATCCTTATCCTCAATCACAATATCGATATCGTCTTCCACCTCAGGCATTACTGCTACAGAAATAGTCGAGGTATGAATACGGCCGCCGCTTTCGGTTTCGGGAACACGCTGTACACGATGAACACCGCTTTCGTATTTCATCCTGGAATAAGCACCCTGTCCGTTAATCATGAAGTTTACTTCCTTCATTCCACCGATTCCGATTTCATCCACACTGAGGAGCTCTACCTTCCAGCGCTGACTTTCTGCATAATGCACATACATACGGTAAATCTCAGCCGCAAAAAGCGCTGCCTCATCCCCACCGGCACCGGCACGGATTTCCACGATAACGTTCTTATCATCATTCGGATCCTTGGGAAGCAGCAGGATTTTCAGCTTCTGTTCCAGCTCCTCCACACGTTTCTTGGCAGAGGCAAGCTCTTCCTTTAACATCTCCTTCATATCCTCATCGGTTTCTTCATCGAGAAGGGCAAGGGAATCTTCAATATCCTGCTTCGACTTCTTATATTCCTTATATGCTTCAACGATCGGAGTCAGATCACTCTGCTCCTTCATCAGCATACGGAAACGTTCCTGATTATTTGCTACATTTGGCTCTGCCAGCTCACTCATAATTTCTTCAAAGTGAATTAATAAATCTTCCAGCTTGTCAAACATCTTTCCACTCCTTATTTGTTTCGGAATCCTTACCAGACATATCCTGCTATTGTTATGAGAATTCCCCAACCTGCTTATTCATCATTTTTCAATATTGTTTCAACTATACGCTTTTAGGTTTACATAACTTTTATATTTCTGTCCATATGCTTATAAAATCGGCAGTCTTCCACTCACCACACGATCAAGACCTGCGAAATCCCTACAGACATCGATCTCCTTAAAGCCTGCTTCACGAAGAAGCTCACTCACTGCCTGTGCCTGTCCGCTTCCGATTTCCATCAGGATCTGTCCGCCTCGTTCGAGGTAATCCTGCGCCCCGCCGATGATTCTCCGGTAAAAGTCAAGCCCGTCCTCTCCTCCATCCAGCGCAATATACGGATCATACTCCCGTACCTCTTCCATCAGTGTCGGGATAACCTTCCTTTCGATATACGGTGGATTGGATACCAGAAGATCAAACTTTCCGGTCACCTTTTCATACAGATCACTTTTAAGGAAATCTGCTTTGATACCAAGCAATTCCGCATTCAGTGCCGCTACCTGCAGTGCTTCCTTTGAAATATCCACACCGGTTCCCTCACAGTCATTCGAATAGTGAAGGAGACTTAACAGAATACAACCGGATCCGGTACACAGATCCAGAATCCGCATGCCATCATGCAGATACCTCATTGCCTCTTCCACCAGAATCTCGGTATCCTGTCTCGGAATCAGCACATGCTCATTTACCTGAAAGCGCAGTCCCATGAAATCCTGATATCCTAAAAGGTGCTGCAGCGGAACATGAACTGCTCTCTGCTCCAACGCTTTCCGGTACTGCTCCTCCTCTGCTTCAGACACCTCCCGGTCTCCGTGACAAAGCAGTGTATTGTGATCGGTTCCGCACACCTCTTCCAGCAAAAGCCGTGCATCCAGCTGTGCCTCACCAATCTCTGCCTCTTTCAGTTTCTGCATTCCCATCAGAAAGGCTTCCGTGTAATTCATTCTTCCCCGGTTCCTTCCTCACTGTCATCGGATAAGGCTCCATCCTTCATCCAGGACTCATCTACTTCATATCCGAATTCTTCATACAGATAATTCTTCCAGTCAAAAACCGCTTCAACAGATTTAATTGCCACTTCAAGCATTTCTTCATCCGGATCCTTCGTGGTCAGCTTCTGTAACCACATACCGGGAGCAGAAATAATCCGGATCAGAATATTGTCACTGCGTCCTGCCAGCCGGATAATCTCATAGGAAATTCCCGCAATTACCGGAATCAGTGCAATCCGGAGCAGTACACGATATACCGGATTCGATACCCGGATAAAGAAAAACAGGATAATACTTACAAATATCACAAAAAACAGGAAGCTTGTTCCACACCGCTTATGAATACGGGAGCTTTTCATCGCATTATATACGGTAAGCGGTCTTCCCTTTTCGATACAGTTGATACATTTATGCTCTGCACCATGATACTGATACAGACGATGAATGTCCTTCATCAGACTGATTGCCACAATATAAAGTAAAAAGATTGCAATCCGGATGACCCCCTCAATAATCGCAAGCAGGGAATCGTTCCGGATAAATCCATTCAGCAGCGTGGACAGATAATACGGCAGAAGAATAAAAATTGCCACAGCCAGCACGATCGAAAGCACTGTCGTAAATCCCATCAGAATCTTTTCGCCACGTCCTCCGGAAATCTTGTCAAGTGCCTTATCCAGCTTCGTCTCCTCCGCTTCGCCGTCCTCATAGAACTGGGCAGAATGATTGATACATTTCATGCCAAGGCGAAGAGAGTCAATAAAATTAAAAATGCCGCGTAAGAACGGAATCTTCGTAATTCTGCTTTCCGGAAAAAGTCCACGGAACACATCCACCTCGACATCAATTTCACCATCGGCTTTACGGATTGCAACCGCATAATCGTCTTTATTCTTCATCATAACACCTTCCAGAACGGCCTGACCGCCGATTCCGGAGTAGTGTGCGGATTTTTTCTTTTTCGCCATTTTAAATCTCCATTTAAGTTGTGTAACAATTCAGGACTTATCCCTCTCACTAAACTCATGCTTCGCTTTTCGCTTGCATTCGTTAAGTGTTCCGGACTGGTTCTCACTAAGTTCAAGCTTCGCTTTCAGCTTGCTTTCACTAAGTGTATTCTACCGACTCCACTAAATTCAGGTCTCGTCTTCGACTCACCTTCATTAAGTGTATCGGTATGGTTCGCACTAAATTCGAGTTTCTCTTACGCTCACTCTCATTAAGTGCTCTACTCATACACAAAAAAGGTTGAGATGATGTAACACCTCAACCTTCATCGTTTCACTATTTGCCTGCTACGCCATACTTCTTATTGAACTTATCAATACGTCCGTCAGTTCTTGCAGCCTTCTGCTGACCTGTGTAGAATGAATGACATTTGGAACAAACTTCAACGTGAATATCTTCCTTTGTTGAACCTGTTACAAAAGTGTTGCCACAGTTGCAAGTTACAGTTGCCTGATAATAATCAGGATGAATTCCTTCTCTCATACTTTCACCTCTCTATGATCATTTCTCATATTTTCTGTTCTCATCCACTGTGTTTCCTACGAAACAGCTTTTTAAGTATACCATAGGTATCATACCTTGGCAAGCATTTTTTATAACCATTTAATCTTCTTAACCATATTGACAAATTCCTGATTGTTTCTTGTTTTGGCAAACAGGTCAAGAATCTTGTCCAGTGACTCTTCCGGCTTTAATCCGTTCAAAGCCTTCCGGATGATATTCATGGCATCAAGCTCGTCCTGTGATAACAGCAGGTCTTCACGACGCGTACTGGATCTCGGGATATCGATTGCCGGGAAGATTCTCTTCTCGGACAGCTTTCTGTCAAGCATTAATTCCATGTTACCTGTTCCCTTGAATTCCTCGTAAACCACATCATCCATCTTGGAACCGGTATCTACCAGTGCAGTTGCCAGAATCGTTAAGGATCCACCCTCACGCATATTTCTCGCTGCACCAAAGAACCTCTTCGGCATATGTAATGCAGCAGGATCGAGACCACCGGATAAGGTTCTTCCGCTGGGAGGAACAATCAGGTTGTAGGCTCTTGCAAGTCTTGTAATACTGTCAATCAGGATTACAACATCCTTTCCATGCTCTACAAGACGCTTACCACGCTCTATTACCATTTCGGATACACGCTTATGATGCTCCGGGAGTTCATCAAAGGTAGAATAAATAACTTCTACATTCGGTCCTTCAATTGCTTCCTTAATATCGGTTACTTCTTCCGGACGTTCATCAATCAACAGAATGATGAGGTGTACTTCCGGAGAGTTACGCTTTACGGATTTCGCAACATCCTTTAACAGGGTTGTCTTACCAGCCTTCGGAGGGGATACGATCATACCTCTCTGCCCCTTACCGACCGGACTGATCAGATCCATAACACGCATTGCCACACTCGCCCCCGGCATTTCCAGATGAAGACGCTCATTCGGGAAAATCGGTGTCATATCTTCAAAATTATAACGTTTCGAGCTTTCTTCCGGCGTATAACCATTGATGCTCTTCACATATAACAGTGCTGCAAACTTCTCTCCCTGTGTACGTACTCTGGTATTTCCCTCCAGAATATCACCGGTCTTCAGTCCGAAACGGCGGATCTGGCTCGGAGCCACATAGACGTCATTCTCACCGGGAAGATAGTTCTCGCAACGGATAAATCCGAAGCCATCCGGCATAACCTCCAGAATACCATGTGCACTGATTCCACTGTCCAGTTCTTCAAGCGTTTTTTCTTCTTCCGCTTGTGTGGTTTTTTCTTCTTTATTTCTACTATCTTCTTTGGCTTTTACTTCTTCTCTGATCTTTGTTTCCTTACGTTCTACCGCTTTGGGGGTTACAACACCTTTCGGCTGCTGAACTCCTTTGCCCTCTGCCTTGTCCTTTTCATCAGCTGCAAGCATTGCTTCTACCAGTTCGTCCTTTTTCATGGTTGAAATACCACGCAGTCCTCTTGCTTTCGCTACTGCCTTCAAATCTACAAGCGCTAAAGACTCATACTTTTCTCTCATATTCTCCTCCAAATATCTATGAAAACTGTATACCATTATTACATTTCAAAGGGAATTTTCTTACGAATTGCAAATGATTTGTCATACAATAAAGTGATTATACAACATTCATTTCCAAAAGGAAAGCAGTTTTTTTAATATTTTAGGCAAATTTTCGGCAAAATGAGACATATTTTTCTACTCATCCAATGACTGTCTGACGGGAACCTCAATCTTACGGTCGTAGCAGGCAAAGGTAGCTTCTACCCATTTTTTATCCGGCTTTTTCGTAAAAAGGCTGACAATCGGTACAAGAACCAGTCCTGCCACCATAGCGAATGCTCCCGCATTAATCGGAGACTGCAATACCGTCGGGAAGGAGCTTCTAAAGAACAGATTCAGCGTCATTACACCAACACCAGATACAAAGCTGACATAGCAGGCTGCCCTGGTTGTCTTTTTCCAGTATAAGCCATACAGGAACGGTGCAAGAAATGCCCCTGCCAGTGCGCCCCAGGATACTCCCATAAGCTGCGCGATAAAGGTCACGTTACTTTTATACTGCACAATGGCAATCACTACGGAAATCGCAATAAATACCACGATCAGAAGCCTCATAATGAATACCTGCTTCTTTTCATCCATATCTTTCACTACATGATCCTTTATTACATCCAGCGTCAGCGTTGAACTCGATGCCATAACAAGAGAAGACAACGTTGACATGGAAGCAGACAACACCAGGATCACAACAAGTCCTATGAGAAGATCCGGAAGATTCGAAAGCATTGCCGGAATCACGGCATCATAGCCGTCTGACGCAATGTCAATCTGACTGCTGTACAATCTGCCGAAGCCACCAAGGAAATAGCATCCTCCGGATACCACAACTGCAAACAAAGTAGAAATAATGGTTCCCTTTTTAATAGAGGCCTCGCTCTTAATCGCATAAAACTTCTGCACCATCTGCGGAAGTCCCCAGGTTCCGAGGGAGGTCAATACAACCACACAAAGCAGGTTAAACGGATCCGGTCCAAAGAACGATGCAAACACACCGGGCTGTGTGGACGCTGCCGCATCTTCTACATTGGCAAGTCCGTTTAAGGCTTCCAGGAAACCACCGTTGCTTTTTAATACGGCTGCAATTACCACGACAATACCAAACAACATGATAAGTCCCTGCAGGAAATCATTAATTGCCGTTGCCATATAACCGCCTGCCACCACATAGATCCCTGTCAATACCGCCATTACCAGAATACAGACCGCATAATCAATATGGAACGCCATTCCAAACAGTCTGGATAATCCATTATAAAGTGATGCTGTATAAGGAATCAGGAATATAAATACGATCACGGATGCCACAATCTTTAAATTTTTGGACTGGAAACGTGTGCCAAAGAATTCCGGCATGGTTGCACTGTCCAGGTGCTGTGTCATAACACGGGTTCTTCTTCCCAGAACTACCCAGGCAAGCATGGAACCAAGCAATGCATTCCCGATTCCGATCCAGGTGGAAGCAATTCCGTATTTCCACCCGAACTGTCCGGCATATCCTACGAAAATAACTGCCGAAAAGTACGAAGTTCCGTAGGCAAAGGCTGTAAGCCACGGACCGACACTCCGTCCTCCAAGTACAAATCCATTTACATCTGTTGCATGCTTTCTGCAATAAAAACCAATTGCCAGCATCACCCCGAAAAAAATTACCAGCATCAATATTTTAATGGTCATAACCCACTCTCCTCTTTTTCTTTCTCTATTGCCATCATTTAAGTTATGTAAACCGCATGGCGGAACAATGGTAATAGCTCCGTAGATCAGCTGCGGTTCTGTGCTTCTACCAGACGCGTTCCGCAGTACTGTTCACGAAGCTTCGGCTTCTCAATCTTGCCGGTAGGATTTCTCGGAATATCCGCAAATACAATCTTATGCGGACGCTTATAACGGGGAAGCTTCTGACAGAATTCATTCACCTCTTCCTCTGTACAGGATTGATCCGGCTTTAACTCAATTACCGCAAGGGTTGTCTCACCCAGACGCTTATCGGGAATACCAATGACTGCCACATCATGAACGGCATCAATATTACGCAGGAAATCCTCAATCTGTACCGGATAAATATTCTCACCGCCACTGATAATAACATCCTTCTTCCGGTCTACCAGGAAGATGAAGCCATCCTCATCCATCTGTGCCATATCTCCGGTATAAAGCCAGCCTTCCTCATCCATGACTTCCTTCGTTGCCTCTTCATCATTATAATAACAGGTCATTACCCCGGGTCCCTTAACCGCAAGCTCGCCGACCTCTCCCTGTGGAACCTCATTCCGCTTCTCGTCCACAATCTTAACCTTCCAGCCAAAGCCCGGCTTTCCGATTGCACCAACCTTATCAATATTTTCTACTCCAAGATGAACACATCCTGGGCCGATGGACTCGCTTAAGCCGTAATTGGTATCATACTGGTGGTTCGGGAAATAATGCTTCCAGTGCTTAATCAGACTCGGTGGTACCGGCTGTGCGCCGATGTGCATGAGTCTCCAGTGTGACAGATCATAATCCTCAAGCTTCACTCTTCCGCTGTCTAACGCTTCCAGAATATCCTGTGCCCACGGAACCAGGAGCCATACAATCGTACATTTTTCTTTGGATACCGCATCCAATATGTATTCCGGTCTGGTTCCCTTTAACAGAACTGCCTTGCTTCCGGACAAAAGGGAGCCGAACCAGTGCATCTTCGCACCTGTATGATATAACGGAGGAATGCACAGAAACACATCGTCCCTGGTCTGTCCATGATGATTCTGCTCCACACGGCAGGAATGGATCAGACTTTCATGATTATGCAAGATTGCCTTCGGGAAGCCTGTTGTTCCGGAAGAGAAGTAAATTGCTGCATCATCCTGTTCCGTAAGATGAACCTTCGGTGCCACACTGGAACAATTCGAGGTCAGTGAAGCATAATCCTCTGCAAAGGTCGGGCAGTTATCTCCTACGAAAAACAATAAACGGTTGCGGCTGATTTCATCTGCAATCTCCTCCACACGTCCGATAAATTCAGGTCCGAATACCAGCACATCTGCCTCTGCCTTTTCTACGCAATACCGGATTTCATCCGGCGCATAACGGAAGTTCAGCGGAACGGCAAGCGCTCCTGTTTTCATGATTCCAAAATAAATCGGCAGCCATTCCAGACAGTTCATTAACAGAATTGCCACCTTGTCCCCCTTCTTAATACCTCTTGAAATCAGCAGATTGGCAAACCGGTTCGCCTTTTCATCAAATACCCGCCAGGTAATCTCCCTTCGATAATGTGTCATAGGATTGGGCTCTATCAGTTCATATTCCTTCCAGGTAACCCGCCGGATCTCTTTGACCTCCGGGTTAATCTCCACCAGACAGACCTCATCCCCATAACTTCTGCTGTTCTGCTCCAATACATCTACAATTGTCATTTTCCCTCTCCTTTGATATTATGTAAACTGTTTTATTGTGATATATACTTCAATATTATGTCCTTTTATGCTTTAACGCTTTTATCTATTGAAGTATACCCTTGTATTCGTTATTTGTCAAGGATATTACCACACCCCACTACACAAAAGTAGCAGTTCATCCATGCCATTCATAAGTTGCCGGATTGTACAGATTTGCTAATAAATATACGCGCTTTCCGGCAGCAAAAAGGCACCAGACCATTCTATGTCTGATGCCAAAATTTCACGTTTTCCTCTCTGAAACTCACCTTGAAATCTGCACAGACATATAAGACCTATTGCTTATAACTGTGCAGGAACTGCATTCCGCATGTCAATCGGCTTTCCAATAAATCTCAGTTTTGGATAAGAACTATCCGGAAAATTACACTTCCTTCTTCGGCTTCCGTCCACAGCACTTTGTCTCGGTACAAAATCCAGTAACCTCGCACTTCGGCTGGAAGTAATTCTCGGTTAAGAACTTCCACTCTTCCGAATAATTACTGAGCTCTGTCTTCATATCGTTCATCAGCTGGCGGAACTCCCAATATGCTCTCGTACAGAGTCTCTGATGGGACATATCCACGAGATTCCTTAAATTGGTACGAAGTACCACCTTGCTTTCCATTCCAAGTGGAAGAAGCATGCCCACATCCTCACGCGGCAGTTCCATCGCTTCTAACTTCTGCATTGCGGTAAGAATCTCTTCCATGGCATGATCATAAATTGCTTTCGCCTCTTCATTACCCGCAATAGTAGGCGGTGTCACATACGGAAAGCCCTTCTGATAATTGATATATCTGGTAGAAGCCTGCAGTCTTGTCGGGCTGCCTCCGATATGGGTATACAGTTCACGGATCACTCTTGCAGAATATCCTTCCAGAATCATATAAACCTGCGGATACTCCCAGGTTCTTCCATGTCCGGAAGAAAGACAGTCAAGTCCTCTCTTATAATTACGATCCTCTTTCGTGATGTCTGCTCCCCAGCATACACCGGCCTCACGTCCGATCAGACTGACTGGATCCTTTGTGGTTTCCTTTTGAATAATGATCTTTCCCATCTTAGCTCTCTTTTCTCCGTTGATTTTCTTTTGGCTTATTATACACCACGTCCTTTTATTCCCTGCCATCCCAACAGTAGGTACAGAGCTTGCAGCGGTCGATTCCGACGGATTCGATCATATCATCAAGACGGTGGAACCGCAGGGAAGTAAAGTTCAACTGTACTCCGATCCGCTTTACCATCTCCTGATACTCCGGAGAATCCGGATTGGAATATGCACTTAAATTTACATTGGCTGCGTTTCCGGTCATTTCCTTAATCGTTCTTCTGGTAATCAGCTCCATCTCGGAAGAAGAACGGGAAAAATTCAGGTACTTACATCCGTATAATAACGGCGGGCATGCCGTACGGATATGAACCTCTCCTGCCCCGCTCTGATACAGGAATTCAGTGGTTTCCCGAAGCTGTGTACCACGCACGATGGAATCATCAATCAATAGAAGGCTCTTGTCCTTGATCAGGTCATGTACCGGAATCAGCTTCATCTTTGCAATCATATTACGCTGGCTCTGGATCGTTGGCATAAAGGAACGCGGCCACGTTGGCGTATACTTGATAAACGGTCTGGAAAAAGGAATTCCGGACGCATTGGAATATCCGATTGCATGTGCCACACCGGAATCCGGGACACCGGCTACATTATCCGGATGCACATCGTCCCGCCTGGCAAGAAGCGCACCGCAGTTGTAACGCATCTTTTCTACACTGATGCCTTCGTAGGAAGAGGACGGATAACCATAATATACCCAGAGGAAGGTACAGATCTTCATCTCCTTACCGGGTGAAACCAGAGTCGTTACCGATTCCGGTGTCACAATGACGATTTCTCCGGGGCCTAACTCCTTTTCATCCACATAACCAAGATTCAGATAGGCAAAGCTTTCAAAGGAAATGCAGTAAGCATCCTCCTTCTTTCCGACTACAACAGGAGTTCGTCCGAGCCGGTCCCTGGCGGCATAAATTCCCTTTGGTGTCAGTAATACCACCGTCATGGAACCATCGATCAATTCCTGTACATATTGCAGGCCTTCGATCAGATTGTCCTTCTGATTGATGACGGCTGCCACAAGTTCGGTTGCATTGATATCCCCGCCACTCATCTCAAGAAAGTGGGAATGTCCCGAGGAAAACAGGTCATCCACAATGGCCTCCATGTTATTGATCTTACCAACCGTCATGATCGCATAGGTACCATGGTGGGAACGCACAAGCAGAGGCTGCGGTTCATAGTCTGAAATACAACCGATACCGAGGGTTCCCTGCATTTCATTTACATCTTTGTCAAACTTGGTCCGGAAAGGCGCATTCTCAATATTGTGAATGGCTCTTTCAAAACCGGTCTCTTTATTATATACGGCCATACCTGCTCTTCTGGTTCCCAGATGGGAATGGTAGTCCGTACCGAAAAACAAATCAAACACGCAATCGTTCTTTGACGCTACGCCAAAAAATCCACCCATATTAAAATTTTTTCCTTTCCTTAGAAAATCACCCTCATGATTTAAACATTGATCTCGACCTTCACGCCAAGTAAATCACTGTTATCCTGTAAGATCGGTGAAATCACCTTTCTTAAGAACGCTTCTACCTGTTCTCTGGAACGGCCCACATAACGGGACGGCTCCATGGTCTTCTGTAAATCCTCAAGGGTCATATGGAATTCCGGATCCGCTGCAATCAGCTCTAAAAGATTGTTCTCCCTGCCTTCCTGCTTCACATTCTTACCGGCTTCCATGGATAACTCTCGGATCTTTTCATGCAGCTCCTGACGGTTTCCGCCCATCTTTACGGCATCCATCATGATGTTCTCGGTTGCCATGAACGGAAGCTCACTTAACATATGCTTCTCAATGACCTTCGGATAAACCACCAGTCCGTCGACAACATTCAGACACAGGTCTAAAATTCCATCAATTGCAAGGAACGCCTCCGGAATGGATAATCGCTTATTGGCAGAATCATCCAATGTACGCTCAAACCACTGGGTTGCAGAGGTAATTGCCGGATTCAGTGCATCGATCATCACGTAGCGGGAAAGGGATGCGATCCGTTCACTTCTCATCGGGTTTCTCTTATAAGCCATGGCGGAAGATCCGATCTGATTCTTTTCAAACGGCTCTTCTACTTCCTTAAGATGCTGCAGCAGACGGATGTCATTGGACATCTTATGAGCGCTGGCTGCAATTCCGGCAAGGACATTGGCAACTCTCGTATCCACCTTACGGGAATAGGTCTGTCCGGAAACCGGATAACATTCCTTAAAACCCATCTTCTGTGCAATCATCGGATCAATCTTATCAATCGTCTCCTGATCGCCGTTAAACAGCTCCAGGAAAGAAGCCTGTGTTCCTGTGGTTCCCTTGGAGCCAAGGAGCTTCATGCCGGAAAGCACATGGTCAAGATCCTCAAGATCCAGACAGAATTCCTGCATCCACAGGGTTGCACGCTTTCCAACGGTAGTCGGCTGTGCCGGCTGGAAATGCGTAAATGCCAGCGTCGGCTGTGCCTTGTATTTATCTGCAAAGTCAGCAAGCTCCTTTAATACATTAATGAGCTTTTTCTTCACAAGACGGAGTGCTTCTGTCATCACGATAATATCGGTATTATCTCCTACATAACAGCTGGTTGCGCCAAGGTGAATAATACCTGCTGCCTTCGGGCACTGCTGTCCGTAAGCATAAACATGGCTCATAACATCGTGGCGAACTTCCTTTTCTCTTGCTTTTGCCACATCATAGTTAATGTCATCGGCATGACTCTTTAATTCATCAATCTGTTCTCTGGTAATAACCGGCTTCCCATCCTGGGAAAGTCCTAATTCCATCTCAGTCTCTGCAAGTGCAATCCAAAGCTTACGCCAGGTACGGAACTTCATGTCCGGAGAAAAGATATACTGCATGTCTTTACTTGCATAACGCTCTGACAAAGGACTTACATATCTGTCTGTACTCATTCCCTTCCTCCTATGCCAGTCCAAGTCTCTTGAATACTTCGTTGTAAGCTTCTTCCACATTTCCAAGGTCACGACGGAAACGGTCCTTGTCAAGCTTTTCATTAGTATTGACATCCCACAGACGGCAAGTATCCGGAGATACTTCATCTGCTAACAGGATTTCTCCATGGAAACGGCCAAACTCGATCTTAAAGTCAATGAGCTTGATATCCGCCTGAAGGAAATAAGCCTTCAGTACTTCATTTACCTTAAAAGCATACTTCTTAATGGTGGCAATTTCATCCCAGGTAGCAAGTCCCAGGGCAACAGCAAAATAGCTGTTAATCAGCGGATCGCCTAAAGCATCATTTTTATAACTGAACTCAATGGTAGGCTCTTTAAAGGGGGTTCCCTCCGGTACTCCAAGACGCTTGCTGAAGCTTCCTGCAGCCACATTACGGATAATAACCTCTAAAGGTACAATATCGACCTTCTTTACAGCAGTTTCACGGTCACTCAGCTCCTCGATCAGATGGGTAGGTACCCCTTCCTTCTCCAGAAGCTTAAATACGTGATTGGTCATACGGTTATTGATGGCACCCTTTCCTACGATGGTTCCCTTCTTTTCGCCGTTGAAAGCAGTTGCATCATCCTTATAATCCACGATAACAACATCCGGATCCTCTGTTGCAAATACCTTCTTTGCCTTTCCTTCATAAAGCTGTTCCATTTTTTTCATGATTATCCTCCATTTGAAAGTTTATATTTGAAAGAAACATCGGTCTCCCCATGTTCTTTACAAGCAATGGCATCCGATCAGGCGTTCAGTTTTCCGATAAATTCCTTCACCCGTTCATTTTCCGAAGCAAAGATCTCCTCCGGCGTTCCCTGCATCTTAATATGACCGCCTTCCATGAATATGATCTTGTCGGATACTTCTTTGGCAAACTGCATTTCATGTGTCACAATGATCATGGTCATATGCTGCTTTGCCAGTTCCTTAATAACCTTAAGCACCTCTACCGTAAGCTCCGGATCAAGTGCGGAGGTCGGTTCATCAAAAAAGAGAATCTGGGGCTGCAGGGCCAGTGCCCTTGCAATCGAAACTCTCTGCTGCTGTCCTCCGGAAAGCTGGCACGGATAGGCATTTGCTTTATCGGCGAGCCCGAGCTGTTCTAAAAGCTTCTTTGCTCTCTCCACTGCCTCTTCCTTCGGTACTTTATCGACACAGACAGGTGCGTCTGTAATATTCTTCAATACGGTATAATGTGGAAACAGATTGAAATTCTGGAAAACCAGTCCGAAGTACTTCCGGATCTGCTTTAATTTCGCCCTGGACGCATACACGCATTTTCCGTTCTCTTCCTTCGCTGCTGCTTCCCCAAGATAAATGAGATCTCCCCCATCCATCTTTTCAAGTAATGTAGCACATCTAAGGAGCGTGGACTTTCCGGAACCGGACGGTCCGATAATCGAAACGACCTCTCCCCGGTGCACCTCTATGGAAATATCTTCCAGTACATGCAGGTCACCGAAATGCTTTCTGATATGATTCATCTGTAATAAAGTCTCACTCATTCCGGCTGCCTCCTAATGATAATAGTCCATAGATTTCTCAATCCGTTCCATAATCGCTGCCACAAGCAGGTTAAAGATATAATAAAACAAACCTGCTGCCATCAGCGGCATAATGCTCGTTTCAGCTGCCGCGATCTGCTTGGCCAGCGTAAACATCTCTGCCTGTGACAAAACAAAAGCAAGAGACGTATCCTTCACTAAGGTAATCGTTTCATTCGTAATCGACGGCAGAATCCTCTTCATCACCTGCGGGAAAATGATCTTGAAGAAGGTCTGCACCTTCCCATAGCCCAGAATCTCTGCGGCCTCATACTGTCCCACCGGCATGGATTCAATTCCGCCACGGTAAATCTCGGCAAAGTATGCTGCATAGTTCACCGCAAAGGCAATAATGATTGCCGGGAATCGGTATCCCTTCAGATTAGTGCCAAATAAATAGTACGGTCCGAAGTATACCACGATCAGCTGCAGCATCAACGGCGTACCTCTCATAATAGAAATATATATCTTACTGATACCTTTTAGCAACACATTTTTTGACATTCTTCCAAAAGCCACCAAAAGTCCCAGCGGTAACGAAAAAAGTAACGTCAGAAAAAAGATTTCTACCGTTACCAGCATTCCCTGTCCCAATTGCAATATAATTGTCTGAAAATTCATACCTTACTCCTGTGTATAAGTTAACTCAAAAATGATCCACCGGATCATTTTCTCATATGCATGGCAACATAACTATTCAGGGGCAGAATCTTCATTCTGCCCCCGGAACACCTCTTTATTTGCCTAAGCAAACACTGTCCTCCAAGCCATACTTCTTTGCAATTTCCATAAAGGTTCCATCCTCTGCCATTTCAAGCAGGGTAGCTTCCACCTGATCCTTTAATTCGGTGTTGCCAAGCTTAAAGCCGATACCATACTGTTCAGTTGCCAGCTTTTCATCAAGGATTACGAAGCCGTCCCCTCTTGATTCCAGCTGATAATCTGCAACTCCGATATCTACGGCGATCGCATCCACAGCACCTGCATCTAAATTCAGGAATCCGGTATTGTAATCTGCAAACTGTGTCAGTTCTGCAAAGGTTGCTGCCAGATCCGCTGCATCTCCTTCAAGGGCAGAAAGTGCTGAGGAATCCTTCTGTACTCCGACAATCTTACCGGCAAGATCCGCAGGAGCGGTAATTCCTGAATCTGCCTTTACGACAAATACCTGGCTGTTATCCACATAAGGAACGGTGAAGGTATACTGATCTTCACGTCCATTCATGGTAAATCCGTTCCAGATACAATCAATGGAGCCTGAGCTTAATTCCATATCCTTGGCATCCCAGTCAATCGGCTGCTTTACAAGTGTCCATCCGTTGCGGCTGCATACCTCAGCAGCAAGCTCTAAGTCAAATCCGGTATATTCACCATTCTCATCCATATAACCATAAGGCGGGAACTCTGCATCAAAACCGACCGTAAAGGTTCTTCCTTCTGCAGATGCGTCTGCCTGTTCACTATCCTCCTGTGCTGCATCCGCATTCTCCTGTGCAGTGGTTTCTTCCGGAGCCTCTGTCGTTGTATCCTGTGCGGCAGTCTCCCCGGCACCGCATCCAGCCAGTAATCCGGTCATCATTACGGCTGCAATAGTAACTGCAAGTAACTTTTTCATAATCTCTCCATCCTTCCTTAGTCCTGTATTCACAGGTTAGTTATGCATCACGCTACCTCTTTAGCATGATAAAGCATGTTCGATACCCATGCTACCATGCACACTAAGGAAAGTCAAGTGAAATCCTTATCGTATTCCGCCACAATGCCCAGAATCTCTTTGGCATATTTCGGGTAATTTTCAACCAGATCCTTCACCTCTGCTTTCGCCTTTCCGGCAACGACTTCCTTGTTGTAATCCATTCTCCGGCGTAAGGACTGTCTGCGGATAATCAGATTGTGCCGGATCTCAATCATTTCCTTCTTATCGAGAAGCGCCTGTGTCTGATACAGCCAGATCATCGGATCCTTCACCTGATACCGGCGCAGAATATGTAAAAGCTCCTGCTGGGTGGAATCCAGTTCGATTTCTGCCCGTTTATAATTATGACGCTCGTCCTTTTCTTCGAGATACTGCTTATAATCCCGTCCAAGCTCCTGTGCGCTTTTGACATTATACTTCATATAGAGATAGTCAAGCAGATGCGTATTATTCACATACCGGATCTTCACCGTATTCTGCAGCCGGATGAGCCTGCCGATCCCGCTCTCCACCTGGGAAAGCTCCCGTACGGCATCGTTATATTTTAAGAAAATGGCGGTGATGGCAAGTGCTCCGATTCCCCCGGCCGCCAGATAACCAATCTTCACGTCAAAGGAAAAGGCATACTGTAAAATCAACAGTAACAGCAAACAGAAAATCACTGCCGTTGCGCAGACAATCGTCATCGAACGGGTATCCTTCATCAGATGCCGCAGTTCGATCTTCCGGAAACCGTAGGCCTGCCGCTCACTGTCGAGGCGGCGCAGATCCCGCTTAATCAGGTTCTGGTATTCTTCCGCCTTTTCAAGCTTCTCATATGCCTCCTGCACTTCCTCTTCCATGCATTCCATCTGATAAAACTTCTCATCCGTCATCCGGTTTTTCCGTTCCTTGTAGCCGGACTGCTGCCCCTCGAGCGTATCTATCCGTTTGGCACATTCCATAAGTAGGCGGCTTTCATTCTCCGGCAGTGCCTCAATCTCTTCAATATCCTTAAGATGCGAGGTGACCACCTGATATTCATGCTGGAGATTTTCTACCTCCCTGGATGCCTCTGCAATCTGCTCCAGGCACCCCCTCACATATTCCTCACGCTGCTTCCGGTTATGAACCTGTAAATCGTCACGGTCATAGACGATTTCATTCCACTCCTCGACTTCGTAAGCCTCCTCATAATCCCTTTTCCAGTTAAAAATCCGTTGTAATAGACCCATTCTTATTCCTCAACAAGCTGCAGGTAATCTTCCTTCAGCCGATAGATAATCTTATCAATTTCTTCGTAATAGGAAGCCACATTCCCCTCTTCCTTATATATCTTCAATGCCGACAGCATCCGGTTTTCACGCGAGGCCTCGAACTCCCCCTTTGCCGCTGTAATCTTCTTTTCAAGCTCCAGCGAAAGCTCATGGTATTCCGAATGCTCCGCAATAAAACGGATGTATTCTTCCTCTGACAGATAACTGCGTAAGGAAGAAAGGTACTGCACCCCTGACTCCTCGTCCTTTGACATTTCATAGGCACGCTTATAATACTTCGCCGCAATGTCAAACATGAAAAGTCCTGCATAGGCATAACCCATATTATGATAAATGGCAGGCCGCAGGGCATTCTCCGTATCGGGCAGCTCCCGGTTCAGATCTTCGTACTCCCTGAGTGCCATCAGATGACGGTTGTTCTGCAACAGATAATCCGCCTGCTTTTTCTTCCGTTCAAAATCATTTAATCCGGCATT
>FR902981.1:116845-146432 GCA_000438155.1 Firmicutes bacterium CAG:95
CCTCTTCAGAATTTCATCCATCCTGGCAATTTCTGCCTCAGTGCAATAGTTGACATAATCAATTATTATGTCAACAAACTCACCTGCCTGAATTCCTTTTTTCATGGCAAGCGTAAGACGGTCTGCCAGCTCCGGGAGACCACACTGTTCCCGCAGCCATTCCGGAAGGTGCTTATCCATGATCTCTGTGTTAATCATAAACGGATTGTTTGCAAACAGATAACACAGCTCTTCCACGCAGTATACATTCACACAGACCTTCTCTAAATGATAGGGTTCGTTGGCATATTTTCCTGTACAGATTAATACTCGGCTTACCATCTGAATTCCTTTCTGGTGTATAAACTACCGGATCCTCATACCTGCAGGGTATGTGTCCATGCCCTGCCGCTGCTCTTAAACAGCTCTCCAAATCCCATATCGGTGATTTCCAGCGTCAGAGTATGTATTGCCGTCATCTCCGCATGGATCCGTAATCTCGTTGTACAACGGGGTCTCTCCGGCAGTCCGTCAAGTGTGACGGTCTTATCCATAATATTTTCACCGGTCAGTGGCGTAATCGTAAAGCACAATACATTTCCGCTTTCCAGAATCAGGTCAAAATCTGTTTTCGCCTCATACCAGTTCACACCGGCATCCAGAATGGCCAGATAGGAATCCTCTCCCCTGCGCAGCGCTCTCATTCCAATATTGGATTTGAGCTTATCTTCTCCAAGATAAACATATTCCCGCGTACTCTCCTGTGGATTCAGCTTTTCCATTCCGGCATAGCAGGCGCCCTTGCTATACAGATTGTTTCCCTGAAACACTCTGCGGTTATGGCACAGGATCTTTAAGGATTCCCTGGTCCAGCCCTCCTTAAAGCCCTCTCCGATTAAGAATACGGTCGATACATCTGTTTCGTGCAGACAACTTTCACACAACTGCCCGAACTGTGCATCAAGCTCCTGCTGCTGTGCCATACGCTGTGCTTCATCCTCTGCCCAGTCCACTCTCTTCATCTCCGGATAATCCAGATGCTCGATAAACACAACCCTGGGGGTCGTATGACGGTTGCACTGAAATCGCAGGGTTTTCAGGGTGTCATTATATTCAAAAACAAAAACCTCTCTCTTCCAAAGCTCTGCCTGCTGGTGAAGCATATAATAATAAAAGCTCTCAATATGGCTCTGAAAGCAGATCTGCGGACATTTAAGCTGCAGTCCGGATACCACCTTCCCCAACACCTCTACCATACGCGGGGTCAGCTCCTCCACCGTAAACATGAAAACCTCCGCACGGTTTAAGGAAACCTGCATATTGAGAGTTGCAAGGCTTCGTTTAATAAACAGGGTAAGCAGTGCCACCGGGTCAAAGGTTGTCTCCTCAACAAGAACCTCTTCTCCCTGCAATGCCTTTTCCAAAAGATGATCTACCAGAATTCCTTCCTCGCCCTGATTCTTCAGGGCTTCTTTCCCATAATACCACTGGCTTACGCCAACTCGTTTACATAACACAGTAGGAATGTTATACTGCTCAGTGCCTGCCACCGGAGAAACCGTGCAGGGATCCGCATCACCAACGGCATAATAGCTCACCTGGGAAAACTGCCTCCCCAGGTCATACCCGATGACCATCTTTGCATTATTCCGTTTTCCTGTCAAATCCCTGTTTTCCTGTAACATGTTCAACTCCTACTTCATAACTGTTCAATACCTTTACAGTTACCCTACTTCATTGAAAACAATTCGTCTAACAAATATGAATAATCATAGTACTCAAAAAGCATGTTTTCCATGGTATCATAGTCCTTCAACGTCCGTGCCATGGCAATGTCATTAATCAGATTATACCGGCTGATCTTCTGGTTTGTGTCCGTATCACTCCGGCTGAAGGTGCCGCTCTCGTTAAGCTGCTCTTTTCCGTCCTCAAGCTCCACAATATAATACTGGAGACGTTCCCCAAAGAACAGGACGAATTCTTTCACACATATGCCGTCATACATGTTCTTCATCTCTTCCTTGCGGTACTCGTTCTCCACATTTCCTTCCCGCTCAACCAGATAATGAATTACGGCACGGTTTCCATCATGGACATGATACTCCACCATGGTCTTATCCATATATTTATGCATAAAGGTAATATTTTCTGCAAATTCCTTATAAAACGGGAACACCATCTTTTCCGCTGTCATCTCCCGCAGGAAAATGAGCAGATTTCTGGAAACCTTTTCGTTCGTCTGTTCCTTATGCCCGGCATAAAACTTCGTATAGGCGAGCTTGCACACCATCGGAAGTGCCTGCTCCTCTTCCCAGATCCGCTCTACCTCATTCAGAATAAAAGGATCGGTCACCTTGTCCTTTACGAAATAATCATGACAGGACTGGGCTAAAAATGCCAGCTCTACCGATGGATCTGCCCCCTTCTTTACATAGCTCTGGAAAATAGCTGCCGCATTTCCGACAAAGGCATCCGTATACAGCATCTGAATCAGGATCCGCTCCTCAATTGCCAGCGTGTCCACGCCAAAGGATTCCGCAGTACTCCAGACATCCCGCATTTCCTTTACGGTTCCCTTGAAATACAGGTTCAGATAATTCAATAAAAGCTCATCATATTTTCCCGACAGAAATGCACGGTGAATCAGCGCCGTCATCACCGGATCCTCTTTCATTCCATCGAGAGCTAAAAGCCGCCCACACAGCCGCACGATAATCTTTGCTTCGATGTCCTCTCCGCCGCAGAGGCTGATCCATTCGTAAGCCTTCTCATACATGCCCCGGATTACCATGAACCGTATCATCTGGGACATGCTGTCACGGAAAATCATCTCCGGCTTAAGATCATTCAAAACTTCATCCAGCTCGTTCATCTGATCATGGTCATAATCGTACTGCATAAGCTTTAAGCGGATTTCCTTCTGAATGGACTCCTTTACAAGCGGGGACTCCATAATCTGCTTCATATGCTCCCTGTTGCTTTCGCTGACCGGGAGAAGCTGGTGTCCCTTTTCACACAGCCACAGGTCAAACAGAATCTCATCCTTTACATACGGGGCAATCATCCCGGCAATCTTGTCCGGAATCATGAGCCGTTCAAGCTCATATTCTTCCTCTCTGCAAAAGCGGTTCCCCTTAAAATCCTCCAGTATCATCCGGTAACTGTTTCCATATAACGGCAGATACATGACCTGTCCCGTAACCGGATACACCTGTTCTTCCTTTAAGCTGTCATAGATAACGCAGACCCTGCTGATGTCCTTCCGTTTCAGATGCAGCTCCTGCAGGAAAATGGCCGTTACCAGTCCTTCCGAAATCTCCTCGGTAAGCATTCCTTCCGTAACCAGATTCTTATATAAGTAAGCAAGCCATTTATTGTTTCTCTTCTTTAAAATCTGGAAGACCACAAACCGTTTAAGATGCTCCCTGTAGCTTTCATAAAGCTCCGGATAAACAGCCTTATTCCGATAGACATAGGCATACAGGAACGAATTATGTAAACCATCCAGACTGCTGTCAAAGGCAAAATACATCAGTACCATTTTCGGAATGACCACATCATCCTTGAGCTCCAGTGACATCATATAGTGCTCATACAGACGGGTGATACGGAGTTCCTTTCCAATTCCCTTTTCATACCATGTAAAGGCTTCCGGAGTGGTAATGTTCCCGTTAATCAGTATCGTACAGATCGTCTGCAGCACTTCATCGGTTGGCAGTATCTGATAGCAGACACGCAGAATCCGGTAAAGCGGCTTCCGGTATCCGCGCAGCTTCTTCGCCAGATAGACAATCTGCTCCACCACCTCTGTGGTAAGAAGCTGCTTTCTGGCTGCATAAGATAACACCTGAATCTCGAAATCATCAAGCTGCATCAGAATCGATGGATTATTCCGGATCAGATGATATGCCTCAATATACAGAACAGGACTTGTCGCTCCCTTGGCAAACTGTTCCTCAAGAACAATCCACTTCTTCGAAGGACTCCGTGAATAATCGTCCGAAAGGTAGATGAGAAGCCATGCAATGCGCCAGTCATCCATATTTTCCCTGAAAATCTTCTCTACCTGCTCTGCCATCTCATCAATGTACTCTTCGGTACGGTTTAGCAGGGTAGAAAGATACATGTAATAGCAATATAAGGTTGGATTATATTTTCCTGCAAGAAGCTCATCGGCCTGTTCGAGAAGCCACCTGGCCTCATTCGTTCTCTCCTGGGTAATTAAGAGCTGTACCCGCATCAGCATATAGGCCGGATTCTGTTCATCCAGCCCCTGAAGCCGGTCCATAATCAGGCTCGTTTCATTCATCCAAGACGACGCACTGATCTGCTTCGTACGGAAGGCTTCATAGTACTGCATCAATTCCACAATGGCATGCTTCTTCTGCCGGATTGCTTCGTTGAATTTGCGGTCAATCCGCTGTTTGTAAGCCATTACCGTCACCTCTGATGAGGTGTAGGCATTGGTGAAGCGGATCTTCCCATAGTTCCTGCCCGCATGAAGCTTGTCCGCATCCACGTAAAAGGAGAACCGGTAACAATTTCCCAGAAAATCCTCTTCACGGATCATGTCCTTTTCCATGCGGAGAAACCTTCCTTCCGCTTCCACGAAAAGCTGGGAATACCCCCAGCCGTTACGCTGGATCACCACACGCCCTTCGGTAATTCCCTCCGGATTTTCCATACGGATCTCCTGATTTTCAATAATATATTCAATCTGCTGTTTCTTTTTGATTTGTAATAAGAATTCTTCGAGATACTGTTCCTTCCTGCCGTCCTTCACAAGTCCCCGGTAGGTATTCAGATACTGCTTATCCGACCCCTGTAAAACCTGTTCGAAATCCTTTGAGAAAAACAGGTTTGCAGCCTCCTCCCAGCTTGATTTCGCAAGGTTTGCAAAATGAAACAGATTCTTAATGCTTCCAAGGCTGGAATTCAGATTCTCACTGTCAATTTCCACATGATACGGAATCAGATATTCCCCCTGATTGGAAATCACACGGAATTCACCCTTCAAAGAGTCCCCTTTAATCATTCCTGCCGCATCAAACACATAAGGGATCTCTTCTTCTGTACCGGTAAAGGATTCCACCAGACACTTCATGCGCAGCTCCGTCGTTGAAACCGTTCCTTCTGTCATGACATTGGGCTTTCCGAAAATGGTAAAGCTTCCTTCGTACTTTTCTCCGGGCTCTAACTTCAATTCAATCAATGGACTTGAAAAGCTCAAGGAATGTACATCATTATTAAAATTTCCTTCCAGTATCCGGTCGACAACTTCCCTCACGCCACTTATCCCTCCGGTAAAATGTGTATCTGCATATACATAATTAGTATACCATTTTTTGCTGCAACTTCGCAACTCCTTCAAGACACCTAAATTTATGCCCGCTGCTGTTCACTCGTACCTCATGCTTCATCTTCAACTTGCATTCATTATGTGCTTTACACAGGAGGATAACTACCCTCCTGTGTTTCTGAAATACGGTCCGATTCACCCTGGCTCTGCGATTCTCGATACCGCCACATAAATATTGGAAATGCTGTACCAGGTCGGAAAATCCACGATACCGGACTGCGGAAGTCCAAAAATTCTCTGAAATGTCTTAACGGCATTTGCGGTTCCCTGTCCGTAAATTCCATCGACTGAAACAACCGGGATCGCCGGATAATTCTGTGCAATACGGTTCAGCTGCCGCTGGATTGTGCGCACATGCTCTCCGGAAGCGCCGATGCTCAGGTTGTAGCCCGGCCAGGACGCCGGAACTCCCGACACACTCACTGCAGAATTGATATACATATCGCTTCCATAATAATAGCGGATAATTTCAATCGGCGTGTACCCCTGATCGCCAAGATACTTGGAGCCCCACTGGCTCAAGCCTCTGCAGGTCGTACGCTGCCCGTCGCAGTAAGAGGTAAAGATTGGCTGCCGCACCCCCGGCCTTGACAGATAGTTTGCAAAAATCGTGTCCACAATCAGACTGATATTGGAATAGATATTGCGTCCGTAGATCCATTTCTGATCGTATGCTGTGGAAGATGTGATCGTAAAATTGTATCCCTTATTGCGATACCACTCCGTATACACGCGGTTTAAGGTAAAGGACATAATTGCAAGAACATTGGCATAGATCGTACTCTCCGGCCAGGTCGCATAGATTTCGGAGGACGCTACATTCTTGATATAGTCCCGGTAACGCACATAATAATTTCTGGCAGTGGAATCATCCGGTACACCGTCATGTACCACGATATATTCCGGAATAACTACCCGGCTTAAGACAATCTCACCTTCCTCAATGGGCTTGATTTCATCCTCTTCAATCTTGGGCGGATACTCCCCGTAAAGTGTATGATCCGGAATCACAATGATTTCATTGTCTTCTTCGGAGGTTTCTGACGGATTCATCTCCACATTCTGCCATGCCGTCACCTCCGGAAGGATCTCTGTTCCCGAGACCTCTACCGGTTCATAGCCCTCGGCCTCCACCCGGACATTATATTCGGAATAGGGCTGTTCCAGCCGCCCCGGCTCCATGCTGTAGTCAATTGGCGGGGACGGCAGATCAATTGTCTCCGTCTGTCCGGAATTATCCGTATCAAGCTGCACTACGGTCACATCAGGTACTCCTTTATAGGAAATGGTAATCCGTGCATTCTGCACCGGAATCATTCCAATGGAAGAAGTTACCATAATCCGCAGCCGGCCGGACTCTCCCACGGCGGCTCTTCCTGCTTCATTCTCCTTTTCAGGCATAAAAAACCTCTGCATAAGATATACTTAGTATATTTTATGCAGAGGTCCTGCTTATGATCTATTCATTTTCGTAACTGTTCAGTACCTTCACAGTTACGATGCAAAATCCATTCCAAATCGGCTTCGCCGATGGGATTTTGCATTACTGAATCATTTTCTTACGGTCTCAGCAGTAAATGCTTCGACCTGTACTGAATAGTTACTCATTTTCCATAATGGATCGATGCATTAAGATCCTGTAACAGCTCCGTAACTGTACAATCCGGCAACTTATGAATGTCCAGGGCTGAACTATAACGATTATTTGGTTAACAGCATCATAATATCGTTGCTTCTCTGAACAAACTTCGCCATAGCCTCCGGTTCGAGAGGTGCATGCTGTAACAGAGCCAGGTCATACAGCTGTTCACAGATCATATCGACATTCTTTCCATCGGTATTCTGCATCACATACTCTACCAGAGGATGATTTGCATTGAGAATCAGTGTTTCGCCCTCTTTTCCGAATTCACCCATATCCATTCCGGGCATGGAATACATCTTCATCATATCCTGCATTCTGCGGCTCTCCTCGGAAAGGGTTACCATGGAAGCGATCTTTCTGTTTTTCAGCTTTTCCACCTTAACAGCGATCTTGTCTTTCTTTAAGACCTTCTTCATCACCTTGCTGATTGCTTCTGCTGCATCGGAAAGCTCCTTCTCTGCCTTCTTGCTGGTCTTTGCCTTAAAGGTATCGGTAAGATCGGCATCGATACGCATGAATTTGATTCCTTCATTCTTGGCTTCAAGCTGGGAGATAAACGGCTGGTCAATATTATGTGTCAGGATTACCGCATCCATTTTGGCAGCCTTAAACATATTGATGTACTGTGCCTGCTGCTTTTCATCCGTTACATAATAAATGATCTTCTCTTTCTTTTCTTCTTCTGCATTTTCTTCCGAATCCGGCTTCTCTTCACTTACTACATTGCCGTTCTCATCTACGACTTCCGTATCGGAGGCTTTCTCTTCTGTCTCATTTTCCCCGGCCTCATCAGGATCGGTTTTATTAACCTCAAGGCATTCCGGCAATGTCAGATACTTGCCGTCCAGGTTCTTAAAGAGAATGTAATCGGTCATCTTCTCACAGAATTTATCATCCTTTAAGCAGCCGAACTTGATGAACGGACTGATGTCATCCCAGTATTTGTCGTATTCTTCCTTCTCGGTCTTACACATACCGGAAAGCTTGTCTGCAACCTTTTTCGTAATATAATCGGAAATCTTCTTTACAAAACCATCGTTCTGCAGCGCACTTCTGGATACATTTAACGGCAGATCCGGACAGTCGATAACACCCTTTAACAGCATCAGGAACTCCGGAATAACTTCCTTAATATTATCTGCAATGAAGACCTGATTGTTATAAAGCTTGATCACACCTTCGATTGATTCATATTCCATGTTGATCTTCGGGAAGTACAGGATACCCTTTAAGTTAAACGGATAATCCATGTTCAGGTGGATCCAGAACAGAGGCTCCTTGTAATCCTGAAATACCTTACGGTAGAATTCCAGATATTCTTCCTTCGTACATTCATTCGGATGCTTCATCCACAGGGGCTGTGTTTCATTTAACAGCTCCGGACGCTTCCGTATCTTCAGCTTCAGCTCGTCCTCTTCCTTCTCCGGCTTGATCTCCTCAATAACCACATCGGTATCCAGCTTCTCAGATGCCTTGATAGTCTGTGTCTCTGTGGTGTTCTCCCTGGAAAGATAAATTTCAGTCGGCATGAAGGAGCAGTATTTCTTAATGACTTCCCTTGCGCGATATTCATTACAGAACTCCAGTACATCTTCATTAAGGAAAAGTGTAATGGTCGTTCCGACATCGGTTTTTGTTCCTTCGGTCATATCAAATTCCGTACCACCGTCACATTCCCAGTGAACCGGCTTTGCATCCTTCTGCCAGGAAAGGGTATCGATATGTACCTCGTTTGCTACCATAAATGCAGAGTAAAAGCCAAGACCAAAATGACCGATGATCTGATCCTCGTTCGTCTTATCCTTGTACTTCTCAATGAAATCGGTCGCACCGGAAAATGCAATCTGATTGATGTATTCTTCCACTTCATCCGCGGTCATACCAATACCATTATCGATAAACTTCAGGGTCTTCTCTTCCGGATTGACAATAACCTCAATTTTACCCTTGTAATCTTCGGGTAACGTATATTCACCCATCATATCCAGCTTTTTCAGCTTCGTAATTGCATCACAGCCATTGGATATCAGCTCTCTGAAGAAGATATCATGGTCGGAATATAACCATTTCTTGATAATGGGGAATATATTCTCACTATTAATTGATAAACTACCGTGTTTTTCTGCCACAATAATCACTCCTTTTTGTAACTGTAAATCTATGGAACAGTTACTGTTTTTCTTATAACAGTAAGTGTAAGTCCATTTCCAGAAAAAGTCAAGAAAAATTTAGCACTCATCAAGAATGAGTGCTAACAAATTTAAAAATCAATATTTATCCATCTTCTGCTGTTCTTTTATCATATTATGTCAACCAAAATAATCATGATAGATATCGAAAAACTGTTGGGTAGAAACATTCCCGTCATCCACAAGTGAAATCGATTTCCAGAGCTTTTCATTGATGTCGCGCGTAAGTCCCTGTGCAAAAGCATCGTATTCTTCGCCAAAAACCTCTTCCCGCTTTTCTTCCACGATCTTCACCTTATTGGCGCTCGTCTGATCCTTGTCAAAGGTGCTTAAGCATTTGATGATATAAAAGCCGGACGGTGTCTCCACCAGACTACTGATCTCCCCGGTTGCAAGGTTAAAGGCTGCCTGTTCAAAGGCTTCTTCCGTTTCGCCTTTGCCGAAGGAATAGGTTCCCTTATCGCCCTCACTGTACTTTAAAACCAGTTCCTTAAAGTCGCTCCCCTCTTCCTTCGCCTGACGTAAAATGTCCTCAGCGAGGCTCCTGGCTTCGTCCTTATCTTCCTCGGAATACTCAATCTTCGCCCCCGTACCGTCGGTTGTATAGGTCTTAATCAGAATGTAATCCACGGTAATGGTTCTTGCCTCATCATCACTGATTTCCGGATTGATGTCCTTGATAATATATTCATATACCTTGTTCGCAAGGGCATATTCCTCATACATCTGTGTGAGAATTTCTTCGTTAACCTGCATCACGGCAATTTCTGTCTCATTCAGGCTCTCATAATATTCCTCCGCCGCCTCTTTGGCAAACTGCTTCTCCATCTCATCAAGTGTCACATTGTGCTTCTGCGCCAGAAGATTCATCGCCTTTACCTGTGCCAGATTGGCAAGCACGGTATCCTTCACGCTTTCTGACATCATCGTTCCGTTCAGATCCTTCTGCCAGATCTCCTTTCCGTAGACACTCTCGTACTGCTCCTGCATATTCACAAGATATACCATGATTTCAGGAAGCGTCCCCGACATGGATTCAATTTTAAATACTTCGTTACGGGCAAACCCACCGGTCAGCACCACGGTTGGCTCCTCTGCCGCATCCTGCGCCGTCTGACTGCCATGCTGGCAGCCGGTTAAGAAAAGTGCCGTAAGAATCAGGCCTGCTGCGATTCTTCCATATAATCTATATAAAATGTTCTTTCTCATAAAATCTCTTTCCTTTTATTACTCACTGTATCACAACTTCGGCATAGCTTCCAGTATTCGTCTTATGAATACGGATCTGATCCGGAATCTTCTCGGACAGCTCCGGCACATGGGAAATAAGTCCGATCAGCCGGTTGCTCTCCGTTAATCCCTGCAGTACCAGACACGCCTGATCGAGTGATTCTCCATCAAGAGTACCGAAGCCTTCATCGATAAACATGGTTTCCACCCGGATTCCACCACTCTGTGCCTGAATGACATCACTCATGCCAAGGGCAAGGCTTAAGGAGACCTTAAAGGATTCTCCTCCCGATAAGGTTTTCACTGAGCGGTACTTACCGGTGTAATAGTCGAGCACTTCCATTTCCAGATTGTCCTTGCTGCGGGCATCCACAATTCCCCGTACACGTCGCAGCTCATATCTTCCAGCACTCATTGTCTGCAACCGCAGGTTTGCCGCATACAGAATCTCTTCAAAACAGGAAATCAAAACATACTGCTCAAAGACAAGCCGTTTCTTATTATTCCCGTTTGCCAGATCATCCAGCCCCTTAACTAAGGTATAACGCTCCATAGTCTCCTTAAGACCGGCAAGCTTTGTTTTTAAAGAAACAGATGTTCTCTCCGTAAGATTCCGGCTTTCCTGCTTCTTTGAAAGCCTCTGCTGCACAGCCCGCTTTTCTTCCAGAGCTTCCTTAAGCTCCTCCTTCAGCTTTACCGGATCCGCAAGAACAAGCTCCTGTACCTGTTCCTTCAGATGCTGCAGCAGTTCTTCATTTGCCCTGCAGTTCTTCTCATAGTCCTGCAGCTCTCTCTTCCCGGCCTCGATCTGCTCCTTTGAAAGAAGACTGCCCTGATATTCCTCCCTGGAAGCAAAGCCATACTTCGTTAAGAGGATATCCCTTTCCTCTTCTCTTTCTCTGAAAAGCTCCTGTCCCTTTTGAAGCTCCTCCTGTAAGGTAAGGATCTGCTCCTGCTTTTCTGCACGCTCGACACGTAATTGTAAGAGGCGGTTCAGTTCCCCTTCAAAGGATTTCCGGGTATATTTCAACAAAAGCTCTTTGATTTCTGCAGGAAGCTGATCCATCTGTTCCTGCATCTGTCCGATGGCTTTTAAAAGCTCACCGCCCTTTTCCTTCGCCTGTTCTGCCTTTCCCCTTGCAGCCATGGTTTCTCCATGCTGGTGCATGGTCTTTTCCTGCTTCTGAAGCCATGTCTTCTTTGCCTGATCAACCTTTTCCCTGGTCAGATGCTCTTCTGTGACAGCCGCCGGTGCCGGATGATGAAGGGATCCACAGACCGGACAGGGCCGGTTTTCTTCAAGCTCCGAAGACAATATGCCTGCAAGGTTATGACGATACCGGTGCTCTGTTTCTTCATACGTCTGCCGTGCAAACAGCTCTTCCTGTTCCAGCTTTAGGTAGACCTCCTGCAGCTGTTTCAGCTGTGCTTCCAGTTGTTTACATAATTCTATATTATGTTCATTTTCCCGTTCCTGCTCAGACAGCTTCTCCTTCCGTTCACAGGCTGCTTCAAAGTCAGCCTGATATTCCGGCAGCTTCTGCAGGGTAAGGATCTGCTGCTCACGTAATCCGGTTTCCTCCTGAAGATGCCGGATCTGCTGTTTTATTTTATCGATCTGCTTAGCGGATTCCTCGCATAAAAACTCCTGCTGACGGATTTCCCCTGCCCTGTCCGCCTTCCACAGAAGTATTTCCTTCTGCTGCATTTCCTCCTTCCGGTGATCTAACAGCTGCTTTCTCTCCGTTTCCCTCTCGAGGCTCTTTTGCAGCTCTGCCGCCTTCTGTGCTTCCACCAGCTTCCCGTTCAGCACAAGCGTCCGCTCCTCTAATTTCTGATACTGCGCAAGGACTTCCTTTTCTTCCTTCCCGATGCGCTTCTTTTCTTCCTTTAGGAACGCAAGCACGGCCTCATAATCATAAGCTTCCCCCTGCACCAGTGTCGCAAATACCTCTGCAGACTCTTCCAGAGGATGATACAGCTCCACATCCTCATCCATTTTATGACGGTATCCGCTCACCTCTTTATAAATCGCATTGGAACGCTCCTTTAAGAGCTGTGCGATTCTCTCGTACAGGCCGGTATCAAAAATCTGCCGGAAGATCTTCGTTTTTTCCTGCGAGGATGCTGTCAGGAGCTTCGTAAACTCCCCCTGTGCGATCATGGAAATCTGCTTGAACTGGCGGTAATCCAGGCAAAGCAGCTCCTCGATTTTCCGGGTGACCTCGCTGCTGCCCTCGACACTGCTTCCATCCGGAAGCGTCAGAATCGCCTTTTCCTTCTCCTTCGTCAGTTCCTTTCCATCCGCTCCCTTACGCTTACGGGGGCGCAGATATTCCGGGTTCCGGTAAATGTGATAGCTTTCGCCCTTATGTGTCATCGACAGCTCCACAAAGGTGGGCGTATCCGGCTTTGCAAAGTCCGAACGCACCGATCCCTTTTCCCGTACCTCACCGCTCATGCAGCCATACAGGGCATACATGATGGCGTCAAAAATCGTCGTCTTGCCGGCTCCGGTCGCACCTGTAATCAGGAACAGCCCGCGTTCCTCCATCCTCGTAAAATCAATCGTCTGAAGCTCCTTGTAGGGTCCCCAGCCACTGATCCGTAATTCTACTGGTTTCATCCCTCAAGTCTCTCCTTTGCCTCCCGGATTACACCGATTATATAATGGCGCTGTTCCTCCGTCATTTCCTGTTCTTTGATTTCTGCATAAAAATCCTGAAACAAAGAACCGGCATCCCTTTTCCGTAAGGATCCCCTTCCCGCCACAGCTCCTGCATAAAACTCCATCTGGATTTCTTCCCTTCCGGCACGGATAATCTGCATCGCATTCGGATAAACACTCCGAAGGGTCTCCATTGGATCAATGAGCTCCCCTTCATCGGTAAGACATGCCTGCACATAGTCGAGGGCTTTTTCCCCCTCTTCTCTTCCCTGCTTTAAAAGCTCCTGCAGCGTTCCTTTGATCTTACGCATATCATGCAGTGGGGTAAGCGGCAGCTCCTCTACCCTTTTAAGTCCCTCATCGCCCACGGTAACAAGAAGCATACCCTTTATGCTCCCTGCTTCACCAAACGAATATTTCAACGGTGCCCCTGCATAATAAACGGGTCTCTGCCCGATCTGCTGTTTCTTATGAATATGGCCTAACGCCACATAATCAAACCCCTCAAACACGGATGCATCCACATTGTCAAGGCTTCCTACATGGATCGTGGCTTCACTGTCCGATAGCTCCGGCTCCCTTCCGCTGTCTGTCACGAAATAATGAGTCACAAGAATCCGGCTCTTCTTTTCATCCCCGGTCTGCTCCTTCTCCTTTTCCCAATAACCGGAAAGCAGCTTCCGGACAGCTTCCTCACTGGTGCTGCACTGCACCTGGGATGGCTTGCAAAAAGGAAGCAGGACGATTTCGGTATTCTGAAGACGCACCGTCTTAAGCTCCTCCTTTGGCACACCGGAAATATAAAGTCCCTGCCCCTGCAATACATCTTCAAGGAAAGAAACCCTCTCCTGCGAATCATGGTTTCCCGCAATCATAATCATTCTGATCTGATGTCCAAGTGCCTGTGTCAGAAAATGATCAAAAACAGCCACTGCATCGGCAGGGGGAATCGACCGGTCATAAAGATCCCCGGCAATCAGAATTGCATCCACCTTCTGTACAATCGCTGTCTGTAAAATCTGCTCCAAAATATATTTCTGATCCTCAAGCATGGAAAATTCATTCACAATCTTTCCAATGTGAAGATCCGCCACGTGTAACAATTTCATCTTCCTGCTCCTGTCAGTCGTCAATCCGGTTTCCGAAACGGTCAAACCATTGATCCCCGTTCGTCAGTACATAATCCTCTTTTCTGCCACGGATGCGTTCCGCATAATCTCTCCCCGATACTAACGGCATCTGAAAGGCAATGCCTCCTCCTAACATCAGCGTGCTGTGTACATCGGAGCCTGCACTCATCGGCAGGTCATGTTCCCTCGCATAGGCAATCGCTCTTTCATCAAACCGTGGATCATTGTGGGAGGTGCTTAAGTGACTCGAATGCGTTGCATTGATGCCCTCCACGCCATCCACCAGCTCCGGGAAAAGCCGGACCCTGGGAATATAAGCCTCCTCGCGGAAAGGATGTGCATGCATCACCAGCCCTCCCTGCTCCCGTACCAGCTGCAGCTGCTCTGTAATCGTTGCATCCTTAATTTCCGGATGGGTCAGAAGCCACTCTTCATCTACCCCGTAAATCAGAAATTCCGTTCCCTGATAACAGGATTCGTATCCGAAGAACACAGAAAGGCCGATCTGGTCTCCATAAGCTTTCGCCGTATAAAAAGGCGCACAGAACCCATGCACCCATTCCTCCCATGGCAGAGACCGATCCACACTGGTATTGCCATACCATGCGTGATTCGTAACAAAAATTCCTGCATAGCCATAGTCCTTCGCTGCCTGTACCATCTCCTGCGCAGAGTTCTTTGCACAGGCACTGGCCTCCCTCGTATGCAGATGTGTTTCATATAGATAAGGGTATTTCTCCCTGATTTCTCTCACTTCCATCCTGCTGTTCCTTTATGACTCCTTTTCTGTTCGTAATAAATCTGTATTTTCACCGTTCACATATCAAATACGTTTCACCTGACTTTGGGAACCGGCTTAATGTTATGTCAACCATGTGATGTCGTTTATCTTCTTTTATAGTTTACCTGTTTCACAGTTCTGTGACAAGTTCTTTCTATATTCCGCCTTGTTAATCTCCATTCCGCTGCCTTCAGCTGGCGGCACAAATAGTAATGAAAGCTCTACTTTCCTTCACACTATGCTCCTTATAGCATACGCTCCCTAAGCCGCAGCAGAATCTTCTTCTCCATCCGGCTCACCTGTACCTGACTGATCCCCAGCTCCTTTGCCACGACCGTCTGCGTTTTATTCTGGAAATACCGCATGCGGATGAGCTTTTCTTCCGTTTCATCAAGATCCTTTAAAAGCTGCCGTACCATCAGCCGGTTCATAATCTGCTCTTCCGTTTCCTCTCCATGGGATTTGAGCTGATCCACGAGCAGAATTTCTTTTCCATCCTTTCCATAAACAGACCGGTAGATGGAATCCACCTGATGATTGGCTTCCATGGCCGTTACCACCTCTTCCACCGTAAGCCCGGCTGCCTGTGCCACCTCATTTAACGTCGGTTCCCCGTTCTTCTCCTTCAGAAGCTTTTCCCTTGCCGCAAAAACCCGGATCCCGTTTTCCTTGATGCTGCGGCTGACCTTTACCATCCCGTCATCCCTTAAAAACCGCTTGATTTCACCGGCAATCAATGGAACCGCATAGGTCGAAAACTTCACCTCGAAATGCGTATCAAATTTATCAATGGACTTCATCAGTCCGATCGTTCCGATCTGAAACAGATCCTCCGCTTCAATTCCCCTTCCAGTAAACCGCTTCACAATATGATGAACCAGTCCCAGATTCTGCTCAATCAGTACCTTACGTGCTTCCTTTTCTCCTGCCTGTGCGCGTTCAATCAGTACTGCATTATCCACCATGGTCTACTCCTCTTGTTCAATCCATGATGTCGTTCCCAGCTTCTTTTTCATATGTACCGTGGTACCCTGTCCAAGTACCGACTCCACCTCCAGGTCATCCATAAACGCCTCCATAAAGGAAAAGCCCATTCCTGACCGGTCCAGATCCGGCTTTGTCGTATAAAGCGGTTCCATTGCCTGCTCAATATCCGCAATTCCACAGCCCTCATCCCGGATAAGCAGCTCCAATACATCCCCCTCTATCCTGCCATGCAGGAAAACCTGCGGCATAACGGCAAGTCCCTCTGTAATCTTTTCTGCCAGAAGCTCTTCCTCCTCCACTCCATAAATCTCATATCCATGGATGATCGCATTCGTAACCGCCTCGGAAACTGCCGTCTTAATGTCCGAAAGTTCTTCCAGTGTCGGATTTAAGACACTCACAAACCCTGCAACCGCCACCCTTGCGAAGGCCTCATTCTCCGACCTTGCATCAAACCGCAGATCCATCTCATTTTTCACCATCTTTTTTGTTTCCTTACCTGTGTTCCTTTTCGTATCCATGTCCACCTCTCTACTCCATAATCTCAATAATTTTATGTAAACCACATATCATCAGACTTTTCTTAATCCGTGTATCCGTGTTAATCACGAATACCTTTCCGCCAAAATAAGAGATTTTCTTGTACCTGCCAATGATGATTCCGATACCGGAGCTGTCCATAAATTTTGTATCTTCAAAATCAAAGACCACATTTCCCACCCCGGACTGCATGATATAATCATCTGCTTTTTTACTTATGTAAACTGATTTGTGATGATCGATTTCCTCCGGCATTCTTACCATGAGGTAATTCTCTATCACCTGAAAGCTGTCCTCCATTTCTTTTCCCCTTTCTAAAAAACAAAAGAGAACAAACTCCCGTCTGTTCTCTTTCGTAAAATTCTCTCTATTCGTAACTGTTCAGTACCTTCACAGTTACCTCTATTCTTCTATATGGCTATCGCAGTCCCACTGCTACTCCGCATTATTAATCTCTGCCAGATACGTCTCTGCCCGGCTTGCACGTTCGGTACCGGGGAAGTTATCAATAACCTGTGCATAGATTTCCTTTGCCTTATCCTCCTGGTTATTCCGTCTGTAGGAATTGCCAAGATAGAACAATGCCTCGCCGTTCGTATTATCATAACGGTAAGCACGCTCCAGATCCGGAATTGCTGTCTCATAGTCCTCTGCCCGGTAATTATCATAGCCGCGGTTATAATAAAATGTGGCAAGCTGGGGACCTGCGACTGTCATCAGATCCTCATACAGGGTATCGAACGAATCGGTCTTATACTTTCCGAAATCTTCACTCTGCTCTTCGGTTTCCAGAGCCTCCATATATGTGGCAATGCCTTCAATATCCGTATTGTCTTTCAAATAAGCATCAGCCGCCATCATCAGTGCATCGGAAGCACGCAAGGTTCCATCCGTTCCCTCATAGGTACCAAGCTCCTGCTGAAGCTTCTTATTATCCTCGGTCAGCTTCGTTACCTGCTGCTCAAGCTCATCGATTGTGGCCGTCTTCGCATCCGACTGTTCACTGACCGTACGCAGCTCTGCATTGATATCGGCCTTCACACTTTGAATCCGTGCAGGTAAAATCAGACACGCTGCAATCGCAACACCGATTACCACCCCGATTCCTAAATTCAACAGGGAAGAGACTCCCTTGTTTTCTTTCATCTTCACCGGCTGGATAATGGTTTCATTCCCACTCTGGTAACGAACCACTCCATTCGAGGTAACCTTCTTCTGGATATTCTTCTCTCCCTCTTCCGGTGCCAGCATCCGGTTCACTTCCCGCATATAACGAAGTGTCATCGTATTATTTGCGTCGATCTGGACACATTTCAAAAGCTCCTTATGCGCCTTCTCCCATTCCTCTGCATCAATATATAACAGAGAAAGTAATTGATGGGCACGCAGATACTTCGGATTCACCGAAAGAATCTTCTTAAGCTGGATAACCGCCAGATCCTTACTGTCCTGATAGCAGTACACTAACGACTGGTTGTATTTCTTCAATGCCTGATTGAACCCGTCAAGCCTTGCCTGGCTCGTCTGCAGCAGGTTGATATAATCATCTGCAATGTTCTTGTTCGGACGGAGATTCTTACTGATGACCCACTGGCCTAATGCCTCGACCACCTCTCCGGTTTCAAAATAGATCAGTCCCAGTAAATTCCGGGCATCGATATTATTCTTATTAAATTTTAAACTCTGCCGCAAGCTGTTCATAGCTCCGGATAGATCCCGGACGGCTGCTCTTTCAAGACCGTCATTGTAAAAGCGGTTTGACATAAACATGATCCGCTTATATAAGCCTACATCTGCGCCACATCCGGTACAAAAATCCTTCTCTGACAAACGGCATCCACAACGATAACAAATCATGCCGCTTCTCCTATTCCTCTGAAGGCTTCATCTTATCAATCATCTTAATCAAAATATCTGCCATATCTGTTAAATCCTGATTAAATATAGCATCCTCCGCATCCTCAACCTCAAGGCTCGGATGGAATTTCTTTAATTCCTCTTCAAAATCAATCATCCGGTGTTCTCCTTACTAAGGTCTTTATCTGACCTACCAAATACAATGACCCGGCAATATAAATCGTATCTGCTTCTTTCTGTATGGACTGTATATAATGAAATGCTTCTTCTGCGCTTTCATGAAAGCTGCAATCGGCAGTTTTATATTGTGCCCAGGCAACCTTAAGTTTATCAATAGAAGCACTTCTGTCCGATGCAAGCACCGTAACCGCAATATGGGAAAAAAGCTGCGATGCGGCAATCCTGCCAATCATCTTATCATACTGCTTGTCCGCGACAACGCCGAACAACAGAAGCCTCTTTCCTGCCGCTTTCTCCTGTTCTGTATTTGCTGCTGAAACAGAAGTAAGAAATGCTTCAATTCCGTCTTCGTTATGCGCTCCGTCCAAAAAAACACGGGGAAGAATCTCTTCCATCCGTCCCGGCCAGAACGCGTCATATAGTCCCTTCCGGACTGCTTCATCGTCAATCCGTTCTTCCTTTAACGAACGTGCAGCCACCAATGCCACAGAAGCATTCTCTGTCTGATAAGCCGCCGTTGTCCGAAGTATCAGGTTATCATATCTATAATACCCATTACCGAAAGAAAAATCAATGCTTTTCTTTCGCATAACCGGACGCCCGATCTGACTTTTTTTGACAGCAATGGCAGACGTTTCCAACATAGCTGCCGTCTGCTCGATCACCCGGCTCGTTTCTTTCCTCTTATCCAGATAAACAACCGGCGTTCCCGGCTTTATAATTCCTGCCTTTTCCCCCGCAATTTCCACAAGGGTATTACCAAGATACTGCATATGGTCAAAGCCGATTTCCGTAATTACACAAAGCTTTGGCTTTGCGATACAGTTCGTTGCATCCAGCCGGCCGCCAAGTCCGGTTTCCAGAATGATATAGTCCGGTTCTTTTTCCTTAAAATAACACATACCCATCAGGAACAGAAATTCAAAAAAGGATGGATGCTTTTCCTTCTGCCTGTCGCTTTCTTCCCTGACAAGCTCAAATGTCTTTACAAACGATTCCTGCGGAATCATTTCCCCATCATATAAAATCCGCTCCCGCATGGTTTCAAGATGTGGGGAAATGAACATTCCCACATGAAAGCCTGCGGTCCGCAGGATGGACTGCAAGTAGGCACAAACGGAACCCTTCCCGTTTGTGCCTGCTACATGAATGATTTTACTTTCTATTCTGCTTCCCGTAAGCCGCCCTAACATTTCCTTTGTATCTGCCAGCGTATGCTTGCCGGCAAACTTCGGAATGTCAAGAATATACTCACAGGCCTCTTCATAGGTTACCTGTCCCATAGTTCCTGCCTATTTTCTAAGCTGTGCAAGACGTTCCTTTACCTGTTCCATCATCTGGGAATACTTCACAAGCTTCTCACGCTCTTCTGCCACCTTGGCTTCCGGAGCCTTGGACATGAAACGTTCATTGTTCAGCATGCCGTTGACACGGGCAAGCTCTCCTGAAAGACGCTTCTCTTCCTTTTCAAGACGCTCGATTTCCTGCCTGATATCTACAAGCTCTGCAAACGGCATATAAATCGTTGCATTTAAGATTACAACAGATACCATATCATCTGTAATTCCGGTCTTATCCTGTTGCAGGATAACCTCTGATGCGCAGGCCAGGGAAGCAAATACAAGTCTTCCGTCCTCTAAAGCCTGCTTCAGTTCCTGATTCTCGGTAACCACATACACACTTGCCTTTTTGCCCGGAGCAACATTCATCTTGGTCCGTACATTACGGATTCCACGAACCGCTTCCTTTATAAGCTCTATGCCCTTTTCCTCACGTTCAAAATTCCATGCCGTCTGATATTCCGGCCACTTGGAAATCATAATGGATTCTTCCTCGGACTGTAAGGTGCAGAAGATTTCTTCTGTAATAAACGGCATATAAGGATGAAGCAGCTTTAATGCATTGATTAATACACTCTTCAGTGTCCAGAGTGCTGCCGTCTTGCTTTCCTTGTTATCGGAATTGTACAAACGGGGTTTTACCATTTCAATGTACCAGTCACAGAATTCATCCCAGATGAAATCATATACCTTTTGGACTGCAATGCCAAGCTCGAAGCTGTCCATATTGTCGGTAACTTCCTTAACCAGTCTGTTAAATTTGGAAAGAATCCATTTATCTGCTATGGCAAGCTGCAATTCCTGCGGATTTATACCGGTAGAAGGTATGTCAAAATCCTCTGTCATATTCATCATAATGAAACGGGATGCATTCCAGATCTTGTTTGCAAAGTTTCGGCTGGATTCTACTCTTTCATAGTAGAAACGCATATCATTACCGGGCGCATTACCGGTAATCAGGGTAAGACGCAGCGCATCTGCGCCATACTTATCAATAATCTCCAGCGGGTCGATACCATTGCCAAGGGATTTACTCATCTTCCGTCCCTGGGAGTCACGAACCAGACCGTGGAACAATACGGTCTTGAACGGACGCTCGCCCATCTGCTCATAACCTGAGAAGATCATACGGATTACCCAGAAGAAAATAATATCATATCCGGTTACCAGTACATCGGTCGGATAGAAATATTTGAGGTCTTCGGTCTGCTCCGGCCAGCCCAAGGTTGAGAACGGCCATAATGCAGAAGAAAACCACGTATCCAGGGTATCCGGATCCTGTGTAAAGTGGGTGCATCCGCACTTCGGGCAGACTTTCGGCATTTCCCTGGCAACCACAATTTCTCCACACTCATCACAGTAATAAGCCGGAATCCGGTGTCCCCACCAGAGCTGACGGCTGATACACCAGTCACGGATATTGTCGGTCCAGTTAAAGTAGGTCTTTTCCATACGCTTCGGAATCAGCTCAATCTCACCATTCTTAACGGCTTCTACCGCAGGCTTAATGAGCTCATCCATCTTTACGAACCACTGCTGCTTGATCATCGGCTCGATGGTGGTCTTACAACGGTCATGTGTACCGACATTGTGGCTGTAATCCTCAATGCGTACTAAAAGTCCCATCTCATCCAGTTCTTTTACGATGGCATCTCTTGCTGCATAGCGGTCCATGCCCTCGAATTTGCCGCCGTTTTTATTAATGGTCGCATCATCATTTAAAATATTGATTTCCGGAAGGTTATGACGCTTTCCGACCTCAAAGTCGTTCGGGTCATGTGCCGGAGTAATTTTAACAACACCGGTACCAAATTCCATATCTACATAGGAATCAGCAATAACCGGAAGCTCACGGTTTACAATCGGAAGAAGAAGCTTCTTGCCAATGAGATCCTTATAACGGTCATCATCCGGATTTACGGCAACTGCGGTATCACCCAGCATGGTTTCCGGACGTGTGGTTGCGAACTCGATAAACTTCGTTGTGCTTACGCTTCCATCGTCCTCAATCAGAGGATACTTAATGTGCCAGAAATGGCCTGCCTGCTCCTCATACTCTACTTCGGCATCGGAAATGGAGGTATTACATACCGGACACCAGTTGACAATACGGCTGCCCTTGTAAATCCATCCCTTTTCATGCATCTTGCAGAACACTTCGGTAACGGCCTTGTTACAGCCCTCGTCCATGGTGAAACGTTCTCTGTCCCAGTCACAGGAAGAGCCTAATTTCTTTAACTGCTCGATGATTCTTCCACCGTATTCCTTCTTCCATTCCCATGCTTTCTCAAGGAAGCCTTCTCTTCCCAGATCATGCTTGTCAATGCCCTGCTTCTTCAGGGTTTCAATAATCTTGACCTCGGTTGCAATACTTGCATGGTCGGTTCCGGGCTGCCACAGTGCGTTGTAGCCCTGCATTCTCTTATAACGGATCAGAATATCCTGCATGGTGTTATCCAGTGCATGTCCCATATGGAGCTGTCCGGTAATATTTGGGGGCGGAATTACAATCGTAAACGGGGTCTTGCTGTGATCTACTTCTGCATGAAAGTACTTCTTTGCAAGCCACTTGTCATAAATACGATCTTCCATTTCTTTAGGGTCGTAGGTCTTTGCCAGTTCTTTGCTCATCATGTTCTCCTTTTTTCGTTATACTGATATATTTTCTCAAAATATTACATTTACCTGCTGCACGAAATTCGAACTTCGCCTTTAGCTCGTTCTCATTAAATGCACAGGTACCGTTCGCACTAAGTTCAGGCTTCACTAAGTGCTCTACATGTACCTGATGCACTAAACTCGGGCTGCGCCTTCGGCTTGCTCTCGTTAAGTGCACTGGTACCGTTCGCACTAAGTTCAGGCTTCACTAAGTGCTCTACATGTACCTGATGCACTAAATTCGAACTTCGCCTCCGGCTCGTTCTCACTAAGTGCTCTACATGAAAAATGCCCTCTACAGAATTACTTCTGTAAAGGGCGTCATTTTACGCGGTACCACCTTTGTTTCTCACTCAAAACACTTCCATCAACTTCCATCTATCTGATCGAAAGCGTTATCCTTTAACGGGGATCAGCCGTGAGAACTTACCGGCTGTTGTTGCCATGCCCTTCGGTTCTCCGGTTCCAAAGCTACCTTCCCTGCTGCCTGACCGGATATTCTTTCAGCCGATGGAACATCCTCTCTGATGCCGGAATAAACAGGTACTCCTCTTTGTCACTACCTTTTTCAAAACTTATTATATCTATCTTAGTCGGGTGCCAGAAGATTGTCAAGTGGATTCTCGCAGTTCACTTTATCTTCACATCAAAATTTCTCCAATTATTTCTATTGTCAAAATCTTTATTTCTGCATATAATACCTGGGAACATTTAATTATTGGTGTTCCTCAAAAGTTTGTTATTCTATTGACTGAGAATACTTTTGTGTTATAATCAAATTAGAGGATAGCGGCGTTGACCAGCTATCGTGGTGTTGAAGCAATTGACTGTGTCGGTATGCAGCCGGTTGTGGAGCCTGGCCTTGGGTTATGCGGTAACCTCAAACCGAATAGGTTCTGGGAACTGAATGAAAACGCTTTTAAGGGTCTTGCATGTGCAAGGCTCTTTATTTTTTACAAAGGATAATTCTCATTGTGATCCTTTTTCAATGTAACATATACGCCGTTCTGAATCTTTGATTTTTTCCAAAATTGCAATATTATGAAACCATGGAATTTGTGCAGACACTGTCTGCACAAATTCCCGATCCGGATAAGTCTCGGCAAGTTTCACTATATATTCTTTATTCCTGCAATTTACTCTGCGTCCACCGGGCGGTCCCTTAGCGGATCCCCTTCCATGTCTTCTTTTTCAAGCTGCATCTCCTGCGCTTTCGTATCCTGTGCAATCGCACGCATAATCAGGTTCAGATCCTCCGGTGAAAACATTCCCACGCAGGCCGACAGATCTCCGATATTGTCACGGTTCACCTTAAGGCATCCGCCACCTGATAACGCAATATTAAGCACCTTGGACTTATCGCTCATATCCCCCAGACAAATACTGTTTGTCCTCTCGTCACAGACAAAGGTTACCCCATTGTAGGTGATGACGCCATCCTGTGCGAATTCTCCATATGGAACATTGGAATTCTTATGTAAAATCTCCAACGTCGGCTTCTTCCCGGCACTGACCGCTACATAGATTCTCTTCGCTTCTGCCTTCTCTTTCTGCTGTTCGGCACGTTCCTCCTGCTGCTCCCTGACGTCTTCGATCTGCTGATCCACAGACTCCATGAGTTTTCTCCATTTGGACTGGGTATAGGAAGCACCGCCTGTTTGAATCTCTTCCTCCGTTTCGTTATTCTTTACCTTATCGAAAATCTCCTTCTTATAATTAGCAATCAACTCCATATAATCTGCATTTTTACTCTGACTGCTGTTGCTCACAGATGTGTTTCCTGTGTAACGTTCTCCTGCTGCATAACCGTTAATCTGCATTGATTTCCCTCCCCTGTTCTTTCATGCTCAGAGCCGCACGCGTCCCTTCCTGCGCTTTTCTTCATACATCTTCCGGTCTGCCTTTTTCACACATTCATCAATGCCCGACTCATCAAGCCGGACATAGCCCATGGATGCCGAAAACGGATATGCTGTTTCCTGATCCTCTGCTTCCAATGATGCCCGGAAGCACTGACAGACTTCTTCAAAGCATTCTATACTGACATCCGGAGCCAGTACGCAGAACTCATCTCCTCCGATACGGTAGCATTCCCCGATCGGACCAAAATGCTTTTTCAGATACGACGCCAGCTTAAAAAGTGCCTCATCTCCCTTATCATGGCCATGCTCATCATTGATGATCTTCAGACAGTTCATATCTGCAATCATAATAATCCAGGAAAGAGGATTCTTTTCTTCCTCCTGCTCCGGATCTCTTCCCTCATCCCGGATCTTCCGGATGGTACTTTCAAATGCTGTACGATTCTCAAGTCCGGTCATAATATCCTTGAATGCCAGTTCCTTATAGAAGGAATGCTTCGCCTCCTGAATACGCAGAATGGCAATCTGCCGCAGGGTATCGTAACCGAGATATGCGATGAGGAACAGGATTCCGACTCTCATGAAAATACCGACACGCCCTGATGGGAACAGATAATACCATGCAATATCCGCTGTTCCGAACAAAGTCAGGATCAGCATCGCCTTGTAAATAAAATAATCCTTAGTTCCATACGGCTTACGACACATCGTGACAAACCCGGCGATGAGCCCTGCCAGAATCAGCAGGAACAGAAAGTGCACCGCTGTTATCATCTGCATATAATAAACCAGTCCGGTAATCTGCAGCAGCTGCTGAATCAAAAAATTCCCTACTGAAAGATAAAACAATGCCTTCATGTACCACTTATCCCGCATGGATTCATATGTCAGGATAAATGCGGTAATCAATACAGGCAGCATACTGAAGCAGGCAAACAGCACAAACGATGCCCGTGGAATGTTACCGGTAAAAAGCTGTGTAACACGTGCCTCCAATACTCCCCAGATTCCTGTTATCACTGCCAGAAGTCCCAGATAACACATTCGGGATGCGATCACACCCTCATGCCGCATAATAAGTCCCATAATCAGAATTGCAACACCAAGGATCACTGCAATCAGGCCAAGAAGCAGAAATACAATTCCCTGTCTGGCAACCATATAAACAAGGCTTGCTTTTGTTCCTGTGTAAATCGCCGGCAATTCCCCCGCATACTGATTCACCTGTGGTACAATCTCAATACGCAGCTCCTTTCCCTCACAGGAGGCCGGCATCCGGATCAGACGCCAATAGGAGCCCTCCAGCATGGGAAATGGCAAGCTTCTGTCAGGATCCTCCCAGATCCTTTCCTCATCCAGATAAACACGGGTATGGGCCTGCTTACAGTAAAACAGGATAGTATTTCCCATAACCGAATCCTCATCCAGCTTTCTGCGGATAACAATCGTATCTCCTGCTTTAGCTGTTATTTTACCCGGTAATACTGTTTTTATCTCTTCTCCGTTACAGGAGACATACACGCTTCCCTGCAGATACCGTACCTCTTCATTATCGAATGCGGTAATTCTGTTTTCCTTTGGGAAACCAATCCACACATACATAATCAGAATCAGCAGCAATAATATGCCGACGATTCCGCTTCTTCGTCTTATTCTGTTTATCTTCTGTTTCATAACACCGACTCCCCTTTTCGGTTATTCCCCCGATACTTCTTTTGCTGCTTTATTTCCATCTCCCCCGAAAAAGAAATATCTGCTCCAATTTTTACTAACTTATCAAAATAATTATTATATTTCTATTTCTATGAAATAAGAGGCTGTCCATATACCACTTCCCGGAAGCTCATTTTCCCATGCACGGTCCTTCAGCTCTCCTTTGTATCCCTCGCAGTCACATCGCCCATACCAGGGCTCAATGCAGATAAACGGAGCATTCTTCTTCGGTGGAGACCAGATACCGAACAACGGAGCATCCATACGGACCGTCAGATATGGTGTACCGTCCGCATAGCACAAAGCCACTTCCTGTGCCTGATGATGCTCTATTACCAGTGCATCATCATCAAACAGATTCCCGGTAATCGGAAGAATGCCATCCCGCAGCTCATAAACCGTACTGCTGCCGGTTGCCATTCCATCCTTATTAATCTTCGTACTTACCACCTGCTGCTTTTCGTCAAATCTAAGGACATAATCCGTCTGCTTCGTATTCTCCTTAACCGGACAGTTAAATGCCGGATGTCCACCGATTGCAAAAAACATGGTCTTATCCGAAGGATTTTCTACCTGCCAGCAGACCTCTACACTGTTCCCTTTAAGCTTATAGCCCAGCTTTAACACGAATGCATACGGATATTTCTGCAGGGTTTCTTCGTTGCTATGAAGCTCAAACCAGATTTCCTCCTTGGCCTGACTGATCAGTGAAAACTCCATATCCCTCGCAAAGCCATGCTGATTCATGGCATATTCTTTGCCATCCACACGATACTTTTTCTGATTAACACCTCCGACGAACGGGAACAGCACCGGTGAGGTTCTTCCCCAAAAAGCCGGATCTCCCTTCCACATATATTCCTGATTATCATGATTTCTCTTTAATGATTTTAATTCTGCTCCATGCGAATCAATTGTGACGCAGAGAAGTTCATTTTTCAATTCATAGACTGCCATATAACGCCGCCTTCCTTTCCTGTCTCGAAAAAGGCCATTGCCGGAGCAATGACCTTAGTCACATTTTTAGTGTATACTCAATTTATCATTTCGTCAATGCAAAAGACTCATCCGGGTATCCCATTAATATCATCGTTTTATCCATAACTGAGTGTTAATGTCATAGAGGTTATGTCATACGGCATGAACGGTGGCGAATATCCGGTTTCTGATTGGTAAACATAAAGTTCCTCCCCGGATGGAGAAATCAGAACCGGACAGGAACCTCCTGATGTGTTGCCCGCATCCGTACATAATTCCATATGCAGGTAATCCCCCTCCATGCACCACACCCCTCTGAAAAGCAGGGTATATTCCTCATTATCCTCAAAACGGTGATAAAGCCTTGCAAGGCCGGCAAAATCCGGGTCACAGTCTCCATAATGCAGCTCCAGCGTCCAGTCTTCACACACCCATGTCGTATCCGCCAGTCCCTCATTTGTGGGGGGAAGCCACCAGTCATCTCCCGGTGGATCCGCAGTGTCATTTCCGGCACTCATAAGCTCATCTAAGCGGTTCAGATCCATGAGCTGTACCTGCTCATCATAGCCGGCCGGCAGAATCATTGAGCCATAATCACTGACCTGCGGATACCAGTGTGTCTGTGCTCCGTTTCCTGCAATTATATTAATCTCGACATCCGGCTCCTCACGAAATTCCTCAAAAACAGCATACAAAAGTATCGGTTCTGCATTCTCACTTCGATAAAGCACTTCATCCGTCTGTGGCTGGCTGCCATCCGGTGTAGGAATCCAGATCACATGATTCACCGCCAGTGAGGTTTTTTCATCCCGCGGCACAACACAAAACAGATTGCCGTAACCGGCTCCCAAAATACGATCTTCCGGGATTTCTTCCAGAAAGGGCAGCTCGGCAAGCAGATCAGGATTATTGTTCTGTATCCAATCCGAAATCGTGGACTTATCATTTTCTTCACGATATCCCAGATATGCGACAGCACCGGCCAGCTGCTCTTCCTCCTCCATCCGGTTTCGCAGCTCCAAGACCGTCCATCCGGTCTGATCTCCGCCTGTCAGTGTTTCGTCTGTCTCTATCTCCCCGGAAATTTCCTCTTCTGTCTCTGCGTTCTTTCCATCGTCCGTGTCCTCTTCTGTATCCGTTTCTTCCATCTGCTCTTCAGCGGGAACCGACGGCAGGACACCTGTCTCCTGTTTCCTTCCCTTTCCACAGGCAGTTATTCCGATCAGCATGAGAAGAAGCAAAACCCACACCATATAACGTTGAAATCCAATTTTATGCATCTTATATTTCTCTCCCTTCGTAATCATCCGGTACATGTTCTTCTTTTCGCGCACCGGATTGTCACTCTCCGTCTGCCTGCTCCAAAAGCCGACCGTTAAGCTCTTCAAAATATTCCCGGAGCTGATTCATCGTCTGTGCATCCGGCTGGACCGTCATCTGCTTACCATCCGAATAATACAGCGTTGCATACCTTTTGGACTTGAAGGACGATCCTGCTGGAAATGTACTGAAATCCACCGACTGCAGCATCTCCCCGACCGGCTCCCAGTATTCCTTCGTAAGCGTTAATCCGACATGCTCTTCTCCGGTTTTCCCCATATAATATGCATGGTATATCCATCGGTTCTCCTCATGCACATCACGATTAAACTGATAGGAAAAGCGATTCCTCTTCGTTCCCCACAATCCCTGCTGTCCAAAGAAAATCCCGTCAATGACCGGTGCCTCATAATACACAATTTCCGCACCCGTGGGATGAACGATTTCCTCCATAATCTGCAGCACGGTCCCGAAACGACGATCATTGGGAATCCTGTACTGTTTACGGTATTCCTCTCCGTCATCCCCAAGAAAGGTCAGATAAAAGGTCTGGATATCCGGTCCGTCCGTCACCCCGATTTCAGGCATCCGGTCTGCCGGACTGTCCTTCTCCGGCTTAACCTCCACAAGCAGTGGTTCAATGGCTCTTACCGCATCCTCAAGCTGCTCCCATTGCTCCGGTGAAATCGGCTGATTTTCCACTGTCCGGTAATCCTCAAAATATTCCTCTTCCCGGTTTTCCGGATCATCCTCTCCGCTGGAAAAGTATCTGGCGCTCACCACCCTGTCCTTTCGGATATCCATGGAAAGATCCTCTCCGTACAGCATTCCGTTCACGTTATGATAGTCTACCTCTACCAGTCCGGCCTGTTCATGATCCTGCTCCGGATCATTCTCCTGCTGCAAATCCATTTCCTCTGTGCCCATCGTTTCCCTCTCTCCGCTTTCAGAAAGTCTGCCGATTTCTCCCCGGGCCGAACAGCCTCCTGTCAACACACACACAAGTCCCAAAACCCATAGCATGCTTCCATAACGCTTCATCCTCATGAGCTTCCTCCTTTTCCATTACGATGCCCCGGATTTCCTGGTCAGAATCAATAACTGATCCTGTTTTTCAGCGGAATCTTCCATTCCAGCTCCTCATAAGGAATTCGTATACTCGGCATTCCAG
>FR902981.1:146458-151005 GCA_000438155.1 Firmicutes bacterium CAG:95
CATTCCAGACGCATACGCAGCCACCTCATATTCGTAGAAATAATAGACCAGTCCGGTTTCATCCAGATAGCAGTCACCAAGGTAAAATCCATTCCCCTCATAACAACCGGCATATTCTCTGATATAATCCAGATCCAGTTCACTATCCGGCCCCGGATATTCCCTTTCAAATCGTTCTGCGACCAGATTATGGAACTCCTCCTCGGAGGTTGCAAGCAGATCGTGAACACTGATCTCCTCTCCGGTCTTCCTGTCAAACAGCAGAAAATCCTGATATTGTAATCCATGTGCCGCCCCACTCCAGTAATCATATCCGGTCTGTAAAAAACCGATATAATCATCGTCCAGATACGATACCCTCATATAACGGACTCTCGTATTCGGGCTGTTCACATAGGTATGGTAATCGCACTCTTCCCCCTGATAGGTATCCACAAATATCTCTTCTCCGCTCTCTCTCCACATGGTAAGCTGTTCTTCGATCCGTGCATCCCCCGGCATTGTACCATCCATCTTAAAGCCCTCTGAATAATACTCACCGATGATTCTTCCACATCTATCACACCTGACCAGACGGTCAAGCACGGTATATTCTCCGACATTCCTTAAACCGCTTTCCTTAAGCAGGCCACAGATTTCAAAGGTTTCCGCTCCCTGCAGAAACGGATAGTGCACCAGATTCAGCTCATCTCCTTCACAATCCGCAAAGTACAGCTCTCCCTGATCAAACACCGCAAAGCTGTTTTCCACAGTCTGGCAGCTTCCATGGAACTTTGAGCTTTTCTCCACGGTAAACAGGAGACGCCCGGCCGCTCCCTCTTCCATTTCATCAAAGGGAAGATAGCAGATATCCATCTGCTCCGGTGAAACCGTGTAATCCATGTCATATTCATAATAATAGACTCCGGTTGCATCCGCTCCTAACAGCTGATATACGTTTTCGCTTACCTCATACTGTTCCCCGGTCTGCATATTACGGTACAGCACCGTTGCAGTTCCGGTATAATCATCCGTTTCGACATTATAACCGTAGTCGTAGGAATGATACAGCATATGCTCTCCGTCATAATAATCCAGCGTATATCCCTTCTCCAGCAGCGGCTGTATTTCTCCCGTCTGCAAATTAAAGGTTACGATGGAATAATCATCACGGTTCATTAAAAGACAGGTTTCCGTCCACTGCTGCTGCCATGGGAGATAAATATTTCCTGATACACCTGCCATATACGGATCTCCGTATTCCTTTGGTATTCCCCTGTATGGATCCTTAGCATCTCCTGTAACTCTCTGCCCCGGATCTCCGTCCGGTGTAAGCTCAAAGATCTCGGTTCCGTCCCGGTAGCTTCCGTATGCTTCATCTCCATCCGGAGTATCCCAGTCTCCCCAGACCGGAATATAGATCCGGTCCTCCACAATATAAAGGTCCCTTACATGCATCCCCTCGGTCAGCGGGATACGCAGCAGCTTCTTTTCCCCGGTTTCCTTATGAATCTTCCAAATCAGGCAAAATGGCTGTTCATCCTCTGTATCTGTCCTGTTTTCCGTGCCAAGACAATACAGGAAATCTCCGTACAGCGTCAGTGCATGATCCCATCCAAAGAAGGGAGGCGACGTTTCATCTCCGGTTTTCTCTTCCAACCGGGTAAGCAGCTGCATAGCATTGGTCTTTCGGTCAATCGCATAGACATTTCCTCTCTCCGTCATATAGACGTGGCTGGAATCCGCCGTATAATAGCCGTTATAAAAAAGATACGGATTCGCTATTCCGTTCTCCTTTGTTTCCTGCGGCATTGGCACTGCTCCGGCTCCCACATCACCTCCGCCTGCATCATCTCCACCAGTATCATTCTGCTCCGGTTCCGTGAAAATACTGCCATTTCCTTCTGTTTCCCCACGGTCACCGCCCGGGATTTTCGCAATCTGAACCATCGCGGAACAACCGCACAGACTAAGTGCAAGCAGTCCGGCTATTCCTGTCCGGATAAGTTTCTTCATCCTCTTCCTCCCTTCATAACCATCCTGTTAAGCTGCCGCCTTCTTAACCGGCACTGATCTCCAGCTCTCTCAGTTCTCCTTTGGTGCCAAACAGATCATAACCGTTAAGTAACCTGTAATCTGCCCACTCTCTCCACTCCATGGTCTTCTCATTCCAGTCATTCCTACGGCGTTCGAGGAACGCTCCGCTGATCGCTTCCCCGGATGCCCCGTCCGTCTGCTCATATAGACGACAGGCAAAAATCATACCGCTTTCATTCATCCCAAGATAGGTGCATTTCCCCTCATACCCGAAATAAATTCCCACATCATCAACTGAAATCTGATACAAGAACCTGCCCTCACGCTCCGAATCAAAGCCCAGATAATAAGAATCCGTATACTGTGTTCCCCCATCCGTAGGAAACGTTGTCTCGGTACTAAAGCCCTCTCCCTCATAAAGTCCCATAGCCACTCTGGAAAAATCCGGACTCTGATCAAAGATAAACTGCTCAAGTGCAGCTGCTATCTCATTTGCACTGCTTTCTGTAACAGCCTCCACGTTCGTCAGTCCGCAGACCGGCTCCGTTATACAGAAATACCCGGCCTCCGCGCAGGAATAAAGATCAAGATACGATACCATTCCATCCTCTGAGACAAAAACCGGTACCACATATTCTCCATTCATGATGGGCAGCATGGCGGCATCCGTATAATCCTTGTAAATTCCATGCACCTCATATTCCTTTCCAAATTCCAGATTTCCCAATCCAAAGGCTGCATTGGTCCAGTCACTCTGGTCAATCCGTACCGTCATTCTTCCGTCCCTGTAGGTTACCGATACTGCCTGATCAAAGCTTAATTCCCGGTCTGCCCGGTCATGCTCCGTCATCTGGGAAAGAATATGATCATACAATCCGCCGCCTGCCATCACATAAACCGGCACGGCAACCTGAAGAACTCCCTGTCCATCCAGATACATTGGCAGTCCCAGATGGATGTTATCCTCCTGAAGGGTTTCCATTCTCATCAGCAGATACTGTACATACATCTCCTGCTTATCCTGTATCTCTGACTGATTAAAAAAAACAGATTCAAAGAAATATTTCATATCCAGATCCGACGCATACGCAGCCTCTCTCCGTATGTGCCGAAGCACCGCAGCCTCTACACTCTCTCCCTTCCGGGTTTCAAAATCAAGAGTTTCAATCAGCTCCTTCTGATCCATCCTCTTTCCGCTTTCCAGATTCAGGTTATATGTATAATACAGGGTATAATCGTCCATAATGCTGTATTTGGTGAGCAGCAGGCTCAAAATATCACCGTTGCGGTAAGCCTCATAGCCCACCTTATGCCAGACAAAGCTCTCTTCGTCCAACTGCTGCATGACATCCTGACAGACATCCAGGATATCCCGGTTAATCTCCTTTGCCCCCTCACTGTCTGAAAGAATTTCCGGCACATGGTAATCCACATCCACCGAATAGTCCATCAGTTCCACAGTCTCTGCCCTGGTAAATGCATCCTTTACCAGCTCCTGTGCAGAACGTCCTGCTGTATCACTGCCCTCAGCCCCGGGCTCTGTATTGCTGTCCGATCCGGTCTCTGTGCCCGGTTCAGCAGCTTCTTCATCTGCCGTATCCTCCACAGTCTCCGCTTCCGCCCGGTTCTGCCTGATATAGGCAATACTTCTTACCATTCCGCATCCGGTAAGCAGATACACCACACACAGCATACTCAATATCATTATCAGATTTCGTTTTTTATGCATCCCATCCCTCATTTCCGGCATGTTTTCCAATGAAACACGCCCCTGTTCCGGTCTGACGACCTGTTTTAATTGACCTCCAGACTGTCGGTATTCCGTCTGTAATCTTCACCGGTAGATACATCTTACGTGAAAATATAAAAAAACACAATCAAAATTTCGAAAATTGTTTTTAGCGAAAAAATAATTTCAACGAATTGCCTATATTATATTATTTATATATATAATACATAATCTCAATAGTACTTTGTGATTAATTTTCTGTAAGTTTCGTTTTTTTTCGTAAATAGTATTTGCAATTATGTATTTTGTATGATAAGGTCAAAAAAAATACTTAAGGAGGATCTGCTATGGAAAACAACCCAAACGTCACAGCAAAACCAAGTTTTAAGACAGACCGGAGTATGCCGATGTACTTTTTACTGTCCTTTATAACCTGTGGAATCTACGGTATTTATTTCATGACTAAATTCACCGATGATCTGAATACTATTGCTACGAAGCGGGATGGAATAAAAACGATGCATTATTGTCTGATGATTTTTATTCTGTCCGGATTGACGCTGGGGATCTACCCTCTTGTCTGGTACCACAAGATGTCCCAGCGAGTAGGTGACGAGGCCCGTGCAAGAGGTATCCAGACAGAGTTTGGAGCTTCCACCTTCTGGCTTTGGAATGTCTTAGGTGCATGCATCATTGTCGGACCGTTTATTTATGTCAATAAGCTTTGCCAGACAATGAATGAAATCTGTATCAACTACAACACTAACGGTTACTAAACAGCATGTCAAAAGCCGCCCGGATC
>FR902981.1:151019-176050 GCA_000438155.1 Firmicutes bacterium CAG:95
GCGCCCCGGATCTTATGATCCGGGCGGCTTTTATTCTCCTGCCAGATCCGCAATAAGCTTCACATCACTGACAGCCAGTGCAAGCTGAAGCTTATTCTGCAGACCTGTTTTCTGCAGCATATTCGCCACATGAAATTTCACGGTTGACATTTCACATCCAAGCTCTGCCGCAATACGGGTATAGGACATACCACGCACAAGATACCTTAAAACCTTCAGCTCCGTTTTCGTAAACTCCGTACTGTCCGCAAGCCCCACCCGGACGACCGGAGGGGCATCCGGAAACACATGCCCTCCCTCCATGGTCTGACGGATACATTCCATCAGCCGTTCCTTTGTGGAATCCTTATACCACAGACTGTCTGCACCGGCCGCCTTTGCTTCATCAAGGACTGCCCCGTCGACCAGGGAGGTTACAATAATAATCCGGATTTTGGGATACCTGGCTTTAATCTCACGCACAGCCGTCAGTCCGTTTTCCCTGTGCTGCGTCTGTACATCCATCAGTATCAGATCCACCTGTCCGGTTCTGCAAAGCTCCACGGCCTGTCCTGCACCCGGAATCGATGCCACAATCTGATCTCCATTCTCTTTTGTAAAATAGGTCTCCAATAATCCCCTGATCATTACCTGATCTTCAACAATCATCACCCTCATCTGTCATTTTCTCCTTTCCATAAGCTGAGCATCAGCCGGAAGCAAGGCCTGCTCTGTACCTGCATTTTTCCTCCTGTTTCCTCGACACGGTGACGCAGCATTGTAAGTCCTCCTCCCTCCGTGATCTCCTCCTTTGGGTGTTCTCCGTTATTGGTCACAAGCACCTGCGTGCATCCTTCCCCTGCTGAAAGCTGTACCTGCAATTTCGTGGCACCTGCATGTCTTATTCCGTTTGCCGCACATTCGTAAACTGCCAGTGCGATGATCTCCCGGCTTCTTCCCTCCTTCGGCAATACTCCCCGGAGTAATACGTCAATCCCCATCTCCTCCGCTCTCCTGACAGCCTCTTCCAATGCATCCTGCTTTTCGTCTGTCTTAAAGGACCGGTATAAAACCTCAATGGATTGCTCCCACACTGCTGCACCGGCACGGATCTCATCAAGCCCCGCCTGCTGACTTAAAAGGCGTCTGGCAGAAAGAATACTGTAACCGATATCGTCGTGTACACGAAGCTTCATTGCCAGGGTTTCTTCCTCCCTGATCAGATCCGGCATCTGCTCAAAAAGCTTCCGCAGACGGTCATTTGCATCCTTAAGTCTTTCGTTTTCCTTCTGAAGCCGGTTCTGACTCTGCAAAAGCTCCGTAACATCACAGGCTGTAACCTGCGTATAGGGTATCCCCAGCTTTGTCCGGATTGTCTTTTCCGTAAATTGAAAGACACTTTCATCCCAAAAGCAGTAAAGCCGCAGCTCTTTATTCAGACAACACACGGTTTCCGGAGGCTGCTCCAGCGCAGCCTCCAGCTCGTCAAACGTCTGAATCCCGTTTTTTCTCAGCCGGTCCGTGAGCATCAGCATTCTGTGATTGATCAGACGAACCACCCCGTTTTTATCAAAAAAACAGATTGCAACAGGCAGACTGTCAAAGCTTTCCCTGATTCTATCCATCGGTCACCATTCACCCCCTGTCTTTTTCATGTTCCAGGTCAGATAACTAAGACCTTCCTCCTCTTCAAGCATAAGACCCGGAAAACGTTCCTTCAGGTGACAAAGGACTTCATCACATTGCACACTGAGATATATTTCTTTTTCCGTTTTTTCTGCATCAACAAAAAATAAAATGCATTGCAGGGTTGGCAGGCTCTCTTCCACAACTGCCTCAAATAAATCATAAATCTGCGCAGCCTGTTCTACGGACAGCCTTCCTTCTCCCTTCACACTGATCCGGCAATTGACGCCATGCAGCGTAAGGTTCTCCATGGATTCATTCAGACACAGACGCAATTCCCGGATCGATATCTCTCCCTGCTGCACACCAATGAAAATGAGATTGTTTCTGCGTTTGATATAAGTGCCAATGATAATCACCTGTCCAAGAAGGCATCGAGCCCTCCCCGGATCATCCGTTTCCTTCAGCTCGTCCAGCCACCGCTTCAGCATCCCGATCTGACGGGCCGTCTGCTTTTCCATCATGTCATACAATCTGTTTTCTTCTGTCAGCTTCAGCCACTTTGCCTGCTGTTCGTTTTCTGCTGCCAGGACATCCCCCATATCCCGGAGCTCTTCCCTGGTCTGTTCGAGCCTCTGCTGAAGCTTATTAAGCTCTGTAATATCCTCCTTCCAGAAAACATAGCCCCACCGCAGCCGGTGCCGCTTTAAAAGTGTGTTTTCATCAAGCAAAAGACTATCGGAGGTCATCTGCTGCAGCCTTCTGTTCTCCAGCGGTTCCCTCATGGTGGCTGATGCATGCTGCACCCTGTAATCCCTGTCCGTAATCTGAATAGGCAGATCCGTCACCTCAAGGAGCTCATCGTAGCCCAGATTGGAGGGGATCAGACCGCACCAGATACAGCTCTCAAAAATTCCGACAATCATCAGACACTGTGCAACCGTCATATCACCGGCCAATACCCAGACCCAGCGAATTCTGGTCACATAGGCATAACAATATGCCAAAGAAAGGGCAAACGGAATCAGCGGCAGACAAAGAAACGTTCTGCTGTGCGGCAGGCGGCACTTGAGCAGAATCATACCCATAGCGGCAGCCGCACACAGAATCTCCCATGCAGCCACCACATAATATCCGGGACCGTAACTGTATGCATCATCACTTAATCCTGCGTCCGGGAAGGTAAATACCCATTGATGCAGGTCATTGGTCAGAACAAGCAAAAGAAGGAGACCCGCTGTCAGATAAAACAGCCATTTACTGAAAGGAATGCGATAATCCTGCGGTTTTCCCAAAGACCTGGCAACCCACACGGACAATAACGGAATAAACAGCAGGGGAATATAATACCCATACCACAGATAACGGCGCAGATCCGTCATGCTCACTGAATATTTGACCGTGCGGAGCATCAGCCAGAAAATCATCAGTCCTGATATGGCCAGCAGATAACGGCGTATCTGCACCTGAATAATACGGTTTCGAACGGATACCCCCCACGCACTCAGCAGAATGATATAAATTCCGCTTCGTATCTGGGTTATGCCGTAGGTTCCGTCTATGCTCCTGCTGATATAGCGCAGCCACATGGCAATCCCGATAAGCAGCAATGCAATTGCTGTGATCCATATACTCTTTTTTGCGGCTTTACTCATGGATATCCTCCGTCCGTGTGCACATTTAGGCGTAAGAATATCGTATCATGGGCTTTTTAACAAAGTCAATGAGCACTCTGTCCGATATACTGGTACACTGAAAAATCAGACAAGTCAAGATTTCAGTTATTTATTATTCGGTGTACTAGCCAATTGGCGGGGGAAATTTCCGGTTCTATTGTGTAAAATAAAAGAAATACATCAGGGGAAAGGGGTTATCATCATGAAAATTACGATAGAACAGATTCCGGACACTTTTGAAAAATTTGAAGAAATGGCAGATACACAGCGTACACCGGAGCTTGTATGTGTACTGTTTTTGTGTGCACTGGCTTTGTTTATCCGGAACAGGGAGGACGGCATTGCCGCCATGAATCTTTTACGCGGTCCCCGCCCCATGCAGCCCATGGACAGTCAGTTCCTGCAGGATCGTCTGCGGGGAAAGGCTTATCTTCCCTTTGCTTATTACGAAGGGGCTTCGCCCCGGAATAACTATCAGCCCGGCATACCCTATGTGTTATCCATTCAGGAGGATCCACGGCCACAGGATATTGAACCGGGTTATCTGCGCCTGTTTCTGAAGACTGCCGGTGCAGACTCTCCGCGTCCCATAAAGCTCAGGAAAAAGGAGTCCACCGGTGAATGGTTTCTCTGGGAATACTCCAGCATCCTAAGCGGTATACGGATGCCCGCCAGTGAAGATCCGTGGGCATAGCCTGTCCGGCTGCCATGCCGGGACATCAATACCAATATCTCCTGTGTTCCGGCTGTCATCTGCTATTCATCTTCGTCTACAATCACGGCATCTGTGTCAATAATCTTCTCCCGGTTCTTTTTGGTTTTGAAAACCCGGGACAGGATCCACATATCGGATAAGCCATCATAAACAAGAAAAGCTCCGATAATCCGAACCACAGTATCCACAATAGTAAACGGGTTGCAGATCAGTACAACTCCCAACGCTACCGTCAAAAGAGACAGAAGAAGAGCTACCCACCAGTTATCATACTGCATTTTCTTAAGGTCAATTGCCTGTACCGCATTGTGAAATCCGTGAATCACAATGAGAATTCCCACGATCATTGGAACCGCCTTAATAATCGTTTCGGGCTTTAATACAATCCAGCCGCCAATTACGGCAAGCACTACCCCAAGCATCATCATGCTGTGGGAAACCATCGTTTTTTCCTTTGTTGCCAGATACAGAATAATCTGGATGAGACCAAAGCCTCCCAGAACGATTCCCAAAACCATACATACCACCTGGGTACTCTGTCCCGGCCATACCAACAGAACAATTCCCAGTATGACGCAGATCACTGCAGACAGGGAATAATTCACCTTCAGACTCTTAATGTAATTCATTGCAATTACCTCCTTATAAAATTCTGCTTAAAATTCTATTTATAAAATTTTATTTCTTTGCCCTGTTCCGGTCTGCTTATCCTTCTGCTTCTGCTTTCGGTTCCGTTTACGGCGGATTGCCTCCACAATCAGATAAAACAGATAGCCCCAGACTGCACCTAAACAATTCAGGATAATATCATCTACATCAAATGCACCAAACGCACTGAATAACTGAAACACCTCAATCCCAAGCACAAAGATAACGGCATTCAGCAGCATGACCCAAAAGCTGCCGGCCTTTTTCCATACATAGGGAAGGAGGAATCCAAATGGTACAAATACCAGAATATTTCCCACCAGATTTTCAAAGCTGTTCAGCATATATGCATAATCAATATACATCCGGATGGTTTTAAAGGGAGTAAAATTCGCAGTATCCAACCCTTCCAGAATCACATCCTTACGCCACGTTGCTGCAATAGCCCGTAATTGATCCATCGGATATTTGAAAATAATCAGTTTAATGACAATTAATAAATAAACCAGAAACAAGGCTCGTATCCATCGTATGTTGCGCTGCTTTTCTTCTTCCGCAGTCAGTTTCTTCTTCACGAATAACGAACCTCCATCAATGTAAGCCCCTTAGCAGGCACAAGCGGTCCTGCCATTTCTCTATTTTTACTCTTAAGTATTTCCGGAATCTCTTCGGGACTGCGAAGCTGCATCCCGACCTCCAGCAGTGTTCCGGTCAGAATCCGGACCATATGGTACAAAAATCCATCCCCGGAATAGGTAATCCGAAGCAGATCCGGCTCCTGCACTTCTGTCATGATGTGCATCACCGAACTGTATTCCCTGGTAAATGTAATCTCATCAATGGTCCGGACCGTTGATTTCTTACTTTTTTTAGTCGATGTAAACGCTGCAAAATCATGGGTTCCAAGCAGATACCCTGCGGCCTTCTCCATTGCTTCCACATCGAGTCTTTCTTCTATTCTATGGGCAAACCGCCGTTCAAATACATGAGGGATTCCGGATTGAACCAGCAGATAGCAATAGGTCTTCCCGGTCGCATTCAGTCTGCTGTGAAAACGTTCCGACGCTTCCTTTACTGAAATCACTGCAATATCCTCCGGCAGATAAGAGTTTACATAATTCATAATCTCCTGCTCCGACATCCGGATATCCGCATGGAAATTAGCCACCTGTCCAAGAGCATGTACTCCTGCATCGGTTCGTCCGGAGCCTTGAATTTCAACAGGAGTACCGGCCATTTTAGTCAAAATACCCTCAAGCTTTCCCTGAATGGTGTGTTCTGTACTTTCCTGTCGCTGCCATCCCTTATACCGTGTTCCTTCATATTGAAGGATCATTTTAAAATTACGCATCGTTCACCCTTTATCTGTTACATTTCGTAACTGTTCAGTACCTTCACAGTTACGATGCAAAATCCATTCCAAATCGGCTTCGCCGATGGGATTGTGCATTACTGAATCATTTTCTTACGGTCGCAGCAGTAAATGCTACGACCTGTACTGAATAGTTACTATTTTCCCTGATTCTGTGCTTTCGATTCTTCCCCGGTCTCCTTACGCTCTCTGGATTTCTTCAGCCTTTCCTGCTCAAGGAGCTTATACCTGCGGACAGGTTCCATATCCTCCTCGGTAATATGGCGGAAATTACTTGCCCCGGAGTACAGGATCTGTATACTTTTAATTGTGGTATCGAATACCCCTTCTTCATACATATTAAAAATAATAATTCCAATCGGCACAGAAAGCAGCATGCCCCAGACACCTCCCATACGGTATCCGATGTACAAAAGGAACAACGTTGGCAGCGGATCCAGCCCTACTGAATCTCCTACGATCTTTGGCTGAATCATCTGACGGAACAGCTGTCCGACTCCCCAGATAATGAGCAGACCGATCACCATACCGTATTCTCCGTTCAGAAACTTGATGATTGCCCACGGCACCAGCACGGTTCCTGTTCCAAAGAAAGGCAGCAGATCTAAAATGGCTACTCCGATTGCTATAATGAAGGCATATCTTACACGCAGAATCCAGAATCCGATTCCCAGCAGAATATACATCCATACCTCAATTTTAAGCTGTGCCTTAAAATAGCCGCCTACGGCACGCTTTAAACCACGCTTGATCATCTCGATACGATCCTGTAATGCCCGCGGAAGTATTTTCCCCCAGATGCCGCGAAGATAATCCGGTTCTGCCACAAAGAAATAGGAAGACAGCAGACTCATAATAATCCCGATTACAATCAACGGCAGATTTTTGGCAAAATTACCAACTGCGGTAATCGTCGGTGTTCCGAGTGTACTTACCCAGTCTCCCCATATGGTCTGGAATTTCACCTGAAAGCCATCCAGATTCTCCTGCCAGTTCTTTGGCAGATACTGATACATGACCATCAGCTTTTTACCGATGTTTTCCAGATCTCCCTGTGCATTTGCCCACATCTCGGGAATTTCATTTATAAAGGAAATCAGCTGTTCAAGCAACCAGGAAATCAAAAAATATCCTCCACCCACAACAAGTGCAAGTACGGCAATGATCACCACAACTGTCCCCATTTTCCTCCGTATCTTAAGCTTTGTCTCAAAAAACCTCACGATCGGGTTAGCAATCAGGGAAATGATCCAACCAATAAAAAACGGCATAAAATATACAATAATTCTTGGTAATACCAGAAAGCAGCAAAGAATCGTCAACGCCATGATTAATAAGTTAACAACAACCTTTACATAAGTGATTCCCGTTCCTCTTTTTTCCATAATAACCGCCTCTTCCTCCTGTTGGCTTCTGCCCCTTTATATCAGATAGCTGTCCAACAAATCGTAGATCTCTTCTCTCCCCTGTTTGGTCTGTGCGGAATAAGGAATCACAATTGTTCCCTTCACCACCTGCAGACCCTCTTTGATCATCTTCACATGCTTCTGAACCTGGCTCCGGTTAATCTTATCAAGCTTCGTTGCAATAATGACCGGTTCATAACCCTGATTGCAGATCCATTCATACATCATCTTATCATTTCCGGAAGGCTCATGCCGGATATCAATGAGCAGAAATACTGCCTTTAACTGTCTGGAGCTGTGCAGATAATTTTCAATCATCTTTCCCCATTTGGCCTTTTCCTGTTCACTGACCTTTGCATAGCCATATCCCGGAAGATCGACAAAATACATGGCATCATTGATATTATAAAAATTAATGGTCTGTGTTTTTCCCGGCTGTGCACTGGTTCTTGCAAGAGACTTGCGGTTCATCAGACCGTTAATGAGGGAAGACTTCCCTACATTACTCTTACCTGCAAACGCAAATTCAATATATGGATTGTCCGGAATCCTGCTGGTAATTCCGCAGACTGTTTCAAGACTTACATTTTTAATAACCATGCTGAAACCTCACGTTCTGAACAAGCATCCCGATTATCCGGATTACTCTCATTATCATTACTAACATTTTATATACTTTATTCCTCTGTCACAAGTGCTTTTTTTATTACATCCTTCATGGTCTTAACATAAGTAATGGTAATTCCGTTGCGGATCTCTTCCGGAATTTCTTCCACATCCTTTTTATTTTCAGAAGGAACAAGCACTTCTTTGATGCCTGCCATCCTGGCTGCCAGAATCTTCTCCTTTAAACCGCCAATCGGCAGTACATTTCCACGAAGGGTAATCTCTCCGGTCATGGCAAGGTCACACCGCACAGGCTTCCCGGTCACCGCAGAAAAGATCGCCGTTGCCATCGTGATTCCGGCCGATGGTCCGTCCTTCGGAACAGCTCCCTCCGGAATATGAATATGAAAATCATTTTCCTTAAACATGGACGGATCAATCTTATGCTCCTTACCGATAGAGCGGACATAACTCATACCGATAATGGCAGATTCCTTCATCACATCTCCCATCTGTCCGGTCAGATCAATATCTCCCTTACCCGGCATGACATTTACCTCGATCTGTAAGGTATCACCACCAACACTCGTCCAGGCGAGTCCGCGTACAATGCCGACCTCCGGCTTCTTATTGGCAAGATCCGTCGTGTATTTCCGCTTTCCAAGATACTTCTCAATATTAGAGGCGGTCACCTTAACCTTCGTTTCCTCTCTGCCATCTTCACGGCATTCCAGAATTTCCTTCGCTGCCTTGCGGCAGATATCCCCGATCTTACGTTCCAACTCACGGACACCGGCTTCTCTTGTATAGGAAGAAATGATTGCTTTCAAGGCACTGTCCGAAACAGACAGCCACCTTCCGGTGATGCCGTTCTTTTCCATCTGCTTGTGCAGAAGATGTTCCTTCGCAATATGGAACTTCTCGTTCTCCGTATAGCTGTTTACCTCGATCAGCTCCATACGGTCAAGCAGGGGACGTGGGATATTCTGTGTGGAATTTGCGGTTGCAATAAACAGAACCTCCGACAGGTCAAGCGGAATTTCCACATAATGATCGCGAAACCGCACGTTCTGTTCTCCATCAAGTACTTCAAGCAATGCGGAAAAGGTATCTCCCTTATAATCATTGCTGACCTTATCAATTTCATCCAGAAGCATGAGCGGATTCTTCACTCCTGCCTGCCGCAGGCCTGTCGCAATTCTTCCGGGCATTGCACCGACATAGGTTTTCCTATGGCCACGAATCTCTGCTTCATCCCGGACACCTCCGAGACAGATCCGTATGTATCTCTTATTCAATGCTCTGGCAACACTTCGCGCAATCGAGGTTTTACCGGTTCCCGGAGGCCCTACCAGACAAAGGATGGGACTTTCTCCCTTCTTCGTGAGACACCGTACCGCCAGGAATTCCAGAATACGCTCCTTGACCTGTGTCAGTCCATAGTGCTCCTTTTCCAGAATCTCTCCCGCCTCTTTAATACTTTCGTTATCAATCGAGGCTTTATCCCACGGAAGCTCTAACAGTGTCTCAATATACCCCCGCTCCACAGCACTTTCCGAGCTGTTCCCGGACAGGCTCTTAAAACGGGAGATTTCCTTCCGGATCTTCTCCTTTACTTCGGGCTTAGCCTTAAGCTCCTTTAGCTTTTCTTCAAACTGCTCACTGTCCGAAAAGGAATTCTCTTCTCCCAATTCCTCCCGGATATAACGAAGCTGCTCCCGTAACAGATATTCCTTCTGGTTCTTCTCTACCTTCCCCTTTAATTTCTGTGCCAGACGATTCCTGATTCCGGCAATCTGGATTTCATTAACCAGGATAGTACAGACCGCCTCAAAACGCTCCTTTAAATTGAAAGCCTCTAATACCTGCTGCTTCTTTTCAAATTCTACCGGAAGATTCATGGTAATCTGATCCAACAGACTCCCCAGATTCTCCATCGCCTGATACCGCTGTACGGCGTTCTTATCAAGCTTTGGATGCAAGGCTGCAAATTCGGCAATGGTTTCCTTAAGCTGTCGAAGCATCGCTTCTTCCTCCACGGAAGATAATTCCTCGTCTGCAAGCTCCTCCTGTGGAATAATACTTCCTTCCAGAAAGGCCTCATTTGCTTCCTGAATTGCAGTCAGCATCGCACGCTTCACACCACCTACGAGAATCCGCAGCACCTGGTTCGGAAGCTTCGTGACCTGCCGTACCGAAGCGACTGTTCCTGCCGTATACAGATCCCCGATTCCCGGATCCTGACATTCCGGATCCTTCTGGGATGCAAGAAATACCAGTCCGTCTCCCATCATGGCGTATTCCACGGCATGAATTGACTTTTCTCTCTTTAAATCAAAATGTATAATTGCATCCGGTAACACTGCAAGTCCCCGCAGGGGGATTACCGGGATATGTTCTTTATTCATATACAACTCCGTAAAAAATATAATGACAAGTGATATAAATATGACGAACACGCAAAAGCGTGTCCGTCATGCTTTAGTTTGCTTTAGGCATCAATTCTCTGCGGTAAATCAGCGGTTCACTTTCACCTTCTACCGCGCCTTTGGTGATCACGCATTTTTCAATTGTACGATCCGATGGAATTTCAAACATGACATTCATCATGACCTTTTCCATAATGGACCGTAATCCTCTTGCTCCGGTCTTTCTCTCAAAAGCCTGCTCTGCAATGGCATCCACTGCATCTTCTTCAAACACAAGATTTACATGGTCAAATCCAAATAATTTCTGATACTGTTTAATTAACGCATTCTTCGGTTCGGTAAGAATACGGATTAACGCTTTCTTATCAAGACCCTTCAGTGACACATTGATCGGTACACGTCCGACAAATTCCGGAATCAGTCCAAACTTCACAAGATCCTGTGGTGTTACCTCTGCAAGAAGCTCACTGACTTCCTTGCTGTTCCTGCTTACGATCTCTGCATCAAATCCAATGGAATTGCGGTTCAGACGGTCTTCCACAATCTTCTCAAGACCATCAAACGCTCCTCCACAGATAAACAGGATATTGGAGGTATCAATCTGTAAAAGCTCCTGATGAGGATGCTTCCGTCCACCCTGCGGTGGAACGCTTGCTACCGTACCCTCAACAATCTTAAGCAGCGCCTGCTGCACTCCCTCTCCGGAAACATCACGGGTAATAGAAACATTCTCGCTCTTCTTCGTGATCTTATCAATCTCATCAATATAAATGATTCCATACTGTGCACGGTCGATATCATAATCCGCTGCCTGAATCAGCTTAAGCAGAATGTTCTCTACATCCTCTCCCACATAACCGGCTTCGGTTAAGGTTGTGGCATCCGCAATTGCAAACGGAACATTAATAACCTTCGCCAGGGTCTGTGCCAGATAGGTTTTACCGGAACCGGTAGGCCCGATCATGATAATGTTACTTTTCTGGAGTTCGACACCATCCTCGTCCTTCGGTGCTGTCACACGCTTATAGTGATTATAAACAGCAACGGAAAGAACCTTCTTCGCTTCCTCCTGCCCGATGACATAATCATCAAGAAAGTCCTTGATTTCTGCAGGCTTTAACAGATTGATTTCCATTTCCGGCTCTTCTTCTGCAAATGCCTCTGCATCATCCTCAAACTCTTCCTCAACAATATCCGCGCAGATCTCCACGCAATGGTCACAAATATATACTCCCGAAGGACCGGCGATCATTTTGCGCACCTGATCCTGGGTTTTATTACAAAAAGAACATCTGATTTCGTCAGAATTCCTTCCTGCCATATGACTTTACCTCTACTTTAAACTATTGTGACTACGCCTCTGAACGCTTATAAATAACGCGGTCAATCAGTCCATATTCCTTCGCTTCTTCTGCGGACATCCAGTTATCACGGTCCGTATCTGCTGCGATGATGGAGATATCCTTGCCGGTATTTTCAGCAAGCATTCTGTTCAGCTTTTCCTTGGTCTGTAAAATATGTCTGGCTGCAATTTCAATCTCGGTAGCCTGTCCCTGTGCGCCGCCCAAAGGCTGATGAATCATGATTTCTGCATTGGGAAGTGCCAGTCTCTTGCCCTTCGTACCACCTGCTAAAAGGAATGCACCCATGCTGGCTGCCATACCCATACAGAAGGTAGATACATCACATTTTACATACTGCATGGTATCATAAATTGCCATACCGGCCGTCACACTGCCACCGGGGCTGTTAATATAAAGCTGGATATCCTTCTCCGGATCCTCAGCTTCCAGAAACAACATCTGTGCTACTACAAGACTTGCGGTTGTTTCATTTACTTCCTCACCCAAAAAGATAATTCTTTCTTTTAAAAGTCTTGAATAGATGTCATAGGAGCGTTCCCCTCTGCTTGTCTGTTCAATGACATAAGGTACTAAACTCATTCTTTAACCTCTTTTCTTATTTTGCCTTGGCATTGTTTACAACAAACTCTGCTGCCTTCTTAACAGCGATATCTTCCTTGATGCCCTTGACGCTCTTTTCAGGAAGCATTTCCTTAATCTTGTCAGGCTCCATCTGGTAAACCTCTGCCATTGTCTTGATTTCTTCTTCGTAATCTTCTTCGGTTGCTTCAATTCCTTCCTTAGCTGCAACTGCTTCTAATACAAGTCTGGACTTGATTCTGGTTTCTGCCTGAGGCTTTACCTGTTCCATCATCTTGTCTAAAGTAGCGCCTGTAAACTGGAAGTACTGCTCCATGGATAATCCCTGCATCTGCATTCTCTGTGCAAATTCATCGATCATCTGCTTCTGCTGGGTAGTAACCATAGCTTCCGGAATATCCATATCGGAATCTGCAATGATTGCATCAATCACTGCTGCTTCCTTAGCATCTCTTGCTGCCTTTTCCTTCTCGATGGTTAAGGTTTCCTTAACGTCCTTCTTATATTCCTCTAAGGTATCGAATTCGGAAACTTCACTTGCAAATTCATCATCCAGTGCAGGAAGTTCCTTTTCCTTGATTTCTTTAATGGTACATTTGAATACCGCTGCCTTGCCCTTTAATTCTTCTGCCTGATAATCTTCCGGGAAAGTAACGTTTACTTCTACTTCCTTGCCGATTTCAGCACCAACAAGCTGCTCCTCAAATCCGGGAATAAATGCGCCGGAACCGATGGTTAACGGATAATTCTCGCCCTTACCACCGTCAAAAGCAACACCATCTACAAATCCTTCAAAATCAAGGACGGTCATATCGCCATCCTTAACCGGTCTGTCGGTTACTTCGATGGTTCTTGCATTGTTTTCTCTTTCCTTCTCGATCTTTGCATCGACTTCTTCATCGGTAACGGTAACTTCGGCAGCTTCTACCTTGACACCCTTATACTTGCCAAGCTTTACTTCCGGCTTTAATGCAACCGTTGCAGTAAAGATGAAGGACTTGCCCTTCTCGATCTGGGTAACATCAATTTCAGGAGAAGAAACGATATCTTCTTCACATTCATCAAGTGCCTTGCTGTATGCATCAGGAATTAATGCATTGGCAGCATCTTCATAGAAGATTTCCGGACCATACATCTTCTCTACCATCTGGCGCGGTACTTTTCCCTTACGAAAACCAGGTACACTGATTTTATTCTTATTCTTAAGGAAAGCATCCTCTAATGCCTTCTCAAATTCTGCTGCAGAAACTTCAATTGTAAGCTTCGCCATGTTCTTTTCTAATTTCTCTACCTGTACGCTCATCTTGTACAAACCTCCTTAATACGTCCTGTGCACACTCACAGTCATTGTAGGATTATAGCATAAACACGCCGATATGACTAGCTATTTTTCTGAATTTGTATTATAATCTTTGGAAAATCACCTGCAAAGAGAGTGTGTTTCAACTATTCAGAGCCATACAAATTATGGCTATGGACGATGAATGCTTGCATTCAAAAGGACATATGCCATGATTTATATGGCAAAGTAACCACATGAGTAAACAACGCTGTGAAACAGCGGTTTTACGAATGGAGTCTGAATAGTTGCGTATATCTTCTGTTTTTGCAGCCCACAATATCCTGAGCCGAAGGAATTCCTGACGTAAAGTAAAACAAGGAGAACTCATTCTATGGAAATCCGTGAAGAGAAAGCTGCCATCATTGGTATTTTTATTAAGGATTTTGATGCAGTTCCGAAGGTAAACGGGATCTTACACGACTATGCCGAAGACATTATTGGCAGAATCGGTATTCCCTGCCGTGACAGGGATCTGCATGTCATCTCTATCATCCTAAGTACCACTCCAGACAGGATCAGTGCGCTTTCCGGCAAGCTTGGACGAATTGAAGGGATCACGGCAAAGGCCATGCAGGCGAATCTATAGGAGGATCTCATTATGAAAATCACAACCAAACAATTAGTGCAGACCGCACTGCTTCTCACCATCTGTATTGTCAGCCAGTACTTCAAGAACCTGTCTGTGTACATCACCGGACCGATCGTAAATCTTACCATCATTCTGGCTGTTTTGTCTGTCGGATTATGGAGTGGATTACTGTTAAGCATCATCGCCCCGGTAACCGCATTTTTCTTCACCGGCTCTCCCATTATGGCAGCCATTCCGCTGATGTTTCCCGCTGTTATGGCAGGAAATGCCGTTCTCGCCATCACTGTGTGGTATTTCCAGGAAAAGACTTCCTTTAAGTGGCGTCTCCCTGCCGGCTTAGTCGCAGGCTCCGTATTAAAGGCTATTTTCATGGGCGTAGTTATCGTCCTCATTATTCTTCCCATTTTCGGCGATAACATTGCTTCAAAGCTCCCGAAGCCGGAAGCCTTACCTATGGTTCTTGCCACCGCAAAGGTCACCTTCTCCATCACCCAGCTTACCACCGCCCTGATCGGCAGCGCCTTAGCATATGTGATCTGGATGCCGTTGAAGAAATATTTGAAAACGGAGAATTAAGGAACAGGAATTAAAAGATTAAAATCAAGGAATTAAAAATTAGCAATTAAGAGCTAATCGTTAAAATTGGAATTATATTTTAGGATAAGTAAAAACGAGTTCCCGGCAGAATACGTGGTGTTCTGCCGGGAGAATTTATTTCATCCATATGGTATTCTCATCCTCAATCACTTCATACTCACTTAAATCTTCCCAGTCTTCCAAATTTCCCACTCTCCTAAGATAATTATGCCCTCCATCCACTGCTACGAATCCGCATTTGCAGGATCTAAAATCATGAACTGATTTACTCTCTATGATGTCACCGCACTTTCTACATCTGATTTTATTAACTGTTATTTTATTCATGTTATTATCCTCCGTAAATATTAAATTTCATTGACTTTCTTTCACCTATGTACTACTATAAAGGCTAAGAAATGGGTTTCTGACTGAGTAAGGTCTTATGACTGGAAAAGGTTGCTCGTTTCTTTTTTTATATCCATCATATCGTATAAATACATTTTTCCATCTTCTGCATGTCTTACAATCATTACAACTTGAAATATATTATATCGTTCTATTTCTCCGCTACTATCAAATACTGGCAATGCAAATCTTGACATATATTTATACCATCCATATTTTGCATCCTTACTATGTTTCTTTTTCCAGTTGTCTTTGTGAGCCTTGTGTGTTGCAATCTCAATTATTTCAGGTAATCCCTGTACTGCATTAGCCTTTGCTTTCGCATTTGCTCCCTTAAGAATCAGGGTATAATTTGAATGTGTATATTCATCAGGAAGATCCTTCCCTATATAAACCAAATCTGCCGTCTTCTCTACGGTATATACCTCTCCCACAAACTGTTTCAAATACGCTTCAACATCTGCCCATTCCAGAGAACGTTTCCCTTTAAAAATAACATCTTGAATAAGCACTGTCTTATTTCCAAGGGGATCTACTACAATATCTACTTTTCTTTGCAAAAACATCCTCCTATCCTTATCCCTTTCTCGGGTAATGATAAGAGGATATCACTTGTCAATCATAATTTCATTGGACGGTTAGTCCAAAACTGTCTGTGCCACTATTTTATAAATACTATTGCCCCACAATCTAATGGGAATCGTACATAAATCCGGTAAATTTTGAATGATTCATTCCTTCTATATGCTTTTCCCTGATAAATCAAACAAAAAGCTTTACCCAATCAAGGATTACAACATCTTTTTTGCCTTATAGCATTCAAAAATATAGTTTGGATTCTCATAATAGACACTGCTATTATAATCATCAATCTTTGGACTGATAAATGAATTGTATACCTCTATCAATGCATCAATAACATCTGTTTTTTCATCTTTAACCACCATTTTAATCAGACGTCTATACACTTTTCCTATATCCCAATGAGATGGAACAGAATAACCACAATCTGCTACATTGTCAAATTCACCTGATTTGATGCCGCACTCTTCTATAAAATTCTCGCTTATTGTGTCTATATTGTCACAGTGATAAACATCAGCAAGGTTATAAATTTTACAAATATTATCCCTGCCTAATTGATTCACTACATCAGCACGAACATTTTTTGTCTTCCTGGAAATATAATCGATTAATCCACATGTATAGAAAAGATTATTATCTTCTTGTGTTTCTCTTCCTTGACCAATCATTACTGTACCTCCTCAAAGCCTCTATAAGTCAAACACTTCAGTGCATCATCCGTGCAAAAAACAATTTGATGCGTAGGATATTTGAACTTTGCCAAAACCCAGAACTGTTCTCTTGTAATAGTACCATCTATATAATCAGACACATATGCATAAATCTGATCATCCGCCATAGCTCCAATCACGATATCATAGTCATGTGCCTCCCCGCTTCTACACGCGACAATGAAATCAAGCCATTCCTCTGTCATCTCATTAAATTCTAACACCTTTAAATCAGACGAAAGTCTTACATCGTATAGGGATACTATCTTTGTATTGTATCTCCTAGCCCCTCTTTGAGCCTGTTCCTTTATAACCGTACAATAAAATCCAATACCAAAATCTTTTGTGTTTTTATTAACTCGTATCTCTGGATTTTCTACTGCCTGATATCCACCATGATATACTGTCATCAATGCCATGTTTTTCTCCTCTAAATCATTTATACTTTTAGCGATGCATCAACTTGTTACACACATTTACAAGTCAAATTTCTTCTATGCTTTACACTTGTTCTCCATAACTTCACTCCAAAATAATCCAACAGGAATTCTGGAAATGCACTCAAAACAAATACCCTCTGTCTCTCAGCCTTTTTCTTTTCCATCACATATATTTCACTTGGTGTCACTTTACCGGAATATTGTTCATACTCCATCGTATCAGGTGTCTCACAAAGACATGATACTTTCATCACGAACACATCAATAATATCCTTCCATGCATCAATGTCATATTCTTTAAAATGAGGATTATATGCTCTAACCGCTGAAGCATTCTTATAATTATCAAGTTCCTTTATCGCTACAAAGCAATCTACTCCATTGCCACATTTTCCCGGTTCATAATCTCTGAGCGCCTCAACCATTGGATAGCTTATGTATAATTTCCCGTTCTCCGTTTCATTATCAAAGCTTTCCAGCATCTCACATATTACATCCTCCTGTACATCTTTACCCAAATTCGTCTGATGAGCATCATAATCAAAGAAAAGATAAACCTCAGAAAAGTCATCTCTTGATAATCCCATAAGTTGCTTCCTGATTTCGTCATTGCTCTCCCTGAGAACCTCAATGATGTCTGTTTCAAAATCATCCTCTTTCAACTGCTTCCATAACATATAAATATTTTCTCCTGCCGGAAGTGTAATAACTGTATAATTCCTATGGGAAAAGAATATCTTTGAGATATTATCAATAATTTGTGGTTCCCTGACTTCTCCTTCAACTATAAACGCCTTATAGTCTTTATCTGCCACTAAACGCACCTGCCTTATACATTTTCTGGAGATTATGTGCCTGTCGAAGTTCCTTCTCTGTTAATTCAGAAATGGCTTTAATCCTGTTATTTTCAAGCAAAAAGTAACTGTCCGGTCTAAGTAAATCATTGCTCATTAAATCTGTATTATGAGTAGTGGTAAATATTTGAACCCCAGACATCTTTTTCAGATGCCTTTGCACTGACTCCGATAGCTCAAAATGGTAGAATGCATCAAATTCATCAATAAATACAAAGGACGCTTTCTCCATACGGATATACCAATAATAAAACAATGCTAACGATCTGGTTCCAGTAGATGCAATCTTAAAGAAATCCGCATCCTTATTTTCGAAATGACAATAGATCGCTTTTCTTCCATCCACCTCACACCCATACAATTTATAATCAATATCGTTTTCTTTCAGGAACTCTTGAAAATCCTGTACTCTTCCACTGTTCACAATACCTTCTGCAATACCTTCACTTCCATTCATAAATCCTTCATATCCACGACTGTCCAGCGAATAGAACAAAAGCATTCGATCCACAAAATCCATGAATTTCTTAAATGCCTGATTTTGCACATTATCTGTCAGAATAGAATTGTTGTTTACATACTTCACTCGGGAAATAGGACTCTCATTCTTAATAGAAGCATTCAAAGTATCAGAACCCTCTAACAATGTAAATCCATCTCTGGTAAGGAAATCAAAAAAGATAACCTCTTTTCCATCAATTGACAGGCTCTCGCTCTTCAGTGTGTTGACATCGTTTTTACTGTATCGATAAACCACTTCATGCTCATCGAACAAGAACGTATATTCAAATTCAGCAAATGACTTTCTTCCACTCATATTCAGGTAAAAATCATAACTGAGAAGCAATTTTTGCTTTTCTGTAAGATGCGTAATAATATCGAAAATAGCCAATCCCAGGTTCGATTTACCACTACTGTTGATGCCATAAATAATGCCCTTCGTTACACACCCATTTTCTATAATTTCAGAGTTAAAGCTATAGTTACTTGGCGAACCTATATCAAATGTGATTTTATTCTGAAAGCCCTTAAAGTTTTCTACTGAAAATTTCTTTAACATAACAATCACCCTTCTGTCTTTTTCTATATTGTATAATTATCTGCAAAAAAATTCAACCTATTCCGTATTTTTTTTACGGATCAGTTAGGTTTTATCTCTTTCTGTGTCTTCTCAATATTTTTCATTGCCCGACTATATTTTCCTGTATACCAAACAACGCCCAACTGCATTTCTACAGTCGGGCGTCTTATTTGCTCAGACAGATTCTGCTTTACGCAGGTTATTTCATCTGCTCTTCTTGCTTCTTGATCATTCTACGAACCATCTCACCACCGATAGAACCGGCTTCCTTGGATGTTAAGTCACCATTGTAACCTTCCTTAAGGTTTACACCAAGTTCAGAAGCAACTTCTGTTTTGAAACGATCCAAAGCGGCCTTAGCCTCAGGAACTTCTGTTCTATTTGTCTTGTTGCTTGCCATTCTTTTCACCTCCATTTCGAATTAATCAAGTTTACATAACTATTCGTTATTCTACTCGTCTAACAAAACTCACATGTACACATGCTGCGCTTTGTCAAATGGGATAAGCGTTTTGGCTACGCTTATCCTGAAGATTTCTTCAATCAAAGCGCTTCCGCATCACTTATCTTGTTCATAGTATCTACGACGGAGATAAAATTATGAATGGAAGTTTTTGCCTAAAAATCTCTTAACTTATGCTCTTCCATGTTCTCATCTTTTTCAATTTTCTGTACGAGAAGTCCATAGCTGTAATCCTTACTGACCTCCACTTCCACGCGGTCACCAGCCTTGTGTCCCATCAGTGCTTTTCCAATCGGAGATTCTACGCTGATCAGATTCTCCAAAGAATTCCCTCGCATGGTTGTCACAATCGTATAGGTTTCCTCCGATCCATCCTCTTCGAATTGAACGGTCACAATGGAGTTCATGCCAATTTCATCCTCTGCTGCGTCATCCGGAATAATTTCTGCGGTTTTAATCATCCGCTCCAAAAAACGAATCCTGCTTTCATTTTTATTCTTTTCTTTTTTAGCAGCATAATATTCAAAGTTTTCACTTAAATCGCCATGTGCCCTCGCTTCCTTGACATCCTCTAAAAGCTTTGGCCGGATCACAAGCTTCCGCTCCTCTATTTCCTTCTGCATGGCATCAATATCTCTTTGTGTCAACTGGTTAAACATAATGATTACTTCTTTCTTTTAGTTTACATAACATATTTTCTTTGCTAATGCATCTGCGGTCTCTTTTCCCTTAAAGAACTCTACAATGGCAAGACCGAAATCAACCGACGCTCCCATACCTCTTCCGGTGATAATCTGTCCATCCCGTACAGCACCCTGTTCTACAATCGTTGCTCCCGTCAGCTGCTCTTCAAATCCTGGGAAACAGATCGCATTCTTTCCATTCAGATGTCCACGGTGTCCCAGAATGGAAGGTGCTGCACAGATCGCTGCTACCGCCTTTCCCTCATTTACAAAGGCATCGATCTGCTTCATCAACGGCTCAAACGCCTCCAGATTCTTCGTTCCCGGTCCTCCTCCCGGAAGCACCAGCATCTGCGCCTGTCCAAAGTCCACCTCATCAAACAGCTTATCCATCTGTACCGGAATCTTATGCGATCCCACTACTGTTCGATCTCCGGTCACCGATACCGTTGTCACATCAATATCTGCCCTGCGCATCAGATCCACACAGGTTAACCCCTCGATTTCCTCAAATCCCGTTGCAAAAAAAACATATACTTCACTCATTACTTTACTTCCTTTCCTTACATTTTCATACTTTTTGATTTACTAATGTTGTAACAATTCAACCATACCCATTCATACATTACTTCGTATCCTAATCAGATCATATTGTACCACATTATAAACAGACTGTGTTATAATGTGTTGTGCAAATTTTAACAGGTTCATCATTTTAACAACGAAAGGACACTTTTATGGAAATTGAACGTAAATTTTTAATCAGATACCTCCCTGAAAATCTCTCTGACTACAAATGCCTTCACATCGAGCAGGCCTACCTCTGCACCTCCCCTGTAATCCGCATCCGCAGGCAGGATGAGGAATATTACCTCACCTACAAGGGCACCGGACTCCTTGCGCGGGAAGAATACAACCTGCCTTTATCCAGGGAAGGTTACGAGCATCTCCGCCCGAAAGCCGATGGCAACATTATTTCCAAAAAACGGTATCTGATTCCAATCACAGATACCGCCTTAAAGGTTGAGCTTGATATATTTGATGCGCCCTTTGCACCATTAATGATTGCCGAAGTGGAATTTCCGGATGTGGAGACTGCCAATGCATTCACTCCGCTTGACTGGTTTCAGGAGGATGTCACGAACAATCCGGAATATCACAACTCCAACCTGTCAAAGCGTATTTTCCAACCCTGAACCTGTATAACTATTCAGGATCACATACCCGAAACGGTTTCAGATGCAGTATGGTTTATCACCTGTATTTATCCAGGTGGAGCGGTCGATTCCCGGATCACCAGCTCTGCCGGAAAAATCAGATGTTCATGCGATCCGCTTTCTTCTAAGATTTGCAGAAGCAGGCGGACCGTTTTGTCTGCCATGGCTTCTACCGGCTGCCGCATCGTAGACAGCTTCGGAATATAATATTCCCCGAGCGGAATTCCATCAAAACCGGCAACCGACACATCCTCAGGAATCCGTTTTCCGGCCTCATGCAATGCCCGGCAGGCTCCGATTGCCAGGGTATCTGCAATCGCATACACCGCCGTAAACGGCTCACCGGACTGCAGCAGTTCTTTCGTCATCCGGTAACCGTTTTCCATCGAATACGGATCAACATCATCCGTTATTTTCAAGATCAGCTTCGGATTTACCGCGATTCCCTGTTCCTTCAACGCATCCTGATAGCCTAAAAGCCGAAGCTTTCCAACCGACTCTCCCTCTGCATTTTCTGTAATCAGGGCGATCTGCTTATGCCCTAGTCCCAGAAGATACTCTGCCATCCGGCAGCTTTCTGCCCGGTCATCCACCGCAATGTTGGAATAATTCTTTTTCACACTCTCCTCTGCCACTGTCCCGATCGTACTGAATACAAAAGGGACATTCAGCATCCCGAGCTTTTTCGGATCATGCTGGTAATTGCCTCCCAGAAAAATAATCCCGCGCAGCCGCTTTTCCTTGATCAGGTTCAATGCTACATCCAGCTCATCCTCATAGCTTTCCACATGCTGCATCACCATGGTAAAATGCTTTTCATCAATCTGTTCTTCAATAATCCGGATCACCGAACTGAAAAACGGATTCGTGATGCCCTTAATCAATACCGCAATACAGTTTGCTTCTGTCCGTTTCAGATTCCGTGCACTGTTATTGGGGACAAAGCCGGTTTCCCGGATGACCGAAAGGACCCTTTCCCTGGTTTCCGGATTGATATTGGGATGGTTATTGATGGCGCGTGATACCGTACTTGGTCCTACCCCGCATTTTCTGGCAATATCCTTGATTGTCATTTCTCCCATCTTCCATCCCTCTTTCTTCTTTTTTGTAACTCTTTTTTCTCTCTGTATTTCCCCTGGTCTTTCCGTATCCTTCTCTGGCTTTTTCCGGCTTTCTTCCACAGCCTTCTCTTTTTCTTCCTATCTTTATTTTTCTTTCACACGTCCATAGAGTTTACATAACTCCAGAATCTCTTCTGCCAGTTCCGGTGAGAGCTGTTCTGCACTCATCCGCCACTTCCAGTTATCTCCCAGGGTAGACGGTGTATTGATTCTGGCTTCACTGCCAAGCTCCAGATAATCCTGCATCGGAATAATTGCCGTATCGGATACACTTGCAATTGCTGCCCGGATAAACTCCCAGGTTACCTTCTTATTCCCCTTGATGTTCAGATAGTTCTTTGCAAAGCGTCGGTCACATGCCGGAATCGTATGATACCAGCCAAGTGTTGTGTCATTGTCATGTGTTCCGGTATAAACCACACTGTTTGCGGTATAGTTATGCGGCAGATAATCGCTCTCTTCTCTCGAATCAAAAGCAAACTGCAGAATCTTCATTCCCGGATAGCCGGTCTTTTTCACAAGACGGATAACAGACGGAGTTAAAAAGCCAAGATCCTCTGCGATCACCGGCCTGTTGCCGATCTGCTCCTTCATCGTCTTAAACAATGCATAGCCGGGGCCCTTCTCCCACTTACCAAACTCTGCGGTCGGATCGCCGTAAGGAATGCTGTAGTATTCATCAAAGCCCCGGAAATGGTCGATACGTACCACATCATATAATTTATAGCAATAGCCGATTCGTTTCATCCACCATGCAAAGCCGGTCTGCGCATGATAATCCCAACGATACAACGGATTTCCCCAAAGCTGGCCCGTTGCTGAAAATGCATCCGGCGGGCATCCTGCAACCGCTACCGGTTCACCCTTTTCATTCAGTTGGAAAAGCTCCGGATTCGCCCAGGTATCTGCACTGTCAAAAGCAACATAGATCGGAATGTCTCCTACAATCAGAACACCCTTCTCATTCGCATACTTCTTAAGACGGAGCCACTGCGATGCAAAAAGATACTGCTGGAATTCATAGAACAGAATCTCTTCCTTAAGCTCTTCGCGGTATTTCTTCATGGCTTTCTCATCACGATTCCGGATGTCTTCATCCCAGCTTAACCAGTTCACACCCTTAAAATGATCCTTGACTGCCATATACATTGCATAATCTATAAGCCAGTATTCATTTTCCTTCACAAAGCTCTGAAACTCTTCATCTTCTTCGATTTTGCTCTCCAAAAAAGCCTTCTTTAAGAGACGGAACCGGGAAAGATAGATCTTCTCATAATCTACATAACCATCGGTATCTCCCCAATCATAGCTTTCACAGTCCTTCTTCGTGATCCATCCCTTCTCAATCAGCTCCTCCGGATCAATATAATACGGATTTCCTGCAAAGGTGGAAAAGGACTGATACGGGGAATCCCCATATCCGGTCGGTCCTAACGGCAGGATCTGCCAATAGGTCTGTCCGGCTGCTGCCAGGAAGTCCACAAATTCGTACGCTTCCCTGGAAAAGGTTCCAATTCCGTAAGGGGACGGAAGACTGGAAACCGGTAATAAAATGCCACTTGCTCTCTTCATATTCTCCATCTCTTTCCGCTATTCCAAAATAGCTGTCAGCACTGTATTTGCGCTATTGGTAACGTTACCAATATCTTGTTAAAAACAGGATAGCACACCGCCTTGCAAAATGCAAGAGGGTGAACTATCCCTGTCCTTACGCCTGTACGGCCATTGCTTTCACCTTTTCAATTGCTTTCTTTACCGGAGGAAGCATAATGATAATTACGGTAATCAGACCTTCTCCCAGGATGTAGGCATAATTATAGGCAATCGGATAAATCGCAGTCAGTGACTTCGGGAAGTTATCCGGCATATAATCCATCCAGTACAGATAGCCGCCGATGGAATGACACAGACCTCTTACGAGAATTGCCACGAGATAACCCTTTAATAACCCGTTCTTCTGCTTATTGAAGAATCCGGATAGACCTAATGCAGCAAAAGCGAAGATGTAATCAAGGCACGCCTGCAGAGGGGATAAAATATAGCTTCCGCCATCCTGTACGAACTGCAGCAGACTGAAGGCGAATGCAGCTGTAAGACCGACCTTGGGTCCATACCAGTAACCGATCATGGTTACAAACAGCATGGAGCAGAGCGTGATGGAACCGCCCCAGGGCATGTTCACGATCTTAATATAAGAGGTGACAAAGCCAAGTGCCAGTGCGACTGCGGAAAATACAAGCTGCTTGGTAGAAAACGGACTCTTTTTCTGATCCTTGTTCTCTTTGACTCTGGTGCTGATTACTGCTGTCAGAATTACGAGAACTGCAATCAGAATAATCACAGCGACCTCGCCGGCTGTTGTCAATGAAAAGTAGCCTTCTTCTTTGTTTAAAAACAGTGACATAAAAAATCCTCCTTAGACTTTTTACATCGCTAAGGAGGACATAATATGATCCTGTTATCCTGTGCTTCCTTACGCCGGTATTACCCGGTTCAAGTAGTGAGGGTTAATCTGTGTAACAGATAGTAACTGTTCAGCCATGACCATTCATAAGCTGCCGG